>NZ_JBEPOZ010000016.1:0-97675 GCF_040547005.1 Arthrobacter sp. UYCu712
GGCGTTCAGGGTCAGCGGCAACGCCGTCGTCAGTGCCTGGCATTCTCCCAGGAGGGCGGCGGAGGCCCGTTCGCTGACGGTCAGGACACAGGCGATCTCGGCCACCAGGGCCATCTCCCGGGCGGTGTGTTCCGGCGGGGACGCCGCCGGTGGTCTCAGGGCCCTGGCCGCCCCCACGTATCCGGCGGCCAGCCTGACCTTCAGCGCAGCGAACCTGGCTTCCATCCGGGCGACGTCGGCGAGCCCGTCCAGGCAATCATCCGCCAGATCCCGCAACGGATCGGCGTCTTCCAGCGGAGCGGCGTTTCGGAGCGGATCGGGCCCGGACGGATCAGTCTGGGCCGCCCCCGCGCCGGTGAAGGCGGCAAGCGCAGCAGCGGACGCGGCGACGGCGGCCAGGGCCGCCCTGCTGTCCGCCATCCAGGCTGTGCTGCCTTCCATACACTCAGTACATCAGGAGGCGCTGACATTTAAGGGCGCCGACATTCAAAGGCGGCGAAGGCGACAACTGCGGTCGTAGGGCCGCAGTTGTCGCCTTCGGCTGACGCCGTGTGGCCGGAGCTTAAGTGCCGGTTGACGGCGGGCGGGGGCTTGAGTGCCCGTTCGCGCCATGGGCGTAGGTGCCCGTTCGCGCTCAGTCGTTGAAGAGCCCGGCGAGGTCGTCCGCCGTGAGCGCCCCGCCGGAGAGGGCATCGCCCTCCATGACGTCCGCGAACAGCCGGGACTTCTTGGCCTTGAGCGCCATGACCTTTTCCTCAATGGTGTCCTTGGCGACCATCCGGTAGACCATCACGTTCCGGGCCTGGCCGATCCGGTGCGTGCGGTCCACGGCCTGTGCCTCCGAGGCGGGGTTCCACCAGGGGTCCAGCAGGAACACATAATCCGCCTCGGTGAGGTTCAAGCCGAAGCCGCCGGCCTTGAGGCTGATCAGGAACACCGGGGCGGCGCCGTTCTTGAACTCATTGACGACGTCGGTGCGGTTCCGGGTGCTGCCGTCGAGGTAGCAGAACTCGATGTTCTCCTCGACTAGCCGCTCGCGGACCTTGCCCAGGAATCCGGTGAACTGGCTGAAGATCAGGGCCCGGTGGCCTTCCGCAACCAGGTCCTCCAGCTGCTCGAAGAGCACGTCGAGCTTGCTGGACCGCACCCCCGAGAGCGAGGGGTCGATCAGCGAGGGGTCGAGGCTGAGCTGCCGGAGCAGCGTCAGCGACTGGAAGATCGTGAAGCGGTTCTTGTTGACGTCGTCGATCAGGCCGAGGATCTTCTGGCGTTCCCGCTGCAGGTGCGTCTGGTAGACCTTCTGGTGCCGGGGGTTCAGCACCACCTCCAGGATCTGCTCCTGCTTCGGCGGCAGGTCGTGGATGACCTGTTCCTTCGTGCGGCGCATCATCAGCGGCCGGACCCGACGCCGGAGCTTGTCCAGCTGGGCCTTGTCGCCGTTCTTTTCCACCGGTTTCTGGTAGTACTCGGCAAACCGCTTGGGACTCGAAAAGAGGCCCGGCGCCACGATCGAGGTAAGCGCCCAGAACTCCATCAGGTTGTTCTCCAGCGGTGTGCCGGTGATCGCCAGTTTGAAAACCGCCGGGAGTTTCCGGGCGCACTGGTAGGCCTTGGACTGGTGGTTCTTCACGAACTGCGCCTCGTCGAGGACCAGACCGGCCCATTCCCGCCCGGCATAGGCCTCATAGTCGATCCGGAACAGCGCGTAGGAAGTGATGACGATGTCCGCACCGGCCATCGCCTCGGCCGGCGTGGACCCGCTCTTCGCGAACGTCTCGCTGATCGCCTTCACCCTGAGACCGGGTGCGAACCGCGCAGTCTCCGCCTCCCAGTTCCCCACCACACTCGTCGGTGCGACGACGAGGAAAGGGGCGGAGCCGGACGCCGCCCCGGCACCCGGGTCCCCGCCGGACCCTTTTGCGGCCTCCTTGGCCGCGCAGATCAGGGCCAGCGCCTGGACGGTCTTGCCCAGGCCCATGTCATCGGCCAGTACTCCACCGAGGCCGTGCCGGAAGAGGAAGCTGAGCCAGTTGAACCCTTCGAGCTGGTACGGGCGCAGTTCGGCGTTGAGCGTTGCGGGCAAAGGCAGGCCCGTCACGCCGCCCTCCAGGAGTCCGCCGACGGCCTCGCGCCACGCGGCGGCCTGCTCGTCCACGATGCCGAGCTGGGCCAGTTCGTCCCAGAGCCCGGCCTGGAAGCGGCTGATCTGCAGCGGCGCGTCCTTGTTGTCCTGCAGCGAGCGGGCTTCATCAATGAGCGCCCGGAGCTGGTGCAGCTCGGGCAGGTCGAGGGAGAAGTACGCGCCGCTGGGCAGCAGCATGCGTGTCTGGCCTGACGCGAGGGCGGAAAACAGGGCCGCGAAGGACACCGGCTGGCCCTCGAGGGTGATGACGATGCCGAGGTCGAACCAGTCCCGGCTGTCGGTGGCCTTGGTGGAAATCGCCACCACGGGCGCTTCTTCGGCTTCCCGGTAGTCGGCAATCTCGCCGGCCGTATCCACCGCGACGCCGGGCAACTCGCGGAGCCGGGGGAGGACCTCCTCGGTGAAGGCCAGGGTGTCCAGGCCGCTGAGTTCCGCCGAGGCCGCCAGCCGCGGCGTCCCCCAGCCGCCCGTGGCGGACTCGCCCAATGCGGGCACCACGTCCCAGGGCTGCCCCACGGCCTCCAAGACGCTGGCCTCGGCCGGGTCGTCGCGGTAGCCGTGATCGCCGGGGTGGCGCCACAGCGGCTGCGCCGTGACAAGCTTCCCGGACTTGTAGTGCCATTCCCAGTGCAGCCGCACCCGGTGGTCCGCACCGTAGTTGGCGAGCAGGGACAGGGTGGGGACAGCCAGAGTGGGCAGCTCGACGGACTCATCGGACGCCGTGACCCGCGCGGACTGCTTGAGCTTGGGATAGAAACCGGTCAGGAACCGGCTCTCATCCCGGGCCGGAATGTGCAGGGTTGCCCCTGCGGTGACGAAGGTCAGCAGCTCTTCGCTGAGCCCGCCTTCCAGCGGGGCGAGGGTGATGATCGAATCGGCCGGCGCGACGCCGGGGAGGGCGTCTCCGCCCGAGGTCAGGAAGATCCCGTGGGCCGGGCGCCCGATGGTCCCGACGGAGGCAGGATCAACGACGGCGCCCTCCACCGTGATGGTGGGCGCGAGGGACAGGCCGTCGGTCGGTAATCCGCCCGCCGCCCCCTCGACGCCCGCCGCCTTGGGGACGCCCGCCCCCTCGACGCCGTCGCCGTCCGGGCCGGCCGCGGGCAGCCCGACGCCGAAGCGGGTGAGATTAAGTCCGACGACGGCCGGGTCCTCCACGAGCCGCACCGGTTCCTGGCCCCGGCTGTGGACGAGGGCGACGCCCACCTTCCGGGCCTGGGCCAGCAGGCTCCACAGGTTCTTGCCGGCGTAGGTGTTCAGCCCCAGCCAGGGCGCGGTGCCGGAGTGCTGGCGGTTGGCGAGGGCGGTGTGCGAGGCCAGGAACTCCTGCATCCACTCGACGTGGGCCTCGTTGCACTCGCGCCGGTAGCTCAGGTAGCTCAGGGTGTTCCAGGAGACGTCGCCCCGGATCCACTTGCCCTTGGCTCCCATGATGACGGGCCGGGCCTTCAGCTGCCGGACGCTGCGGAGGGGGTCCCGGCGGCCGGTGTACGAGAAATGCGGCGCGGGTTCCTCGATCTCGAGCTGGAGCGCCAGCGGAATCCCGTTGGTGGACTGGGTGATGCCGGGGCGGGCAATCAGCGGGCTGAGGGCCTGTTCCCAGTCCGGCACCTCGAGTACCGGCGTCGGGCGGGCGAGCCGGGAGGTATCGGCCGGGGCCAGCAACTGGACACGCGTCGCAGGGTTGTCCTCGGCTGCGAACAGCAGGGCGGCCACGTGCTTGCAGTCCTTCCGGACCGGGCAGCTGCAGACGCCCACGGTGCAGCTCCAGCCGCCCGCCTTCCGGACCAGCTTCGCCGTCGTCGAATAGGGCACATCAGAGCCGCCGCGCACCTTGCCGAGCATCAGCCCGGTGGCGGCGTCGAAGGAGATCCCGGAAACGCGGCTCCCCATGGCGTAGGCAAGCCCGGCCGCAAGGGAGCGGTCGTTGATCGCGGGAGTCTGTATTGCCAGTGCCGCACTCTCGTCCGGATGGGATGGCATTGTGCGCACTACTTTCAGCAGTTGGTCATCTGATCCATCTTAGCGAGCCTGCCGCGGTCCTGAGACGACGTCCCAGGCGCAGGCCCACGGGCAGGAAGGTGCACCCAAACTTCGCCTGACGTTCAGCTGGGTCTCAACTGCCGGGCCGCCGGAGCAATTACGGTGAAATGGTTCGGAGCGCCACCCGCAGTCAACAGCGAGGACTTCCCATGACCCACAGCCTTTCCACCAGCCCTTCTGTCCGGAGCTACGCCCCCGTGCTGACCCGGGAAGGCATCAACGGCGGCGACGCGGAGGTGGTCGACGCGAACGTCGACGTGGTCAACACCATGTACGCGGAGCTGCTCGACGTCGAGGAGATCGCCCCGAACGCCCTCCGCAGCTATTACGTCGACTTTTACCTGACCCAGTCGCTGGGCGGCGGGTTCGCCCAGTACGTGTTCACCACGCCGGAACGCGACGACGTCGACCCCTACGTCCGCGAGGGGCTGAAAGGCATGGGGGCCACCGCGCACCTGGACCTTTTCAACCGCACTGTCGCGGCCTTCAATGCCCTCTCCGAGGAGGAAGCCGACGCGTACCTCGACGGGGACGCCGGTCTGGAAGGCGGCGACGCGGCCGGGACCGCGGACGTTTCGCCGGCGTTGCAGCTCCTCGAAGAGCTTGACGGCGAGTTTGAGCCGCTGCTGGAGACCGAGGATATTGTCCGGCTCAACGCCGAGTGGCTCCGGACCCAGCCGGATCTGCTGGTCCTGGACGACGAGGAACTCGACCGGCACATCGCCGAGCGGGTCTCCCGAGTCCCCAACCTGGCGGAACGCCAGGCCGAAGCCGCGGAAGAGGAACGGATGAACGTGCCGGAGTTCGAGCTCATCATCCGTGAACTCTGCGACCTGGCCGGTCACACACTCGTGAAGATCACCATGGGCGATCCCAATTACAACCACGACGGCGGGCAGTCCCTCGCCTGGCATTTCACCACGGACCAGGGCGAATTCCTGATGGTGGAGGAGAACGACGAAGCCTTTATGATCCACCCTGTCACCAAGGAGATCGTGGCCGCCGTCGAGTTCGAGGAAGCGGACAGCGGCACTCTCGGCTAAGTGTTCTGGGCCCGGCACCGGTCCTGCCGCCGGTCCTGCCGCCCCCAGCGGCGGCAGCCGGTGGCGCTAGGAACCGGGTGCAGTGGTGATCATTTCGCCGGACGGTGCCGCGAGATACCAGACGCTGTTGACGCCCTGGCCCAGGATATCCCCGGCCGCAAGGTCCTTGGCGAAGTAGTAGATCGGCATTGAGTTGATGGTCACCTGCTTCTTGCCGTCGGGGGTGGTGATGGTTCCCAGGGTGCCGGTGACGCCTTCGACCGCCGGCGCATCCGAGGTGGTGGTGACGGGAGGCCATGCGGTGAGGCATCCGCCGGTGCAGGCGCTCGTGCCCGAATCCTTTGTGTCCTTCGTGAAGTAGTAGACGCTCATGCCCTTGCCGTCCACCACGATCTGACCGAGTTTGGACGCCGCCACCTTGAGCTCCGCGGCCGTGGCCGGGGCAGGAGCCGAACTGGCGGCCGCGGAGGACGCGGGAGCCGGGCTGGTGGCCGGGGGCGCGGCGGCCGACGTCGTTGCCGTGGTGGTCCCGCTGCCGCCGGCACAGCCGGAAAGCAGTGCGGCAAGAGCAAAAGCGGACAGGCCAATGCTGAGGTGCTTCTTCAACTGCTGCTCCTTGACTCGGACCGGCCACCTCGCCAGGCCGGCGCTATCCGATACGACGTCCACCGGTGAAGAATGGTTCAAGGCGGCGCAGTGAACTTTTGTGGTGCGTCATACGTCATAGGGGTCAAAAGGCACAGGGCACAAGGCCGGGAGGGATCGCATGTCGTTGGACGAGGACGTGGTGACCGCCATCTACCGCGAGCACGGTACGGCCCTGCGGCGCTTTGTCCTCAGCGCCTCCCGGGACCCGCAGATGGCGGACGACGTCGTGCAGGAGACCATACTGCGCATCTGGCAGCAGGCGCCCGAGATCACCGGCAGCCTCAAAAGCTACTTGTTCAGGACCGCGCGCAACATCATGATCGACAACTACCGCAAAGCCCAGCGCAGGCCCCGCGAGGCCGCGGAACGCGATCTGGCCGATCCTGTCGACGCTGCCGAACGCGTCGACGAACTCCTCAACAAGGTCCTGATGGAGGAAGCGCTGCTGCGGCTCAGCGCCGAGCACCGGGACGTCCTGGTGGCCCTCCACTACCGCCGCTACACGGTCCAGGAGACGGCGAAGACGTTGAGTATCCCCGCCGGAACGGTTAAATCAAGGGCGTTCTACGCGGTGCGGGCCTTGCGGACAATCCTTGACGAAATGGGGGTGCAGCGGTGAACGGGACGGAACTCCACCGGTTGCTCGGCGCTTATCTGCTGGGCGGACTCGACCCGGCCGAAGCCGCAGCCTTCGAACAACACCTGGGCGCCTGCCCTGACTGCCGGCAGGAGCTCGACGAACTTGCCAGCCTCCCCGCGCTGCTGGACGCGGTACCCGTGGCAGACGCTGTGGCCCTCACGGTGGTCGACCTCACCGCCTTGGCTGCTGCGGCCGGACCAGGGCTGCCAGCACCCGGGGCTGATCCCGGGCCCCGGAAGCTGCTCGATGCGTTGTCCGCCCGCCGGCGGACAGTCCGACGCCGGTGGACGGCGGCGGTGGCAGCCGCGGCTGCGGCCTGCCTGGCGTTGGGGGCCTTTGCTGCGCCGCTGCTCAGCCCGCCGGCCAAGCCGGATGCCAGCTACTCCGTGCAGGCCGGCAACGGTCTGCAGTTCACCGTGGGCCTGGTCAAGAAGACTTGGGGCACGGAACTCGCGGTCGACGGCCGCAGCCTGCCGGTGGACGGCACATTCTCGCTCTGGGTGAAGGACCGCGACGGCGTCGAAGACCGGGCCTGCGCCTGGACGGCCACGCCCAGCGGTCGGGTCAAGATCACCGGCGCCACCCCCGTGCAGCTTGCGCGCATCGCCAGCGTCGAGATGCGCGACGGTCAGCAGCAGACGGTGGCCGTCATCGCCGTCCCGAATGGGTAGCCGCCCGCACCCGCCCGGCTGCAGCCGGACGGCAGGGCCGGCCGCCCGGCCCGCCCCAGCTACATCTTGGCGAGTTTGGCGCGCACCACCATAAAAACGCCGTAGCAAATCAGGCCGATGCCCACGGCCGCCAGCATGTAAATGCCGTACGGCTGTTCGCGCAGACCCTTCAGGCCGCCGTCGATGCCGGTCGATTCTTCCGGATGGACCCTCAGGGTGGCAATGATGATGAGGAAGCCAGTCAGCAGAAGGGCGATCCCCTTCGCGGCGTAGCCCACGACGCCGAGCACTGTCACCGCGGACCGCGCCTTCTCGGAGGCCGGAAGCCGGAGGTGCTTCTTGAAGGACTGCCGGAAGCCCCGGATGGCGTAGACGATCCCGGTGACGGCAACCGCAGCGCCGATGGCCAGCAGCAGCGCGTACCCGCCGGGAGCCTGCATCACGGAGACGGAAAGGTCGCTGGTGGAGCTGCTTTGCTCCTTGCCGGCGCCGACGGCGAAGGACGCGAGGGTCACAGCGAGCCCGGCGTAGACCACGGCCTGCAGGGCGGCCTTGAGTTTCTTCCCGAGCTTCTTCTTGGCCGGCAGGTGCTCGAAATCGAAGATGGCATCGCTGGTCTGCCACAGGGCCAGCGCGACGCAGGCTGCGAACGAGCCCCACAACAGCAGCGGCCCCGCCGGCTGGCTGGCGAGTTGCTGCACTGCGCCGCTGACGTCGGCCTGGCCCTGGCCGCCCATGGCCAGCCGGATCGCAACCAGGCCGATCAGGAAATGCAGGAGTCCGCTCACGGCAAACCCGGCGCGCGCCACGATTTCCAGCGCCCGCGAGTTGGTGAAGTCCTCGGTCGCATCAGCGACGTCTTTCATTTCTTTTTTGATGACGGCTCCCTCAACTGGCTCGGTTGTTTCGGCCGGGCAAGACTTCCGCCCGGCGCATGCCTCTGAAGGCAATCGTGCCATGCCACGGCGTCCGGGAACAGCCTCCGGCGCTTCGGGACCGGGCCGTTTCCGGAGGGCGCCGCGGAGAACAAGGCGGAACAAGTGGACGCCGCCGCGCCAGCAAAGCGGACGCCGACGGCGCCGCGGAAGCCGGCGCCGCGGGGGAGCGCCGCCGCCGTTCAGCGCCGCCGGTAGCTGAGGTCGAAGATGAGCCGCCCGGCCTCATGGGCCTTGCCCTCGAAGCTGGTCAGGACCCGGCCGTCGAACCTGGGTGCCCAACCTCCGGTCTGGTCCGTGCCCTCGTTGGGGCCGGTGTGTTCGGTGCTCACGGGGGCGCGGCCCTCCTTGACGGGTGCGCCGCCGACGAGGGACTCGACGCCGGATTCCCAGACCTGGGTGAGGGGGCTGTCGGCGCCGCTGCGCTCGCCCTCGTACAGGTTTTCGAAGTCCGGCGAGCCGGCCAGGACATCCCGCACATGGACGGCGTAGTTGGACCAGTCCGTCGCGATCCGCCAGATGCCGCCCGGCTGGATGGCGCGTGAGGCGAGTTCGGCGAAGGCCGGCTGGATGAGGCGGCGTTTGTGGTGCCGGGACTTGTGCCACGGGTCCGGGAAGAAGACCCACAGCTCCGTGACGGAGCCGGCGGGGAGCATGGTGGCGAGCACCTCGGGGGCGTTCGCTTCCACGACCCGGACGTTGCTCAGGCCGCGGCCGTTGATCTTGATCAGTGTGTTGGCCAGCCCGGGGGTGTACACCTCGACTGCGAGGAAGTCCTTGTCCGGGTTTGCCTCGGCGGCGTGGCAGACGGCGTCGCCCAGTCCAGAACCGATCTCGACAATGAGCGGGGCCCTGCGGCCGAATTCCGCCTCCGCGTCAAACACGTAGTCCGGGTGCACGGAGGTGTTGGCGATGTGGCGCGGGACCTCGACGGCCCAGCGGTCGGAGTGCTCTTCCCAGGCGACCTGGCGGCGGCCCTGCAGGCGGGTGCCGCGGCGCACGAAGCTGACCGGGCGGCCGCCGTAGGTACCGAACGAGGCCTGGGTTCCGGGGGTCACCGGGCGGGGCGTCTGCGGCGTCTGGGGGGATTCTGGGGTTTCACTCATCCCTTCCAGAATAGTGGAGTTCCGGCGTCCCGCCGGGTGGGCCGTGGCGCCTGTTCCTGTCAGGGGGCCGTGGCAGACTGTCCGCATGATCGACTCAACACTCGAATACTGGGACGGGCAGGCGGCAGAATTCGACCGGGAAGCCGACCACGGCCTGCTGGATCCGGGCGTCCGCCGGGCCTGGGCGGAGCTGATCCTGCCGCTCATTCCCATGCCCGGCAGTGAAGCGGCAGATTTAGGCTGCGGGACCGGCAGCCTGTCCATCCTGCTTGCGGAGGCAGGCCACAGCGTCAGGGGCCTGGACCTGTCCGCCCGGATGGTGGACGCAGCGCGGGCCAAGGCTGCCGAAGCCGTAGGCGCCCGACTTTCGGCAGCGGTTGAGTTCATGCAGGGCGACGCCTCAGAACCGCCATACCCGCCGGCGAGCTACGACGTCGTGCTGGCCCGTCACGTGCTGTGGGCACTCCCGGACCCGGACGCCGCGCTTGGTCGTTGGGCGCGGCTCCTGCGCCGGCCGGGAACTATGGTCTTGGTGGAAGGGCTGTGGGGCACCGGCGCCGGAATGCCCTCGGCGGAGTGCCGGGAACTGGTACTCAGGCACCGCCACCACGCCGAGGTCGTGCCGTTGACAGACCCGGCGCTGTGGGGAAAGGAGATCAGCGACGAACGCTACCTGATCCTCAGCCGGAGGTGACAGGACCGCCGGCAGTGCTGCTCTAGACAGGGCGCTGTTGACAACGCCTGCGGCGACGGACCTGCCAAAATGGGTCCGTGACTGTACCGAAGAGCTCCCAGGACTCCACCGTTCCCGGACTCGAGATCGAGGCCGGCCGAGGCATGCTGGTGGACGCCGAAATCGACGACGTCCCCGCGGCCGGATCAACCCGGGTCGGCAGCCGCCGTGCGCTGGCCTACCTCGGCGTGTGCCTGGTCCTGATCGGGCTGAACCTCCGCACCGTCTTCTCCAGCTTTTCCGCGGTGCTTCCGGAAGTGACGGCCGACGCCGGGCTGCCGGGCTGGGCGGCGGTGGTCCTCACTACGGTGCCCGTGACGCTGCTTGGCGTGTTCGCCCCGCTCGCCCCTGTGCTGGCCCGCCGCTTCGGCGCGGAACGTGTGCTGCTCGGCGCCATGCTGGCGCTGACCGCGGGCTTGCTGCTGCGCCCGGTGGAGGTGACCGGCGCGGGGCACCTGCCCGCCCTGCTGGCCGGAACGGCAGCCTGCGGCGCCGCGATCTCGCTCTGCAACGTGCTGCTGCCCGGCCTCGTCAAGCGTGACTTCCCGCACCGGCTAGGCCTGATGGGTGGCCTCTACACGACGGCGATCTGCGCCTCCGCGGCGCTCGGCGCCGGCTTCACCTACCCCGTTTTCGCCGCGACCGGGGAGTGGACCGCGGCGCTTTGGTTCTGGGCGCTGCCCGCCGGCGTCGTCCTTGTGCTGTTCCTGCCGCTGGCCGTGAGGCAGCGCCACGGCCGGCACCAGCAGGCGGCCGGCGTCGTCAACGTGTGGCGCTCGGGCATCGCCTGGCAGGTGACCATCTTTATGGTCCTGCAGGCGATGATGTCCTTCAGTGTCTTTGCCTGGCTGGCCCCGATCCTGCGCGAGCGCGGGGTGGACGGAGGCACCGCCGGGCTGATCGTTTCCGCCTCGATCGTGCTGCAGATGCTTGGTTCCCTCTTCGCCCCGGCCCTGGCCGCCCGGTTCCGGGACCAGCGCGCCATCAACGCCGTCGTGGCGCTGATGACCGGCGGCGGGTTCGCGCTGAGCATCTTCGGCCCGTTGGAGCTGATCTGGCTCTGGACCGGGCTGCTGGGCCTGGGCCAGGGCAGCCTGACCGCCGTCGCGCTGACCATGATCATGCTCCGCACCCGCGACGGCCACACCGCAGCCCACCTGTCCGGCATGATGCAGGGCGTCGGCTACGGGGTGGGATCCGCCGGCACCCTCCTGGTCGGCCAGCTGCACCACTCCACCGGGTCCTTCGCCGCGGCCGGGGCACTGTTCCTCGGGGTTGGCGCGCTGGCGGCCGTGTTCGGCTACCGGGCCGGGCGTAACCGCTTCGTTGGCGGCTGAACCCGGCCCGGAACTCAGCCGCGCAGGTCCTTGCCCTTGGTCTCCGGGATGCTGAAGATGAACAGGATGCTGATGACCAGCAGGGCCACCGCGTAGAGGTTGAAGGCCTGGGCCATGTTGATGTCCTTGAGCCACTGCTGCAGGTACGGGGCGGTCCCGCCGAACGCGGCCACGCAGATCGAGTACGGGACGCCGACGCCCACAGTCCGGATGCTGGTCGGGAACAGTTCGGCGAACACGGCCGGCACGATCGCGGCGCTCGCAGCGATGAAGACCAGCATCACCGACATGCTGACCGCCAGCTGCCAGGCCGAATCCTTGAGCAGCCACGTCATCGGGAAGTGCAGCACCGCCGCACCGGTGGCGCCGGCCCACAGGACCTTCTTGCGGCCGATCCGGTCCGAGAGCTTCCCCCAGAACGGCAGGGCGGCAATGAAGACCACGTTGCCGATGACTCCGGCCCACAGGGCTTCGCCGCGGTCGATCTTCAGAGCGGTGGTGGCGTAGCTGGGGGCCACCACGCCCCAGATGTAGTAGATGACGGTGAGGCCGACGGTCAGGCCGATCACCTGGAGCGCCTGCTTGCGGTGCCGGACGATCTGCGGCCAGATGGGTTCCCGCTTGTCCGCCGCGGGCTCGTCTTCGAAGACGCTGCTCTCGTGCATCCGGGCGCGCATCACCAGGGCGTAGAGACCCATCACGGCACCGATCAGGAACGGGATCCGCCAGCCCCACGCGTTCATCATCTCCGTGCTGAGGCTCATGTTCAGGACCGCGCCCAGCAGCGTCCCGAACAGGATCCCCACGGTGCCGGAGGTGTAGATCAGGGTCGACCAGAGCCCGCGGCGTTCCCGCGGCGCGATCTCGGACAGGTACGTCTGCGACGACGGCAGCTCGCCGCCGTGCGCAAGCCCCTGGATCAGCCGGGCCACGAGGAGCAGCACGGACGCCCAGACGCCCACGGCGGCGAAGGTGGGGGCAATGCCGATCAGCAGGCTGCCGAGCGAGGCCAGCCCGACGGCCAGCGTCATGGAGGACTTGCGGCCGATCCTGTCGCCGATCCAGCCGAACAGGAAGCCGCCGAACGGCCTGGCGACGAAGCCGACGGCGAAGATCGCCAGGGTGGACAGCACCGCCGAGGCGGGATCGGCTTTGCTGAAGAGCTGGCTGGCGATGAACGGCGTGAAAGTGGCGTAGATCGCCCAGTCATACCATTCGACGGCGTTGCCGATCCCGGTGCCGACGATGGTTTTCCGGAGTGTGGCCCGGGCATCGCGCTGTGGGTTGAGGGTGGTTGTCATTGCATCTCTCCAGGGCAGGGGTGAGTCAGGGGCGGATGGCGGGAGCGGCGGCGTCTGCGGCCGCGCCGGGGCGGGCGGCCAGTGCTGCGATGCGCTGCAGGGCCAGTTCGGCGTAGAGCGCCGCGCCGTCGGCGAGCACGCCGTCGTCGAACGTGGCATACGGGGAGTGGTTGAACGCGGAGGTGGTGTGGTCCGCGTCCGCGGGGACCGCGCTGAGTCCGATGAACGTGGACGGGACCTCGTTCATCACCCGGGAGAAGTCCTCGGATCCGCTGAGCGGGTTCGCGAAGCGGGTGTGCCGCTCACTGCCGAAAAGCTCGTGGATGACGCGCTCGGCCGTGTGCGTCTCGTCCTCGTCGGTGACGCTCAGCGGGTATTCGGCGCGGTAGTCCACGTCCACCTCCACGCCGTGTGCTGCAGCGATGCCCTTGAGCAGCGCCGGGATGGCGGTCATCATTTTGTCCCGTGCCTCCTCGGAGAAGGTGCGGACGGTCGCCTCGAACCGTGCGGTCTCGGGGATGATGTTGCGCTTGGTGCCGGCCTGCAGCAGGCCCACGGTGATGACCACGGGATCGAACATGTTGAACTGCCGGGTGATCATCACCTGCAGGGCGGTGACCATTTCGGCGGCCGCGGTCACGGGATCCTTGGCCGCGTGCGGTGCCGAGCCGTGCCCGCCTGCCCCCAGGACTGTCACGAACAGCCCGTCGGAGGCGCTCATGATCACGCCGGGCCTGGTGCAGAACCGGCCGTAGGGTTCCAGGGCGGAGAACACGTGCATCCCGTAGGCGGCGTCCACCCGGCGGCCGGACGCCTCCAGGACGCCTTCGCGGATCATGTAGCTGGCGCCGTCGAAACCCTCCTCGCCGGGCTGGAACATCAGGACGACGTCGCCTGCGAGTTCGTTCCGGCGCTCTGCGAGGAGGGTGGCCGCGCCGGTGAGCATCGCCGTATGGAGGTCGTGGCCGCAGGCATGCATGGCCCCGTCGATCATCGAGGTGAAGGCGGCGCCGGTTTTCTCCTGGACGGGCAGGCCGTCCATGTCCGCCCGGAGAAGCACGGCGGGCCGGCCGGCGGCCGAGCCGGCGGTCGCGCCGGCTGCCTCCGGGCGGGGGGCCTGGCCGCGGAGGACCGCGGTGACCGACGTCGTGTCCCGGCCGAGGGTGATCTCGAACGGGAGGCCGTCCAGCGCCTTGAGCACTTTCTCCTGGGTCCGGGGGAGGTCCAGCCCGATTTCCGGTTCCCGGTGCATCTCGTGCCGGAACCTGGTGAGGTCCCCCTGCAGTTCCCTGGCGTCTGCGGCGATCGGCATTCGTGGTCCTTGTCTGTAGATCCTGGCTGGCGTGTCGCTGTCCGTGCCTCCGGTCTGTGACGACCGTTCTGCCAATTCTCCAGTGGCGCAGCTCACACTGGCCCAGGCTGCTGGAATAATGCATTTTCAAGCATCATCATGAATTTTCGCGCAATCATTGAAGGCAAGGGTGAAATGGAACTCAGCGAAGAAGACCTGGCGCTTATCCATGCGCTGCAGATCGCGCCGCGTCTGAGCTGGCAGGACGCCTCGCGGGTGCTGGGTGTCCATGCGACGTCGCTCGCGGCCCGCTGGGAGCGGCTGCGCTCGGCCGGCGCCTCGTGGGTGACAGCCCACCTGGTGGGGGACCCGAAGCAGATGTGCCTCGCCCTGGTGGACATCGACTGTGAAATGCACCGCCGGGCCGAGGTGACGGCGGCCCTGGCGGCCCTTCCGGCGGTGGTCACCATCGAGGAGGCCGCGAGCAACCGGGACCTGATGCTGACCGTGATCACGCCCTCCCTGGAGGAATTCAGCGCCGGTGTGGTGACCCGGCTCAAGGACGTGGACGGGCTGCTGAAGAACCAGGCCTCGCTGTGCACCCGGCTGCACAGCGGCGGCGACGCCTGGCGCCTCAATGTGCTGGACCGCACCCAGCGGGCGGCGCTCCGGGCGGTGGCCGGTCCCGAGGCGTCCGGACTGATGCCTGCGGAACGTGCCGGGCCGCCGCTGCCGGCCAGCCACCTGGCGCTGCTGCCCTTCCTGTCCCGGGACGGCCGTGCGACGGCGGCCGAGATCGCCCGCGCCCTCGGCCGGCACCCCGCCACCGTGCAGCGCCAGCTGAACCGGGTCCTGGCCAGCGGGATGTTGTCCTTCCGGTGCGAGGTCGCGCAGAAGTATTCAGGCTTCCCCGTCACATGTCAGTGGTTCGCCAACGTACCGGCAGGCCAGCACGAGGCGGCTGCCGCCGCGCTCCGGAGCCTGCGGAACGTCCGGCTGAGTGCGTCCACCACGGGCCGGACGAATTTCGTCATCATCATGTGGCTGCATTCGCTGGCCGAGGTGATGAATGCGGAGCTGGCGTTGCGGCAGCGGGTGCCGGGCATCGAGCTCGCCGAGAGCGTGGTCATGCTCAGCACGGTCAAGCGGGTGGGCTGGATGCTGAACCCGGACTCGACGGCGAGCGGGTCCGTCGTCGTTCCCGCCCATGGCCTCGACCTCGCGGATTAGGCCCGGTCCGCCGTGCCGGCAGCGGGCAGTGCCGTCGTCGCCGCCGCCGCCGGCGCGGCAGCGGGCAGTGCCGCGGGCTCCCAGCGCCGGGGGCCGGTCCCGCTGCCGCCCAGCTGGTCGTCGGGGTTCTGCAGCCGGCAGGTCTTCAGGCTCAGGCAGCCGCAGCCGATGCAGCCGTCCAGGTCGTTGCGGAGGTGTTCCAGCGCCGCGATCCGCTCGTCCAGCTCGGACCGCCACAGCCGGGAGAGCCTGGCCCAGTCACGCCTGGTGGGGGTGCGGCCCTCCGGCAGGGAGTCCAGTGCGGCCCGGATGTCCTTCAGCGGGATGCCCACCCGTTGCGATACCCGGACGAAGGCCACCCGGCGCAGCACGTCCCGCCGGTACCGGCGCTGGTTGCCGGTGTTCCGCGTCGAGGAGATCAGCCCGTTGCGCTCATAGAAATGCAGGGCCGACGGCGCCACACCGCTGCGCTGGGACACCTCGCCGATACTCAGGGGGTGGTGCGCCCCGCCCGCCAGCTGTGGCATGCTTCCCCTTTAGCCTTCACTCAAACTCCGCCGAAGACACTCCAGCAAACCGCAGGAGGACGGGCCTTGACCTCAACTTTAGTTGAGGTTTTAGGGTTGCGTCCATGACTATCGATCAGGCCACTCCCTTGACCCGTACAGCACCCGCCCAGGCCCACGAATCGGCCGGCCTGTTCCACCGCAGCTACCTGCTGGTGACCCTCGGTGCCTGCGCCCTGGTGTTCCTGGCCGCCTTCGAATCCATGGCGGTGACCACCATCATGCCGCTCGTCAGCCGCGAACTGGACGGCGCCGCCCTCTACGCGCTGGCGTTCGCGGGGCCGCTCGCCACCGGTGTCATCGGCATGGTGGCGGCCGGCAACTGGGCCGACCGGCGCGGTCCTGTCGGCCCCCTGTACGCCTCGGTGGCGTTGTTCGTCCTGGGCCTGCTGATTGCCGGCACGGCCGGGAGCATGGCAGCTCTGGTGGCCGGCCGGCTGGTGCAGGGCCTCGGCGGCGGCGCCATGACGGTGGCGCTGTACGTGGTGGTGGCCAGGATCTATCCGGCAGTGCTGCACCCGAAGATTTTCGCCGCGTTCGCCGCGTCCTGGGTGATCCCTTCCCTCGTGGGCCCGTTCGCCGCCGGGATCGTGGCGCAGCTCGCCAGCTGGCACTGGGTGTTCCTCGGCGTCGTGGGACTCGTGGTGCCGGCGTTGCTGATGATCGTCCCTGCCGTGCGCGGCCTGCGCGGAGCCGCGGAGCGCAACGTGCCGGAGGGCATGTCCAGCGGCCGCGCCGAGCCCGCCCGCACGCCGTGGGGTTACGGGCGGCTGGCGTGGGCTACCCTGGCAGCACTCGCCGTGCTGGGCCTCAACCTGTCCGCAGAGGTCCCGGTGGCCGGCGGCGTGCTGGCGGCCGCCGCCGTCGCCGTGGCGCTCGTCGCCGTCAGGCCTCTCGTGCCGCGAGGAACGCTCACGGCCCGCCGCGGGCTACCGAGCGTCATCCTCACCCGCGGACTGGCCTCGGCGTCATTCTTCGGCGCGGAGGTGTACCTGCCGTATCTGCTCGTGGAACGCTACGGCTTCTCGCCGACCTTCGCCGGGCTGACCCTCACCGGAGGGGCCCTCGCGTGGGCGGCCGCCTCCGCCATCCAGGGCCGGCTCGGATCCCGTCTGGATCACCGACGCGCGGTCCGGATCGGTGCGGCGCTGGTGCTTGGCGCCGTCGTCCTTACCCTGGTGACCACGTGGCTCGGCTGGCCGGCCGCCGTCGCGATCACCGGCTGGGTGTTTGCCGGTGGTGGCATGGGGCTGATGTATCCGCGCCTGAGCGTGATGACCCTGGCGCTCTCCACCAAGGACACCCAGGGGTTCAACAGCTCGGCCATGTCCATCTCCGATTCCCTTGGCGGGGCACTGGCCCTCGCCGCCACGGGAATCGTCTTTGCCGCGTTCACCACGACGGCGGCGTCCTTCGCCGGCGTTTTCGCGCTCACCGCGGCCATCGGCGTCGCCGCCGTTGTGGTCGCCCCGCGGGTATCCGGGACGCCCGTCGGCGGCCCCGGGGCCTAACCCCGGCTGAGGCCGTCCTCGGGCGTGCCGGCACCGGGGCCTGATGCTGCCGTTGGGATCGCCAAGGGCGTCCCTTACAGCCCCGCCGGCCTCCTGCAGCGCGGCCCGGTCCTGCCGGCCCGCACGATTCGGCGCGTGGGCCCCGGCCTGTTTCCCGGCACCCTCGCTCGCGGCGCCGAGGTGGTGAATGACCGTGTACTTGACGTTGTCGTTGCGTCCCATGAGATGTCCTTGCCTGCTGTTGACCGGTGGTTCCACCGGTAATCCGGAGCAGGACCGGGCCTGGATGGCCCGTGACCGGAGGGAATCTCCACCACGGCGCTCAGCGGCCGGCGAGCCTGGTGGCGCGCAGCACGGCATCGGCGATTTCGGCCGGCTCGCCGTCCGGGCCGGTCATACTGCGGCGCCGGCTCACCGCCACGTCTACGCGCCACTCGGGCGCTGCTATCCCCAGCTCCCGCACCACGTCCTCAGCGCTGAAGTACGTCTCCGGTGAGTGGTGGTTTCCCCAGGGCGGCAGGCCCTCGGGGTGGTGGCCGACGACGAACAGGGTGCCGCCCGTCCGCACCGCTGCGGCCGCGAGCTGCAGGGCCTCCTGCCACGGCATCAGGGTGGAGTGCAGGAACTGGGCGCTGACCAGCTCGTACTGCCGTTCCGGGACCCAGGTGGCGAGGTCCTGCCGCACCCACTCGATGTTCCCGGTTTGCCCGGACTCCAGGGCATGGGCCGCAGCCCGTTCCAGCGCGACGGCGGAGACATCTACCGCGGTGACAGTCCAGCCCTGGGCGGCGAGCCAGATCGCGTCGGCGCCCTCGCCGCAGCCCAGGTCCAGGGCGCGTCCGGGCGGCAGGGCGGCCGCTTCGGCGAGCAGCTGCGGATTCGGCCGCCCGCTCCACACACGGGGCTGGCTGCTGTATCTCTCATCCCACAGCTGAGCCGCCGTGCCGTCGACGGTGCCGTCGGTGTGCTGGTGCTCGGTCATGATGCTCCTTCGGGTCGCTGTTCACATCATGGCAGGCCGGCCCGGGCGGCGACACAAAGAAATCACGGCGCGGAAACGCCGCGGAAACGTTCCGGGTGCAGGCTGGAGCCTGACAACGAAATAGCTGGAACGTGGGGCAAGGAGCAAGCCATGGCTGCAGAAGAGGCCCGGCAGGTCGATTCGAGCTCGGAGCTGTCGGTGGGGGACGAAATTGAGGCGTGGCACAACGGCAAGCTCTTCCACCGCGGCCGGGTCTCGCAGACGGTGGCGTCCGTGGACTCGTGGACTCGTGGATCGTGGACTCGAGGACCGGCACCCGGCGGCTGATCGACGCCGAGGCGCTGGTCATTCTGCGCGCGGCCGCCCAGGCCGTGTCCGCCCAGGCCAGGACAGGCTCCGTGGCCCCGGCGCACGCGGCGTCGCACACCCGTTGTTCCAGGCGCCCAGCCTGGCGTTGTAGCGGGCCGCGCGGCGCGAAGCGGGCCCGGGGCCGCCCGGATGATAGACTGGTGAAACTTGATGTGCAGTGATGCCCACTCTTGATTCGGTTGACCGGCTTCGGTCCATCATCCGGATCCCCTGCTGGATTCCTTCCGGATTCCGGCTCAGGGAGTGGGATTTTTTCATGTGAGAGGCACATCCTGCGTCGATGAACGCGTTCCATTTGGTCCCGGCGGCCGCTTGCTGAAGTTTGGCAACAGCCCGGTTGATCACCTGACTTTTCTTCGGCGAACCCCTGGGCCAACCGGCACCGGGGGCCGATATCCGCACGGATACCGCCTGAAAGACCTTTGAAACATATGACTACTTTCGCTGCCCTCGGCACGCCCAAAGCACTTGCCGACACCCTCACCGCCCAGGGGATCGTCGAACCGTTCCCCATCCAGGTCAAGACCCTCCCGGACACACTGGCCGGACGCGACGTCCTGGGCCGCGGCCGCACCGGCTCCGGCAAGACCATTGCCTTCGCCATCCCGCTTGTGGCACGACTCGCCGAGCGGGAAGCCAAGCACTTCCGCAAGCCCGGCCGCCCCATGGGCCTGGTCCTCGCACCGACCCGTGAACTGGCCACCCAGATCAACGCCACCATCGAGCCGATGGCCAAGGCCATGGGCCTGACCACCACCGTGATCTACGGCGGCATCTCCCAGGCCCGCCAGGAAAAGGCCCTGCGTGCCGGCGTTGACATCGTCATCGCCTGCCCGGGCCGCCTGGAGGACCTGATCCGCCAGCGCATCCTGACCCTCGAAGGCGTCGAGATCACCGTCCTGGACGAGGCCGACCACATGGCCGACCTCGGCTTCCTGCCGGTGGTCAAGAAGCTCATGGACATGACCCCCAGCCAGGGCCAGCGCCTGCTGTTCTCCGCCACGCTGGACAACGGAGTGGACAAGATCGTCCAGCGTTACCTGTCCAACCCGCTGACCCACGCCGTGGATGAGTCACAGGCCGCGGTGACCACCATGGAACACCACGTACTGGTGGTCAACGACCAGACCGTCAAGAAGCAGCTGATCGTCGAGCTCGCCTCGGGCGCCGGCCGCCGTGTGCTCTTCATGCGCACCAAGCACCACGCCCGGAAGCTGGCCAAGACCCTGACCGACGCGGGCATCCCCGCCGTCGACCTGCACGGCAACCTCTCGCAGAACGCCCGTGACCGCAACCTGGCCGAGTTCTCCTCCGGCGAGGTCCGCGTCCTGGTGGCCACCGACGTCGCGGCCCGCGGCGTCCACGTCGACGACGTCGAGCTGGTCATCCACGTGGATCCGCCCACAGAGCACAAGGCATACCTGCACCGCTCGGGCCGTACCGCCCGCGCCGGCTCCGACGGCACTGTGGTCACGCTGACCCTGCCGGAGCAGCAGTCCGACGTCAAGAAGCTGATGAAGGCTGCCGGCGTCGAGGTCAACTTCGAGCGGGTCACCGCCAACTCGCCCCTGGTTGCCGAACTGGTCGGCGAAATGGCCGACAAGATTGATCCGCGCACCCGCGCCGCGCTGCTGGCCGCCAAGTCCAACCAGGGCGGCGGCAGCTCCACCGGCGCCAACGCCGAGCGCAAGCGCGCCCGCCGCACCACCCAGGCTGCACCCACCGCGGGTGGCCGTGGCGGCCGTGGCGGACGCGGACGCGTCGGGGCTGAGGCTCCCCGCACTGACCTTCCCCGTGCCGAGCGCCGGGCTGTGGCCTACGAAGGCCAGGCTGCCGCGCGCAACGCAGCAGAGCGCGTCATCGAGCGCAATGAGGACCGGCAGGATGCCGAGCGAGCCGAGCGCCGCAGCGTCCGCAGCCGCGCAACGTCCTACGGCACCCACCGCAACGACGTTCCGGCTGCAGGCGGCCGCGCCGCGGCCGGACGCGGTTCCGATGGTCGCGCCGCAGAAGGACGCAGCGACGCCCGGGGCGCTTCGGCTCCCCGCAGCGGCGCACCCCGCACCGGCGGAGCACCCCGCACGGGTGCCTCGGCCGGCGGCCAGCGCGGCGGACGTCCGGCAACCGGCCAGCGTGCAGCGGCCGGCGCCAAGTCCGGCGGAAGCAAAGCCGGAGGCAGCGCGGCTGTCTGGTCATCCAACACCGGTGGCACCTCGGGCGGATCCTACGCAGGCGGCGGCAACGGCCGCTCCAGCGAAGGCCGTCCGGCACGCAGCGGCGGCCCCCGCCGCGCGTCCGCCCCGGCGTCGAACGAACGCCGCAGCCGCTAAAGTTTCGCCTGCCCGCTACTTAAAGTAGCTGGCGATGCGCTAAATGCCGGTCGCTACGGGAATTCCCGCGGCGACCGGCATTATGCGCAGCGCAAACCACGAAGCGCAGCATCAGCTACCAGCCGCGGGCGCGCCACTCTTCCAAGTGCGGGCGTTCCGCTCCCAGGGTGGTCGGCTTGCCGTGGCCGGGGTGCACCACGGTGTCATCCGGATAAACGGCGAACAGCCGCTCGGCCACATCGGTGATGAGCTGGTTGAACCGACCAGGATCCTTCTGCGTGTTGCCCACGCCGCCCGGAAACAGCGAGTCGCCGGAAAAGATGTGGGCCGGGCCCTCCGGGTCCTGGTACACGAGCGCGATCGAACCCGGTGTGTGGCCGCGCAGGTGCACTGCCGTCACGTTGAAGTCGTCGAAGTTGCCGACGTCACCGTGATCCAGCAGTACGTCCACCGGCACCGGCAGCTCCGGGGCATCGTCTGTCCCGGCCGCCGTTTTCACACCCGTTGCTTCCACCAGGCCCGGCAGCGCCCGGACGTGGTCCCAGTGCTGGTGGGTGGTGGCAACCAGCGCCAGCTTCGGCGTCGCGGAGGTATCCGCGGCGGCATCGGCAAGCAGCCCCTGGATGGCGGCCAGATCATCGGCCGCATCGATCAGGAGCTGCGCGCCGGATGCTTTGCTGGTGAGCAGATACACGTTGTTGTCCATCTCGCTGACCGATATCCGGCGGATGGTGATGTCATGTAAAGAGTGAATGAGCGAGTCCATGGGCTTCAGTCTACGGAGGCGCTATTCACGGCCCTCGGATACCCAGTTGGGGTCCGCGGAGCGGGAGCCGACGACGGCGTCCGCGGCGGCGTCGAGTTTCTCCAGTTGCGCTGGGGTGAAGTCGAGCGCCAGGGCGCCCAGATTTTCATCGATCCGGTCCGCCTGCCGCGTGCCGGGGATGGGGACCACAGGCAGTCCGAGCTTCCGGCCCTGCGCGAGCAGCCAGGCCAGCGCCACCTGGGCGGGAGTTGCGGCCCGCCCGGAAACGTTCAGTTCCGCAGCGACAGCCCGCACGGTGGCCACCACATCCTGGTTGGCGTCGGCGGCGGCCGCGGCGAAGCGCGGGATGTTGCGGCGGAAGTCGTTGCTGCCCAGCGTTGAGGCGTCCACTGTGCCGGTGAGGAATCCCCGGCCCAGCGGCGAGTAGGGCACAAAGCCCACCCCGAGTTCGGCCGCGGCAGGAACCACGTTGCGTTCCACATCGCGGCTCCAGATGGACCATTCGCTCTGGACCGCGGCGATCGGGTGGATGCTGCTGGCTTCACGCAGCTCCTCGGCCGTCACCTCTGACAGGCCGAGATGCCGCACCTTTCCGGCCTGCACCAGCCCCGCCATGGCCTCCACGGTTTCCACAATCGGAACGCGGAGGTCGCGGCGGTGCATGTAGTACAGGTCGATCGAGTCGGTGCCCAGCCGTTGCAGGCTGCGGTCCACGGCCTGCCGCACGTAGTCGGCGTCGCCCCGGATGTCCGTGTAGCCGGCCGACGGTGTACCCACGAGCCCGAACTTGGTGGCCAGCTGGACTTCGCCGCGGCGTTCCTTGAGCAGCTGGGCAATCAGCTCCTCGTTGCCGCCCCCGCCGTAGATGTCCGCCGTGTCGATGAAGCTGACGCCGGCATCCACCGCGTGATGCAGGGTCCGCAGGGCCTCGGCCGGGTCCACGTCGCCGTACACCGGGGTCAGGGCCATACCTCCGAATCCGAGCGGGCTGACTCCTAGTCCGTCGCCGAGCTGGACTGATGCTGCCGTCATCTGGGTCTCCATTCGCTGTCTGTGCTGCCGGGAAGTGCCGTCCCTGCGAAGAACCGCGCCCGGAGCAGGAGTATTCCGCCGCGGTTGCGGCCCGGCCGAAGATTCTGCACGCCTTTGACGGTGGCGTGGCCGGACCGACGGCGCGTCGCGGGGGACACGCCGTCGTACTGGCTCAGACGTGGGGAGATTCCGCGGCGGACGGCGACTGCCCTGCTGGCGGGACTGGCTGGTCCCCGGCCGGAAGCAGTTTCAGTCCTGCCGCGCAGCCCACGATCCCGGCGATGAAGAGCAGTTTCACGGGGCTGGCAGGCTCGACGCCGGTCGCCATCGCCCAGCCGACCGTCAGGGCCGCGCCGATCCCCACCCAGACGGCATACGCGGTCCCGAGCGGGATGCGCTTCACGGCCAGCCCGAGTCCCGCCAGGCTGAGCGCGGCGGTGATGGCGAAGGTGAGGGTGGGCAGTGCCCGGGTGAAGCCGTCGGAAAGCCCCAGGGCGGTGGCCCAGACTGCCTCCAGCACGGCGGAGGCCAGCAGGATGGTCCACGACATTGCAGTTGATTTCGCCATGGTCATGCCACCAGCTTCAGCCCGGCGACGCAGGCCGCGATTCCGATGAGCAACAGGATCCGCGCTGCGGTGGCGCGTTCAACTCTGGCGATCATCGCGTAGCCGGACGTCAGGACGACGCCGACCCCCACCCACACGGCGTAGGCCGTTCCGGTGGGGATGGACTGCATGGCGACCGCGAGGCCACCTGTGCTCGCGATGACGGAAACGAGGAAGACGAGGGCCGGGACCAGCCGGCGGCGGCCCTTGGCCTGGGCGGTCCGGTGCAGGGCCGCGGCCCAGACTGCTTCGAGGGCTCCGGAAAGGATAAGAATTAACCACGGCATGAAAGCTCCTGTGGCCAGTCTTGTCGCGTGCCGGGTACTGAACCGTCGTCCGGAGGCCCGGTGAAAGGGGCCTTGGAATCCAGAATAGCAACCCGCGCACCGGGCAGCGAACCCGCCGGAACACGCCTCAGAGCGCGGTGGCTGAACTCCAGATCTTGAACCTCCGCCCCACCGGGTAGACGTTGCACTGATCCCCGGCGGCGGCGAGGTCGCCCGCGGCGATGTCCGCGGCCGCGGAGACGATGGCCCTGCCGTCGGGGCTCGCGAGCGTGGCCCGGTCCCCGATCCGGCGCAGGAGCGCCATGGCCCCGCGCTCGAGCCGCTGCACCGTGACGTCAATGCCCACGATTCCGGCCACCGGCCCGTCCGGACGGCAGAAGACCGGGTGCGTGAAAGTCAGGACGTATTCGTCCGTGCAGAGGAAATCCATGTACGGTCCGGTGGCGTGGGCCTGCCCGGTTTCCACCGGGATCCGGAACCATTCCGCCCTGACGTAGCGGCTGATGGAGTTGGCGCTGAAGTTGGCCAGGGCGTCCACGTGTTCCATGTCAAGGTGTTCGGCGACACCGTCGCCGTGAACGGCGTCGACCTCGACGTCCGGCAGGGGGAATTCGTCTCCATGCTCGGGCCCTCGGGCTCGGGCAAGACCACGGTGCTGCGGGCTGATCGCCGGATTCGAAGTGCCCGCCGCCGGCAGCATTGAGCTCGACGGGAAAGACGTCACCGGAATGGCGCCGTTCGAGCGCGACCTCAACACCGGCTTCCAGGACTATGCGCTCTTTCCGCACATGTCCCTCGTGGACAACGTCGCCTACGGCCTCCGCGTGCGCGGCATGGGCAAAAAGCAGCGCCACGAACGGGCCCGCGAAGCGCTGGAACGCGTGCAGCTGGGCAAATTCGTCAGCCGCAAACCCGCGCAGCTCTCCGGCGGCCGGCGCCAGCGGGTGGCGCTGGCCCGGGCCCTCGTGGACGAGCCGCTGGGGGCCCTGGACCTGAAGCTGCGGCAGCAGATGCAGGTGGAGCTGAAGGAACTGCAGCGGTCCCTGGGCATCACCTTCATCTTCGTCACCCACGACCAGGAGGAGGCGCTGACCATGAGTGACCGGATCGGCGTTTTCAACAACGGCAGCCTGCAGCAGATCGGCACGGCGCACGGGATCTACGACCGCCCGGGCGGGACGTTTGTGGCCAACTTTGTCGGCACCTCCAACATCTTCGACGCAGCCCACGCCCAGCGGCTCTACGGCCGGGCCGAGCCTTCCGATCTGGATCCTGCAGAACCTCTTCCGGCCCAACCAGGCACCGGTGGTCAACGTCGTGGCCGTGGTCCTGATAGTTGTTTCAATCGTCCCCATCTGGCTCGCGCAGCGGCTGTCCGGGGATTCGGTGGGTGTGGGCGCCGCCCGGGTGCGGGCGAAGGACGGGCTGCCCGTTACCCAGGTAGGCGGTCGATAGACACGACGGCGAGGAAGCCGCGGCCCAGGATTTCCGGTGTGGCGGTATCGGAGCCGACGACGGCGTCGTAGCGGTTCAGCGTCTCCGGTCCGGCTGCTTCAGGCTCCGCGTCACCGAGGCTGGCCGTGGCCTGGCCCTGCAGCAAAATGCCGAACTGGCCCTCGAAGACGGGATGGGCGCGCTTCTTGGAAAGCTCGATGATGGACGTGTACCCCTTGAAGGAACCGGTCCGGGTGAAGACGTTCAGGTCGCGGATGTCGCCCGTGGGCAGGGCGCCGGCCGCGTCGGCTGCGCCACTGAACCGGAACGGGCGGTATTTCTCGAGTGGATGTTCCGCGCCGTCGACGCTCAGGAGCAGCAGTTCACCCTCGATCACGGTCAGGACGCGGTCCATTCCGGGAAAGGCGGAGAAGGCGCCGGCCTTGGAGACCTCGGCGATGCTGACCCGCCAGTCCCAGGCGCCGTCCTGCGCCGTGCCGGCATCCGCGGCTCCGGGCTCCGCGCCGGGCTTTGGACGGCTGGCCACGTCCCGGGTCACCCCGCCGCCATTTCGCCAGGGTTGGGCTTTCAGCTCGGCAAAGCGGATGATCTCCATCTCCCCAGCCTATCCGCCGATCCCGGAAGCAGCGGCCGGCCAGGGCGAACGGCAGCAGGACGACGGGACAACAGCCACGTGACGTCGGCGCGGCCCGCCGCGAGTTGCTAACGTCGGAGACAGAGTCAAAGTCAAAGTCAGAGTCAGAGGCATGGCGGAAGGAGCCGAATGTTCGTCAAAGTGTGCGGCCTCAGTACCCCCGAGTCGGTCCGGGCCGCGGTCGAGGCCGGGGCAGACGCCGTCGGGTTCGTGCTCACGCCCAGCCCGCGCGAGGTGACCCCCGCCCGGGCCCGGGAACTCCTCGCCGACGTTCCCGGCCGGGTGGCCGCGGTCGGCGTCTTCCGGCACGAGACCGCGACGGCGGCCGTCGGCCTGGCCCGGCGCGCCGGGCTGGAGTGGGTCCAGTTGCACGGCGACCGCATCAGGGGGGACGTGCAGGCCGTGCACGATGCCGGGTTGAAAGTCATCCGGGCAGTGACCATGGACGCCGCCGCGGAGGCGTTCGCCAGCTGGGGCGAGGATCTGCTGCTGATCGACGCCGCAGTGCCCGGTTCCGGGGAGGCGTGGGACTATTCGTCAGTCCGGGCCAAGGGGCTGGCGGGCCGGGACTGGCTGCTGGCCGGCGGCCTGGATCCCGCCAATGTTGGCGAGGCGGCGGCCAAGGCCGGTGCCTGGGGCGTTGACGTGTCCTCCGGTGTCGAATCAACCCGCGGGGTGAAGGACCTGGCCAAGATCCGAGCGTTCGTGAAATCCGCGAAGTCCGCGAAGTCCGCGTAAGGCTTTCAGGACGCGGGCACAGGAGCGGCGGCCGGGGGACTGCCCGGCCGCCGCTCCTTTTGTTGCCGTCTCCTGCTGCTACGGCGCAGGGTTATGAGCGCTTGATGATCACGTCATCGATGTACTCATCGCCCTTCTGCCGGTTGTGCTCGGCCCCCAACTGGACCTTGCTCAGGCTTGTGGCATTGATGTTGACCGCACTGCTGGAGTATTTCAGCGTGTTGTCGAACCACACCTGGACCGTTGATTTGGAGCCGTTCGTCGTAACCCGCATGCCCACGCGGTGCCAGGCGTTCAGGGTGATGCTCCCGGACGTCAGCTTCGTGTAGACGAACCCGGTGGGCGACGTGACCCGCAGCCACAGCTGGCCGTTGCTGTTGTACCGGTAGACATCGGCAATCCGGGTTGTGCCAGAGAAGAAGCGGAAATAGGGAACATCGTTGCCTGCGACTCCGGCGACGGTGATGTTGAACCAGCCGTCGGCGTAAGCGGTTTTGGTGGCCGTAGTGAACGGCATGGAAAGGTTTGCGAGCGAGCCGGAAGTGTCGGTCACATGCAACTTGGCCGACTTGGTTCCGGTGTGTTTCTGGGTGCCCGAAACGGTCGCCGTGCCGTCTCCGCCCAAAGTCGGAGTGAAGCCGCAGAAGCCGCCTGCTTCAAAGCTGGTGTCCATTACGGCGGTTCCCGGAAAGGTGTTTGACGGCGAGGGCTCGCAGATGGCAGCGGTTGCCGCCGGCGCGGAACCGAAAACCAGGGAACCGGCGACGAGCAGCCCTAACGTCCCTGCGGTGCTGAGCGCTTTTACTGTTCTCATTTGATTCACTCTCAGGATCAGTTGTGGATGTAGTCCGTCGTTTGCGGACAAGCCCAGCGGCATGGGCAGGCTGGCGCCGCTTAGAGAAGGCGCATCAGCTGCGCTATTACCGAGACACTTACTACGCACAGAAGAGCCGCCGTCGCGTACAGCGCGGTCCGGGGAAGTGCTTTGTTGGGGTTCATTTCCCGCAACACGTCGCAGGTCACAAGCGAAGTGATGGCGGCCAAACCCGTCAGGAAGGCAATCATTTCGCACCTGCCAAAGAGCCCCGCGACCGCTTGGCCTCCACTGCCAGCAGACCAAGCGTGAGGAGGGACAGGAGGCACACACCGACCGGGGGTGACCAGAGGTGTGCGTAAATCATTGCCGTCGAGACGAGCGTTGACATCGCGAGACTGAAGGCGATGGCTATGGCGATGACGAGGGGAAGCGCGCCGCCGCTCTGCTCGGAGGGCTGGGGGGCGAACCGGAGCAGCAGGACCAGCGCCGTTCCCGGACCCGAGAGCATCAGCAGCCCTATGAAGGCCAGACGGAGGCCCTCGGGACCGAAGAATGAGAGCGGGATGGACGCTATTGCGACGGCGGCCGTCGCGTAGCTCACGTATCGGCGTTCAATTGCCATTTCGAGCTCCTTCAATGTGGAAAATCACGCCGTCGTTGTTCTCGGAAACCCTCGTCCAGCCGGCGCTGTTGCCGCACGTCGCGACAAATTTCTGAAGGTCTCCTGTCGGGGTTGAACCGCGGAGTTCCGCGGCGTGTAGCTGGCTGATAGTGACGATCAAATAGGCCCCGGACCGCGCGGCAATCTCGTTGGCGGCGTCACACGTCAGCGGGCTCGCGCCGGGCCTGGGCTCGGCCGGAACCAGCGCCCGGTAGTCGTATCCGGCGTAGTGCTGGAACTTCCAAGGTGTGTTGCGCACGGCCTCGATCAGAACGGACCCGGCGGGCGCGGTCTCATACAGACGGTTCACCAGGGCGACTTGGTCCGTGGTGAAGCTCTCCATGATGTCGTTGCCGTATCTGGTCACCACGGTGGCCGTGGCGAAGACAGCCCCCAGCAGCACCAGGGCAATGCCGCGCCGCCAGCCCGGACCGTTCGGCTTGTCCGACATCAGCGGCAGCACGGCCAGGCAGGCCACGAACGGAAGGCTGAACAGGTAGAGCCGCAGCAGCAGCTCGCCGCCATATGGCTGGACCGGGACGAGGACCAACAGGGCCAGCGCTCCGACCGCTGCCGTGAGCCAAGGCGCCCCGCGCCGGCGGCCCACCACGGCCCCCACGACAGCCAGCACCCACAGCAGCGCCACCTCGGCCAGCCGCAGGTAAACGACAAACATGTGGGAGTCGCTGCCGGATACCCTCGAGCTCAAGCTGCCTAAGGTGTTGGCCCCAATGTCCCCGATCGAGCCGAACAGTTGCTCTTGGTGCCCCTGGAAATAGCTCGATGCCGCAAAAACGAGCCACCCCACCGGCAGCATCACCGTCAGCACGGGGAGGAAGCGTAGCCGCAACCGTCCCGTCAGCAGGAAGGCCGCCACGATGGGGATGGCCGCAAAGGGCGTCAGCTGGTGCGACACCGTCATGGCCACGAGGAGTACCGCACAAACAACGACGAGGACCGCCGTGGTTTCCCGGGACGTCCCGTCGAGGCCCGGCTGCGGAGCGGCGGTGTCCAGCTTTCTGGTGATCCGGGACAGTGCGCTGCCAAGACCGTCCCGGTCCGTCCGCCACGCCCACCCGGTAAAGGTATTGAGGATGCAGGCGAGGAGGGCCACAAGGAGCACAAAGGCGTAGGCCTGCGGCGCCAGGTAGTCCTGGCCCACCCAACTGGTCAGATAGAAGAGCCAGACGGCCGCCCATGCGTGGCGGCGGTGGGATGTCAGCCGTGTGGCCAGCGCCAACAGCGGGGCCAGGAGGATTACGTTGATTGCGACGGGCGACCATGTCGCGACGGCCATGAGGTCCTTCACGCCGGTTGCCCCTGATAGCATTCCCAGCAGGTCAAAGAAGCCCGGCCAGCTAAAGTAGGCGTCCAGGTTCGGGTCCAGCTGTCCGGACTGGGCTATGTAGTCGGCAATCCCCAGGTGCCGGTAGCTGGCTTCAAGCCGGGGGAGGCCGTGGATGATCGGCCCGGCTCCGTGCAGGATTATTACCGTGACAAGGATCTGCCAGGTCAGCAAGACCGGCTTCACCTGGGGAAGGCTCAGCGAAGCGACGAATCCCACGATAATCAGGGCGAGGGCCACGAAATAGGCGGGCGGCAGCGCGCCGATCAGGCCGGCACCCCCGATCTGCAACGGATCGACGCTGGCCAGGCTCCAGATACCGAGAATCAGGCATGCTGCGGCGAGCCCGGCGAGGGCGGCGACGTGCCACGCGGGCGTCACCCGCGGACCGGCGGCGGCCGGCGGCCTCCCGCCGCCGCGGTGCAAAGCGTCCGTCACGCCGTGCGCGGTGGCGGCGGGTGCGATTGCTGTCGACTTATGTGTCATGGTGTCTCCATTCCGGTCGGTTCCTGGTTCGCCGACGAACGAATCTGTACGGCACCGGAGGAAGCCTTGACGTGAGTCAGGGCTATCAGGCGCCAGCTTGCGATCAGCGCCACTGCAGCCTGCGCCAGGGACCACAGCATGGAAATGCCGGTGAGCCCGTATAGGTGGGCAACGGCGGGAGCCGGCACCAGCACAAGGACTGCGGCCGCCGCGGCGACTGCCGTGGATTCCAAGAGCCGCCCCTGGGCCCGGCACAGCCCGTAGTACACCTGGGTGATGCAGCTCAGGAGGACCGCGGGGACGAGGATGGGAATGAGCGCCGAGGCCGATGCGTAGTCCGGTCCAAGGAAACGCAGCAGGAGGGGTCCGGCAAAAATGAGCAGGCCGCCGGCCACCAGCGTCAGCAGAAGGCTGGCCCGGAGGGCGGAAGCGACCAGGCCGGGCCGCTCACGCGATCTTGCCAAAGCCGTCTGAAGGGAGAAACCGGCCGACTGCGGCACGAAGAACACTGCCGAAGCCATCATCCACACGATGTACCAGGCTGCGGTCGGTGCCGGGCCCAGCGTGGCCGCGACGATGAGGGGAAGCAGGTAGCCGGGGGCGCGGTCGGCAAGCATCAGAGCGTGGTTCGGGAGCCCGGGCTTAAGGAGCTTCAGGGCGAGCGGGTGCCGCAGCCCATGCCGCCAGTCGGGGGCGGCCTTGGCGCGGCGGAGCTGGCGCAGCCCCACCACCACGCTGGCCACGGTCCCGGTCGCCACGGCGCCTACAACAACCGACACTTCGTGGATTCCGAACGTGAAAGCGAGTGCCAGCACCGAGAGCTGCACAATGCTCTGGACGATGCTGCGGCGAAGTGCACGGTCGGCGCGCTCCTGGGCCACGCCGATGTGGTCGAGCTGATAGGCGACGGCGCCGGACACGGCTGTGGCGAGGAACAGGACCGTGACCACGGGATTGTTCCAGGCCGCGCCGACTCCCGAACCGAAGTAGCCGGTTATCGCGGCAAGCCCTCCGGCCACCGCGAGGGAGAAGGTCCCTACAGTCAGCAGGCTGGTGGCAATGAGGCGGCGGCCGCCGTCCGGTTCGGCAGGCAGGAGGGTCAACGTGGCAGGTCCGACGCCAAACATACCCAATTGCACGGTCAGGAGCGCCGCGGACACCACGGCGGATCCGAGCCCGGTCTGGGCGGGGGAAAGGACGAGGGCGACCATGGCCCAGAAGAGGAAACCCGTGACCATCGGGGCCACCCTGGCAGCCGCGAGCCACGCGGCGTTTCCACCGACCGAAAGGGGCTGGCCCGCCGGGCGCAGGATCTCGCCGATCATGGACCGGTAGTTATAGAGGAGGAAACCGGGCCAGTAGAACAGATACCGGGGCGCACGAACCAAGGACATGCCCACGCCTCGCACCGTGGCCAGCAGGGGGAGCGCCACTATCCATCCGGCGCGGGCCGGATGTTTGCGGATTGTCCGGGCCATTCCGGCGCCGTCCTGCTCCCATTGGTCGCGGGCCCCGTCAAAGGTGTCGGTGAACCGGTGCCGGACCACGGTCGTGGGTGACACGCCCAGCCGGTAGCCGGCCTTCTGCAGGCGGATCCGCAGTTCGATGTCCTCGCCCGAGCGGAAGGAATCATCGAAGCCGACCGAAAGTAGCAGGTCGCGGCGCATGATCGTGGCGCAGACACCGAACCAGGACCGCACCCGGCTGTGATTGTGGTGCCAGGCCAGGGCCGACCCCCAGTACCCGGGCCCGTCGGACTCGCTTGCCAGGCCGAACTGCAGGCCGTCGAAGCCGCCGGTTTCGAATTCACCCAGAAGCCGGCCGAGGCTGCCTGGCGGGAGGACGACGTCGGCGTCAATGAGGGTGACGATGTCGCAACGGGCGTTCTTGACCCCCAGCATTCGTGCGGCCGGCAAGCCGCGGCCCTCGTCGGAGATGACCTGCGCACCGAAGGAGCGGGCGATCTTGATCGTGTCGTCGGTTGAACAGCCATCGACCACGATCAGTTCGCGGGGACCCTGACCCGTGATGGACTCCAGACACTCACCAAGCCAAGCGGCGGCGTTCCGCGCCGGAACGACCACCGACACTTCGAGTTCGACCACGTCAGTCCACCTCACTCGTCGAGCTTTGAACACACAACGTTCGCGACGAAATCAGAGGTCCGGTCAGCGGACCACTGGACAGGGAGGCGAAGCAGTGAGCACGGCACGCCTTCAAGGGCGCGCCGCACAACGGTGGCCTTTGCCCCGAAATGTTCCTCCAGGGGGACCAGTCCCGACGCGCCCAAGGCTTCTACGAGCCGGCGGGACACCATCGGGAGTTCGGAATGGAAGTTCCCGACGATGCGGGACGTCATCCAGTCGGCACTGCGCGGTTCGAGCTGCGCTTCGGTGCCGTCGAAGCGCTCAAGGAAGATCGCCAGCTGCGCCGGCGCAGCTGATGAGATCCGGTCCGCGCCGAAAACCTGTTCCGGGTGCACCATCCGGTGTTCGGGGGACCAGCGCCTGGTGAACGCGGCTGTCTTCGGGTAACGCACGATCACGGGGTGGACAGTCGTCGCCAGATGGGCCACGGGGGTGGTGAGCCAGCCCGGGGCCAACGGCTTGCGCGTTCCGTGGAACAGTGCGGGATAGATGGCCCGGTGGTGTGGCTTGATGAACATTGGTTTCGCGTAGCCCATGAGCATGCCGCCAGCGCCCAGGAACGCCCAGTCATCGGCCATGAACCGGACACCGGGCATGGCTACCAGTTTGGCAACGGTGCTTGTTTTGCCCACCCCGCCCCATGCTGGCAAGAGGACTCCGGAGCCGCGGAAATCGACAACTGCGGCGTGGATCATCGCCGTCTCTTCCTGGACGCAAAGCCGGTCCAGCAAGGGGATGACGGCGGTCAGCAGCTCACCGCTGCCTTCGATCCTGTACCCCTGTGGCGTTTCGATAATCTGGACGCGGTCCGCGGGGATGTACAGCGAATCCGCTGTGAAGCGATAGGCGCCTTCGGCGTGTGACCGGTCGGAGACCGGCGAGATCTCTTCGGTGATGAAGAGCCGCCTGGAAGCCAAGGATTTGCCTAGAAAGGGGGCGAACATGTCCCGCAGCTGCGACTCGCCGGGTGTTCCAGGTGCCACCTCGATGCCCACCATGCCATGGATATCAAATCCGGCCCCGCTGGCGGCGCCGGACTGCTCAATCACGTCTCGTTCAGACTGGCTCATGGCAGGATCTTTCTGACGTCGTGACTGCCGGAGCGGCGAACTGCGGGGTGTGCGGCTGGTGAAGGTGTCTCACTGGACTTCCCTCCACAGCTCGTCCTTTGGGTCGGGGTTGGTCTCCGGTGCCGCAGGTCGGGCGGGCAGGCGGCGGCCGCGCAAGTATCCGGCGGCGGTGGACGCGAGTACCACGATGATGATTCCCGCACGGCTCAGGCCGGCCGGGTCGTTGCCTCGGGTCCAGTCGCGGATGCCGGCGAATACGGCCCGCGGCAGCACTTGCCGGACATAGCGCCGTTCGGGGCCGAGGGCACGTTTGTGGCCGACCACCCGGCTCACCTGGGCCTTGGAGATGCCCTCGGCCCAGGACCGCGTCAGCATGTACCGCAGCGTGCCACGCTCCGCGGGCACGTGGTGGTTGACGAGGGCCGCCGGCTCGTACACGACCCTGCAGCCGGGGGCGCCCATGACCGCCCGGATGCAGAGTTCGGTCTCTTCACACCCGAGGGGGACAGTGTCCTGACGGCCCAGTGACGGATTGAATCCGCCGACCCGGTCCAGGACCTCGGCACGGAATGACATGTTCGCGCCGATGACGTTACGCACTTCGGCAGCGACCTTGGGCAGGCCGCGGTAAGAGCAGCCGACGATCCAGTCCAGTTCCCGGGCAAAGTACGCCGGCCGCCCGGCCGCCCAGTGTGGCTCGACACGGCCGCCCACCGCCAGGACATCCGGATCGTCGTACAAGGCTACGATGCGTTCGAGCCAATCCGGTGCGGCTGCGGCGTCGTCGTCGAGGAAGGCCACTACCTTGGCGTTCGCGACTGCGGCCCCGCTATTGCGGGCGCCGGAGAGGCCTTTGGGCCCGTTGTTTTCGACAATCACAACGTCCGGCACCGTGAAGATCAGCCGCTTGTAGAGGTTCATGTTGTAGTCCACTACCACGATCGTCTGCTGCGGCGGAAGCGACTGGACACGGACCGAGTCCAGAGCGCCCATGAGCAGATCCCACCGCTCTTCTGCGTACGTGCAGATAACTACGGAAATCGTCGGTGTTCCTGGGGCCTGGGACATCCTAGGCCCCTCGCCGCAGTCCCAGGACGCTCTGGGGATCTGTGGGGATGTGCGGCAGCGCGACACTCGGATACTTGTACTTCACCCGTCGCAGCGCCTCCGGCCGGGCTCCGGCGGTCGGGGCCTCCCACGTGTAGCGTTCACGGGCGAGGGTCCGCAGCACGCGCCATCCGTCCCGGAAGGTGTGGAGGTTTGACTTTCCGGAGATGCGGCACAGTTCGTGGCTGGGGACCTCGGCGATCCGAAGACCTGCCCTGGCCGCCCGCACGATCAGCTCCGTCTCGATTTCAAAGCCATCGGACCGCAACTCCAGGATGTCAACGCACTCCCGGCGCAGTGCGATGTATCCGTAGCAGAGGTCGGAATAATCGCTTTTCAGGACGGCGTTGGCAAGCCGGGTCAGCACCCGGTTGCCCGAGCTCCGCAGCTTGGTCAGGTCATCGGAGCCGCCACCGGTGACGTAGCGTGATCCCTTCACGAAGTCGTAGTCATGCTGGAGCGGGGTGACGAGCCAGCCAATTTCATGCGGATCCATGCTGCCATCACCGTCCAGCATCACGATGATGTCGCCCGAAGCGGCGGCGAATCCTGCCCGCACCGCGTTGCCTTTGCCGGCGCGGGGCTCGGCAACAACCACGACGTCCAGGCGGAGTGCGCGGGCGACGTCGACGGTGTTGTCCAGGGACCGGCCGTCGACGATCACAACTTCGTCAACATACATCGGCATCCGGCGAAGGACCCAGGGAAGGTTCATCGCCTCATTAAGCGTAGGGATAATTACGCTGACCGAAGGGCCAAGATGGGGCGGTATTGATTGCGTGTGCATCTTGGGTTTGAGATTTGGGACGGACATCAGCCTCACCACTCAATGACGTTTTTTGGCCCCATCTACAGCTTGGCCTGCCGCGAACCGGGAATCGCAGCCTTGTCGCTGTTGAATAGAAGCATTCGGGTAAAAACCCCCCTGCTAGATACTGGTCCGTTTACCTTTCGGAAACCTTGGGATTTATTGAAACTACAATGTCCCAAATTCTGGCCTGTCCAGGGGCGGCGCTGGACCGGCCTGGCTCGGTGATGGGCTGCCGGAATGGGCCCCGGAATCGGGGCCAGATCTGTTGATCGAACGGATGGATGCATGCGAGACTGGCCGGATGAGGTCACCCGGTCATGGCGGCGTTGCCCGAAGCAGCAACCGGCGCCTCCGAAATTCCCGGTTGGTGCTGGTTCCTGCCGTCGTGCTGGCCCTCGTGGGCTGCGGGGCAGACGCGGTTCCCCGGAGCCAGAGTCCTCTCGGGTCGGAGTCCGGCTCGCCGCCGACGTCGAGCCCCGCCCCGCCGTCCGGCTCGAGTACGTCATTGCCGTCCACCTCGAGCCGGACGCCGACCGCCAGCCCGCAGGCCGCCACCCCCAAGCCGACCCGGACGACCGATGTGAACCCTGTGGGCGATCTGCCCGGCTGGCGACAGGTCTTTATGGAGGACTTCACGGCCGGTGACGTCCCGATCGGCGCCTTCCCGGGACCCCTCTACCAGGAGCGTTGGAGCGCCGGGTACAAGGACGGGATTCCGGACACCGCCGGCCAGATCAGCGGCGGCAAGTCCGGCTACTACCCGTCGAAGGTGCTCAGTGTCCACGGTGGTGTCCTGGACTGGTACCTGCATTCCGAAAATGGCATTTCCATGGGCGCTGCACCGCAGCCCAGAATCCCTAACGCCAGTGCAAATCCGCCGCGCTACAACAGCTTCCTGTACGGACGCTATTCGGTCCGCTTCAAGGCCGATTCGCTTGCCGGTTTCAAGACGGCGTGGCTCATGTGGCCGGACAGCGGGGTCTGGCCGCGTGACGGTGAAATCGACTTCCCGGAGGGGGAGCTCACCCGGACCATCTATGGAGCAACGCACGCGGGAACCAACCATGCTGAGGTGTTCGATTCGGGTGTGCCGTTTACCTCTACCTCGTGGCACATAGCGACAACGGAGTGGAGCCCGGAGCGCCTTGAATTCTTTCTCGACGGACAATCCCTCGGCGCCAGCACCACCGACGTACCTTCGACGCCGATGCACTTTATCCTGCAAACCGAGTCATGCCTCACCGGCTGTCCCGCGCCGGAAACCCAGGGCCACGTCTATCTGGACTGGATCAGCATGTGGGCCCCGGCGTAGCTATTTGCGCTGGATCCGGAAGGAGTCCGTGAGGCTGTACCCCTCGGCGGGAACAAACCGGGCACTCAAGTCGCTGGATGTGGCGTTGACGTCCAGGGTACCCATAGCGGGGTTTTGGTTCCTGCCGGACCACTTCGCAAAGTAGCCCATCTCGGGATCCTTGCTTTTGATGTCGTAGAGTCCGACGCCGCCGACGCCGATGGTTGCGAACACAGTTCCGGCGCCCTGCACCGTGCTGCTGTCCACATCAGCCAGGCAGTTCGCGGAGAAGGATGCCGGCACCAGGCCCCGGCAGCTGGTGCCGGTCGCCAGCTGATGCGACCGCTGATAGACGTGGTCATGGCCCGACAGGACCAGATCGACCTTCTTGTCGATCAGCATGTTGGTGAATTCTTCGCCGGCCTGGCAGTCATATCTGCCCAGGCTGAAGCAGGGGACGTGCATGCCGACGACGGTCCAGGGGATGTTTTCCGCCCTCGCCCCGTCGATGGCGTCGGTGGTCCAGCGCCACCGATCGCTGTCCCTTGAGTAATCGAGCGGCCCGTTCCGGAAATCGATGCCGGGGGATACCAGGATGAATCGGACCACCGGGTTCTTTTCGGGGACGTCCGCGTACCACTGTGTTCCGTATTCCCCCTGCAGGCCGGGGAGCTTGTTGGGAAGGCAGCGGACGAAGTTTTCGATGTCCCCTTCGTGCCCATCACTCTCGTGGTTTCCGGTCACGAGCTGGTAGGGGAAGTCCGTACCCAGTTTGCCGGTCACCATGTCGCAGAATTGCTGTTCGATTCCGGCCTCGTACGAGAAGTCGCCGAGGGCCAGGTTCAGCTGCGGCTTGAGGCCGGCGACGACGTCGAGCACCTTTTTGGCCCCCGAGCCGACGCCGATGTCCCCCTGGGCCGTGAAGTGCACGGTGGTGTCCGCCGATTGCCCGGACGTGGTCGGCTGCGGCGAACCAGTGGGGGAGGGCGGCGGGGGCTCCGGGGGGCCGGGGAGGCAGGCGGTCAGAAGGAGGCTCAAGGCCAGAAAAGCAGCCCCGAGCCTGAACTTGCCGCGTGTGCGTAGCGATCCGGCCACGATTCCTCACATTGGATGGATCAGGCTTCCGTGAAATCTAGGAATTTACAGGCCAGACTAACGCCGGGGCGGGTCCGGCAACAGACGCCGAACCCTGGGACCACAAAGCGCGGCCCGAAAGCGCGGCCCGCGACGCGCCCGCCGCGGCCCGGCCCGGGGCCGGTGTTCGCTCCGGACGTCCGGAGTCCCTAGCCGGGAGCGGTGCGGCCTCGCTAGCATGCTTGGTGGGGGAATACCCCGAATGCCCGGCGGGTCCGGCCCGCCACCCTCTCGAAGGAGACCATTGTGACTCTGCCCGAAGGATTGACCCCCGGCGTCTGGACGCTGGAGATGTCCCACAGCGAGATCGGATTCAGCGTCCGCCATGCAGGCATCAGTAAGGTCCGCGGCCGGTTCAACGAGGCGTCTGCCGAGGCCAGGGTGCGGGAATCCCTCGCGGATGCCAGCCTGCACGCCAGCGTCAAGACGGCCAGCTTTGATTCCGGCGACGCCAATCGCGACGCCCACGTCCGCGGCCCCGACTTCTTCGACGTCGAGAAGTTTCCGGAGATGACGTTCCGGGCCACCGCCATCAGGGGCGACGGCGAGGATTACGTCCTCACCGGCGACCTCACGATCCGCGATGTCACCAAGGCCGTGGACCTCGAAGTCGAGTTCACCGGCGTCGCGGTGGATCCGTTCGGTGCCACCCGGGCAGGCTTCAGCGCCGAGGCGGATATTCGCCGCAAGGAATTCGGGCTCACCTGGAATGCCGCCCTCGAGGCCGGCGGACTGCTGGTCAGTGACAAGGTCAAGATCAATGTCGAGGCGGCGTTGGTGAAGCAGGGCTAACCGGACGACCCGTCGAGGAAGATCAGCACGAAACCCAGGGCCGTGGACACCGCCCCGACCCCGGTGAGGATCCAGCCGAGGACCCAGGCCGCGTTCTCTGGTTTGGGCGGTGCCAGCCCCCACCGGGAGGGGTGGCACACGTCGAAGTAGAGCACGGCGTCGGCCCCGTCCTCCAGCCCTTGCGATTCTGCGGCCGGCAGGAGGGAGCGGTGGTCGGCGTTCTGGTGGTCCGTCCACGCGTAGCCCTTGAATCCTCCGGCGCTGAACACCCGGGCCGTGGTTTCGGTCCATTGACAGCGCCTCCGGAGGGCGATCCAGCCCCAGGCCAGCAGCGGCAGGCCCAGGACGAAGCCCACCCAGGTCATGACTTCCAGAATGGCGCCCATGGCGCCCCCGACCGTGGTCATCCGACGGACCGGACCCGCGGCATCAGCGAGTGGAGCGCGCGCGGCGCAGGAAGAACGCGACGCCTGCGGCCACCAGGACCAGGACCCCGATGTAGAGCAGGAATTGCACGGCTTTCACGGCAAGGCCGACTGCAAGCAGAACGACGGCGACGACCAGGGCAAGCTTCAGGAGTGCAGGCATTGTTCAAGTATTGTGCGGATCCCCGGGTTCGCAAAGCCGCGGGCTTCCGCCGGGGCACGGTGCAGGCCAATTCAGGGGTGGTTCAGGGCCTACCCCTAGGCCGGATGGGCATCGGACGGGAGACAATAGAGCCATGAAGACTTTGCTCAACATCATCTGGCTGCTCTTCGGCGGGCTGTGGCTTGCGATCGGTTACTTCGTGGCCGGGATTATCTGCTGCCTGCTCGTCGTCACGATTCCCTGGGGGCTCGCGTCCTTCCGGATTGCCTCCTACGCGCTCTGGCCCTTCGGCCGCACCGTGGTGGACCGCCCCGGCGGCGCCGGCCTGTTTTCGCTGCTTGGCAACGTTATCTGGCTGCTCGTCGCCGGCATCTGGATCGCCGTCGGGCATGTGGTGACAGCGTTCGCCATGGCCATCACCATCATCGGCATCCCGCTGGCCATCGCCAACCTCAAGCTCATCCCGGTGTCCCTCATGCCGCTGGGCAAACAGATCGTCCCGAGCGACGGGCCCTTTGCGACGGTCTACAGCAAGGCCGGCCGGTAGTCCGACGCCGGCAGTCCGACAAGGAGGAAGATCCCAATGTCTGAACGTGCCACCTTTCCAGCGGGATCGCCGGGATATGAAGAATCCGGGTCCGCGGCGCTGACGGATGACCTCATGCTGGTCATCACCCGGGAATTCCAGGTCCCGATCGCCAAAGTGTGGTCGGCATTGACGGATCCGGACCAGGCTCCTGCCTGGTGGGGGCCGCGCGGCTTCCACGTCCCGCGCGAGACCGTCGACGCGGATCTGGAAATCGGCGGCCTCTACCGCGCCTGCATGATCCAGGAGAACACCGGGCAGGAGCACTGGTGGAGCGGTGTCCACACGGACATCGAACCGCCGAACCTGTTCGTCTTCACCCATGCCTGGGATAAACGTGACGGCACACGGGGCTTCGAAACAGAGGTGACCTTCCAGCTGGAGGAGATCGATGGCAGCACCCGGATGACATTCATGCAGGGCCCTTTCGACACCCTGGAGAACCGCGACAGCAACGGTGTCGGCTGGCGGGAGTCGTTCGACCGTCTCGCCGATCACCTGCGGCCGAGGGGCTGACGGCCGGAATGCCGGCGGTTACGCGCGCGTGAACGCGCCGTCCGCGAGGACCGCGACGGCGGCACTGGCGGAACCAGCCCGGCCAGCGCATGCGAGATTGCGGAGCCGTTGGGTGAGGGGAGCACCACCCTGCCCAGTTCCGGTGTCCGGCGCAGGCTCGCCGATGACAGGCTGGGCCCGTCGCCGCCCCGCTGTCCGGCCAGCAGGGCGCCCTGCGCCCGGGCGAACCGGCCGCCGAGCCCCCATTCGAAACGCACGGTGTACGGAAGCTGCCGGCCCGCGTCCGGGGCACTGCTCATCCGAGTTCGCCCTGCAGGTTGCGGTGCGCGGCCTCCAGCCAGAGGCCGCTGGCCCGCCTCGTGTGGAAGAGCGGATCGAGTTCGAGGAGCTGGCGTACGACGGCGGCGCGGCCGGCGGCGAAGTCGGCGTCGCCGATGTGCGCGAAATCCTGCCGGACGGCGGCCAGGTAGCGGGCGTAGGCCGCCGGTTCCCCGCCGAGGACGGACAGGTCAGCGTCGCTGAGCAGGGCGCCGGCGTCGTCTCCGGGTTCCGGGCAGTGGTCCGCCGTCATCCGCACCAGGCGGGCCACCTCCTCCACCTCGGCGTCGGGCAGCCCCGCGTGCCGGAGCCGGTCCTCCGCCAGCCGGGCCGATTCCTCCTCGTCCTGGCCGGCGATCCCGCGGTAGACGGCGTCATGGAACCAGGCGGCCATCAGTACGGTGCGGGGCGGCGCGGCCGGTTCCGTCAGCAGGTCGAGTGCCTCCAGGACGGCCAGGAGATGGGTGCGGCCGTGGTACCGGCGGTGCTCCTCGCCCCAGCGGTCCAGGAGGTCCAGGAAGAGCGCGTCGTGGTCCGGGAGGACGTCGTTCCAGCGGTTGAGCAGCGGGATCTTGAGCGATCCGTTGCGTCGCCGGGCCGGGATCCGCAGGCCGCTGGCGATCAGCTGGCGGACCAGCACGCGCCCCTCCACGGGGATGGCTCCGGCCGCGACGAGGGCGTCGTACCGCTCCTTGGCGACGTCGTAGTGGTCGCCGTCGAAGGCCCGTTCCGAGATGCCGGCCGCGGCCGCGAAGGCGTGCAGTTCCTCGAGCGAGGTGTCCGAGACCAGGTGTGAGAAGTGGGTTCCGTGGGCAGGCCAGAGCGGCGGATCAAGGTAGACGGCCATGGGGGAAGTCTAGTGCGGTTGGCTGTCGCCGGCCTCGGAGTCGGCGCTCTCCTGCACCTGCTCCTCCGCCTGAGTCCGGGCGCGTCGGGGCTTGGAGCGCACGCCCTGGCCTTTTTCGTTCAGCCGGGTCTCATGCTCGGCCTCGGCGATGGCCGCGGGAGTGATGCTGTCCCCGGAATTCCAGGCTTTGATCGCGGCCCAGCCGACGGCCACGAGCGGCACGGACAGGATCGCCCCGATGATGCCGGCCAGGATGGTGCCGGCGGTGAGGGCCAGCAGGATGACGAGGGCGTGCACGCTGAGGGCCTGGCCCATGACCACCGGCTGCAGGAAGTTCCCCTCCAGCTGGTTGACGACGATCACCACGATGATGACGATCAGCGCGGTGACCGGCCCGTTGGCCACGAGGGCAACAAGGGCGGCGAGGACACCGGCCAGGGTTGCGCCGATCAGCGGGATGAAAGCGCCGATGAAGACAATTGCCGCCAGCGGCAGCGCAAGCGGGACGCCCAGGACTACGAGGGCCAGGCCGATGAAGAACGAATCGACCAGGGCCACAACGGCGGTTCCGCGCACGTAGCCGCCGAGCACGTTAAGGCTCCGCTCGCCGACGCGGCGGGCCTTCACCAGGTTCTTGCCCTTGAACGCGCGCAGCAAGAACGCCCAGATGCTTTCGCCGTCCTTCAGGAAGAAGAACAGGATCACCGCCATCAGCAGGGCGCCGGTGATGAAGTTGCCCGCGGCGCTGAGGCCGGAAATGGCACCCGCGCCGACGGTGCTGCTCGTGGCGAAGTCGACGACGGCGTCGCGCGCCTGCTGGATCTGCTGGTCATCGACCGGGATGGGCCCCGTGCGGATGAGGGCGTAGACCCGGTCGACGCCATCCGTGGCCTTGCTGGCCAGCTCGTCCGCCTGGCTCATGACGGCGAAGACGATGCCGGTGATCACGCCGCCGAACGCAAGCAGGAGCCCCAGGAAGGACGCCGTGGTGGCGAGAGTGCCGGGCCAGCCCCTGCGGCGGAGCCAGTGCACAAACGGGGCAATCGCGGCGGCGAGGATCAGCGCCAGAACCGCCGGGATCACGACGAGCCGGACCTGGATCAGGGCGACGACCACCACCACCGCCAGGACCAGCAGCAGGAGGACCTGGGCGGTCCTGATGCTGGCGCGGCCCAGGCTGTCGCTCCAGGGGGTTGTCTGTTCCGGACTGCCCATGCTGTGTTGTCTCCCGTGGTTGAATGCGTAGTGGCTATAGGTGTTGCCTATAAACCGTCTCACAGACCGGGATATTCACGGGGAGCTTCAGGTGGCGGGCAGGATGTTCTGGTTGCCGCGGAACGTGTTGTCCGGATCGAACTGCCGCTTCACCTGCGCCAGCCGGTTGTAGTTTTCGTCGCCGTAGGCCGCGCGGATCCGGGCTTGTCCTTCGTCGCCGATGAAGTTCAGCCACACGCCGCCGGTCGCGTAGGGGGAGATGTCCCGGCGGAACTGTTTGACCCAGGCTTTCGCCTCCTGCCCGCCCTTCGGATCGTCGCCCAGACCGAAAGGGTGGCTCACCCAGCTGGCGCCCCGGTTCAACAGCGGGGTGGCCGCGGCGGCCGGGCCTCCCACAGCCCCGCCCCAATGGGCTATCAGCTGCTGGGAACTCGGTCCCGGCAGGCACCGCGCGGAGTCGATGATGATGTCCAACGCATCGTCGGAGAGTTCGTCGTGATAGTCGGCGCTCCAGTAGTTGTACTTTCCCGGCGGGTCATCGAGGGAGCACTGGAAGTCTGCGTAGCCTGTGTCCTCCACCAGGTCCACGACGGGGCCGAGCTCCCGGTAGGCCTTGGCGTGCTCCTTGCCTTCCTCGGCGTCCCCGGCGAACACGTACACCACATACACCGCCATCTTGCCCACCAGGTCCGGGGGCACAAAGGGTTCCGCCGGTGCCGTCGCGTACACGAGCGTGGCTGACACTTCGTTGGGAGCCGCAAGGGCCAGCTTCCGGTAGCCGCGGCTGAGTTCCGTGGCCGCGTCCCCGGGCCACATCAGCAGACCGGCATGGACTTTTGGCCCGAGCTGGTGCAGGCCGAAGGTGAAGGACGTGGCGACGCCGAAGTTCCCGCCGCCTCCGTGCAGGGCCCAGAAGAGTTCCGGATTCTCCTGGGCGCTCGCCGTCACCTGCTCACCGGCGGCCGTGACCAGGTCCACGGAGATGAGGTCGTCACAGGCGAAGCCGAAGGCGCGCTCGAGCCAGCCGGAACCGCCCCCGAGCGTGAAGCCGGCGAGGCCGGTCGTCGAGACCCGCCCGCCGGTGATGGCGAGGCCGTGTTCCTGGGTGGCGCGGTCAAACTCCCCGCAGGTGAGGCCGGCACCTACCGTGGCGGTGCGGGCCTCCGGGTCCACCCGGGCGGATTTCATCGGACGCACGTCGACCACCAGGCCGCCGTCGTTCAAGGACATGCCGGCCACGGAATGGCCGCCGGCGCGGACCGCCACGGCAAGGTTGTTGTCCCTGGCGTACTTCAGGGCCTCAGCGACGTCGGCCGGGGTGCCGCACTGCGCGATGACCGCCGGGCGGCGGTCGATCATGGCGTTGAACAGGGTCCGTGCATCGTCATAGTCGGGGCTGTCAGGCTTCATCCACTTCATGGCCGTGCTCCTAGCCGACCGCGGCTCTACCCCTCCCAAATCGTACGACCGATGCGTCCGGTGGGGCCACCGCGGGGTGGAACCTTGGGTCAGGGACGGTGACGCCTACGCGCGGGGCGGGGCGGGCGGCGGGGAGCTAGCCCCGGGCAGCGCGGACCGGGTGCTGGCTGACGATGGAGACCCGGTTGAACGCGTTCATGGTGATGACGAGCCAGCTGACGGCCGAGAATTCCTGGGCCGTCAGGTGCCTGCGGGCGGCTGAGCCTTCGCGCTCGCGGGCGTGGGTATCGGAGATGTTGGTGACGGCCTCTGTCAAGGTCAGTGCGGCGCGTTCCTTGTCCGTGAAGAGTGTCGTTTCACGCCAGGCGGGCAGCACAGCCAGGCGCTGTGCCGTTTCGCCGTTCTTGAGCGCGTCGCCGACATGGAGGTCCAGGCAGTACGCGCAGCCGTTGATCTGGGAAATCCGGACGTTCAGCAGTTCGATCAGGGTCTGGTCCAGGCCGGCCTCCTCGGCGGCTTCCTTGGCTTTCAGTCCCAGTCCGTTGAGCGCCCGCCAGGCCGCGGGATGTTCCTTGTCGAGGAACACGCTGCGGGTCGTCGGGTGCTGCGGTGCCGCTGTCTCATCCATGGCTCCAGATTACCCGTGAGTTTCCGGATCACAACGCGTGACAAACTTGTCATATATGTGACAAGCTTTACAGGCGGAAGATCCTCGATCCGGTGATCGGCTCCTTGGGGGAGCCGACCGCCGGATCGCTATTTAATGGACCCCCGTCCCCTCGGCCAGGGGGACATGCCCATTCTTGCGGCCTGATTCCGGGGGACATGTCCAGTCCTGGGCCTGGGCAGTGCGCGTATTGGGATTGTGTCCGGCGGCCGGGGCTAGGAGGGCACATGTCCAGTGGTGCGGGGTAGCCGGTGCACGGCCAGGGGGCCAGCAGAGGGCATGTCCATTCTTCCGAGCTCATCCCGGGGGGACATGTCCAGTCCTCGGCCCGGGGAATGCGCATATGGGGATTATGTCCAATGGCGCGGGTTAGCGGGGGGCATGTCCGGTGGTGCGGGGTGGGTATGCCCAATGGCAGGGGTCAGCGGGGGGCATGTCCAGTGGTGCGGACCAGCTGCGCACCTGCGGCCGCCATCGCCGCCGCGTCGCTGGCAATCATGACGCGGGCAAAGCGCTCGACGTAGTCGCCCAGGTCTGCGTGCACCGAACCCACGACGGCGTACACCGGTTTCGAGCCGGAGCGGGCGAGGATGCCGGCGATGATCTTGCCCTGGCCGGTCTGCGAATCCAGCCGGCCCTCACCGACCACCACGGCCGTGCAGGCCTTGACCCGCGCCTCGAACTCCAGCAGATCCAGCACATAGTCGGCGCCGGACACCAGCCTGGCCCCGTAGCGCGCCCACATCCCGCCCGAGAACCCGCCCGCCGCGCCGGTCCGGTCCAGCGGGCGGGGGTCGCGGCCGTAATCGGCGGCAAATTTCCCGGCCTGCAGCTCGAGCCGCCGGGTCAGGGCCGCAACCGTGTCCGGGCCGGCCCCCTTCTGCGGACCGAACACCCGGGCGGCGTCGTTAAAGCGGGTGGTGACGTCGCTGAGGATCACAACTTCCGCGCCGCCGAGTCCGCCGCGCTCCTCGATCGCCGCGATGGCGCCGGCACCGCCGTCGGTCGTGGCGGATCCGCCGGCCGCGACAAGCAACCGGCGGGCACCGAGCCGGACGGCCTCCGCCATGAGGACCCCGGTCCCGTAGGTGCTGGCGGCCACCGGATCCCGGTCCGCGGAGGTCGGCAGGTTGAGTCCGCTGGCGAAGGCAAGCTCGACGACGGCGGTCCCGTCGTCGGTCAGCGCGATGGCGGCGTCCACCGCGTCGCCCCACGGGCCCACAGTGCTGATCCGCACCGGCCGGGCGTCCAGGCCCCGGACCAGGACCTCGAAGGTTCCCTCGCCGCCGTCGGCCACGGGCAGTTCGACGGCGGTGCCGCCGGCCGAGCGGATCCCGGCGGCAATGTGCGCCGAGACCTGGGGTGCGGTGAAGGTCCCTTTGAAGCTGTCCGGGGCCACGAGGATGCTCATGCGCTCAGAAGCCGACCTTGTCGCGGCCCTTGAGCTGTAGCATCTGGCGGGCCTCATCCGGGGTGGCGATCTCGAAGTTAAGGGCTTCCAGGATGGTGCGGATCCGGGTGACCTGCTCCGCGTTGGAGGTGGCCAGCTGGCCGGGGCCGATCCAGAGGGAGTCCTCCAGGCCCACCCGGACGTGGGAGCCCATGGCCGCGCCGATCGTGGCCAGCGGCATCTGGTTCTTGCCTGCGCCCAGGATGGACCACTCGTAGTCCTCGCCCAGCAGCCGGTCCGCCGTGCGCCGCATGTGCATGAGGTCCTCCGGATGCGCGCCGATCCCGCCGAGCAGGCCGAAGACCGACTGCACGAACAGCGGACCCTTCGCGAGCCCGCGGGCGTGGAAGTGGGCCAGGTTGTTCAGGTGCGAGATGTCGTAGCACTCGAACTCGAAGCGGGTGCCGTTCTGGTTGCCGATGCCAAGGATGGTTTCGATGTCCTGGAACGTGTTCTTGAAGACCAGGTCGCGGCTCTTCTCGAGCCCCTCCCGCTCCCAGTCGTGGCCGAACTCGGTGAAGCGCTCGAGCATCGGGTACAGCCCGAAGTTCATCGAACCCATGTTGAGGGAGGCAAGTTCCGGCTTGAACAACGCCGCAGGCTGCATCCGCTCCTCGACGCTCATGTGCGGCGAGCCGCCGGTGGTGATGTTGATGACGGCGTCGGTATTGCGCTTGAGCTTGTCCAGGATCGGGGCGAAGTGCTCCGGGTTCTGGGAGGGCCGGCCGTCCCGGGGATCGCGGGCGTGCATGTGCACAATCGCGGCTCCGGCCTCGGCAGCGCCGATGGCGGCGTCGGCGATCTCGTCCGGAGAGACCGGGAGGTACGGGGACATGGAGGGGGTGTGGATGGCGCCGGTGACGGCGCTGGTGATGATGACTTTGCGTGCAGCAGCCATGGGGGTCGCTCCTTGGGGGATCAGTAGAGTTTTTCGGTGTTGCCGTCGACGGCGAGGGCCTGGCCGTTGACGTTGCGGGCGAGGTCGCTCGCGGCGAAGGCGGCCATGTTGGCGATGTCCTCCGCCTCGATCAGCCGTCCCAGCGATGACTGGTTGAGGTAGAGCTCGGAGACCTGGTCCGCTGGCAGGCCGAGCATTTCGGCCTTGGCGTTGATGACCGCGTCGATCCGAGGGCCGTTGACCGCGCCGGGGCAGATGGCGTTGACCCGGATCCGGTCCGGGCCAAGTTCGATCGCGAGGGTCTTGGTCAGCCCGACGACAGCCCACTTCGACGCCGAATAGGCGCTGCGTCCGGCCATGCCCAGCCGGCCGGCGGCCGAGGAGAGGTTGACGATGGACGCGTCCCGGCCCTCCCGCAGCATCGGAAGTGCGTGCTTGATGCAGAAGAACTGCCCGTGGATGTTGACGTCGAAGGTCGCCTTCCAGGCCGCCGTGTCCAGCGTCTCGACGGGGCCGGTGGGCCCGGCGATGCCGGCATTGTTGACGAGGATGTCCAGGCCGCCCAGCTCCTCCCGGACCGTGGCCATGAGGGCGCGGACCTGCTCTTCGTCGGAGACGTCGCTGACCGCGGCGGCGAGGCCGTTGACGCGGGCCTTTTCGACGGCGTCCGGATCAATGTCCGTGACGAAGACGGTGGCGCCGAGTTCCTGGAATCTATTGGCGATGGCCAGTCCGATGCCGTTGGCTCCGGCGGTGACCAGGACTCTTTTTGAGCTGAAATCCATGAGTTTTCCTAGCGGTGGTGGTGCGGTGGTGGTCAGTGCGGGCCGTGTCAGTGCGCGGCCGGGACGCCTACGGGCTTCTCGGCACCCCGCTTGAGCAACAGCGACAGGAGCGCGCCGATGGTGCACATGCCGACGATGAACCAGAGGCCGGAGAGCTTGGAGCCGGTGACGTCCTGCATCAGACCCATGACGTACGGGCCGAGGAAGCCGCCGCAGAGACCGATGGTGTTGACGAACGCGATGCCGCCGGCGAGGGCCGCGCCGGTGAGCCGGGTGGCCGGGTAGGTGAAGAGGATCGGCTGCAGGGCGAAGAAATTGAACGCGGCGAGGCAGAAGCCGATCATGCCGAGCACCGGGCCGCCGACGGCGCCGAGGGCGAAGCCCGCGATGATGCCGATCATCGTTCCCGTGACGAGGAGCCGGGAGCGCCGGCCGTCGGTGGCGAAGCGGGGGACCAGCAGGGCGCCGGCGGCGGAGAAGATCCACGGGATGGCCGTCAGCAGGCCGATCTGCAGCGGGTTGAGCTTGCCGTAGGTGCCGATGATGGAGGGCAGGAAGTAGGAGAGCGCGTAGACGGCGATCTGGTGCGTGAAGTAGATGCCCACCACGAGGAGGATCTGCTTGTCCTTGAGCACGTCCCGGAGCCGGTGGTTGCCGGAGGCTTCCGCTCCGGCCTTCTCCTCGGCGGCGATGCGGGCCTCGAGGTCAGTGGCTTCCTCGGCGGTGAGGAAGGTGGCCTTGGTGGGGCGGTCCGGGAGTTTCTTCCAGACGACGTAGGCGAGTACGCACGCCGGCAGGCCTTCGATGATGAACATCCACTGCCAGCCGTGCAGGCCCGCGAAGCCGTCGAGGGTCAGCAGCAGTCCGCCGAGCGGGGCGCCGACGATGTTGGCGATGGAGACACCCAGCAGGAACATGCCGTTGGCCTTGGCGCGGTCCCTGACCACAAACCACTGCGTCAGGAAGTACATGACCCCCGGGAAGAGGCCGGCTTCGGCGACGCCGAGCAGCATCCGCATGATGTAGAAGGACCACTCACCCTGCACAAACGCCATGCAGGCGGAGATGATGCCCCAGGTGATCATGATCCGCATGATCCAGAAGCGGGCGCCCACCTTGTGCATGATCAGGTTGGAGGGGATCTCGGACAAAGCGTAGGTCAGGAAGAACAGCCCCGCCCCGATGCCAAAGGCGGTGGCGGAGAGGCCGAGATCGATCTCCAGCCGGTCCTTGGCCATACCGATGTTGGTCCTGTCCAGGAACGCCATGATGTAGGCGCCGATCAGGAGCGGCATGACTTTGCGGAGAATCACCCCGTTGATTTCCTGCGGTGTGCGCATCTTCGTTGGTGCGGATACAACTGACATGGTCTTCGTCCTTGAATTGGTGGTCAGGGTTGATGGTCAGGAACAGTGGGCAGCCCGGTGGCCGGGCAGCCCCGTAGAAGCCAGGCTCGCTGGCCAAAGCAGGGGGTCGGGTGTGGCTAGCCGGCGGGCGGCGTGCAGCCGCAGGTCCGCCCGATATGCAGGCGGTGCCGGCACACCTTGGTGCTGTAGGTGCTGGACGGGACTTCGATGCGTTTGAGCAGCATAGTGAAGGCCTCGTGGGCCATTTCCTGCTGCGGCTGGACAATGCTGGTGAGGTTGATCAGCCCCGAGCGGCTGTGCGGCAGGCCGTCGCAGCCTGCGACGGCCACGTCCTCCGGGATCCGCAAGCCCTTGGACAGCGCGTGCTCCATCACCCCTATGGCCAGCTCGTCGCTGCCGCACACTACGGCCTGCGGCGGGGTGCCGGCCGAGAAAAGCCGTTCGGCGGCCAGCCGGCCGCCCTCGTTGTTGACCCGGGTGCTGATCTTGCGGTCGCCGCCGATGGTCACGCCGACCGCGGCCGCGGTGCGGACAAAGGCCTGTTCGCGTGCCAGCGACGCGGTGGAGAACCGCGGGCCGATCACGGTGGCGATCTCGGTGAAGCCGTGGCCCAGCATGTGCCGCATCAGCAGGGTCGCAGCGGCGTCGTCGTCGATTCCGACGAAGTCCGAGTCGAGGAAGTCCGCCCGGCGGGAGAGGCAGACGTACGGAATCCGCGCCGCCCTGAGCGTGCGCAGGGCGGTGGCGTCGTCCCGGAGCGACGCGGCCAGGATGATCCCGTCCACGTTGCGGTGCGCGAGCGTCGTGGTGACCTGGGCGAGAACGGCGGGATCGTCCTGGGTGGTGGCGACGAACACCTCGTAGCCTGACTCGGCTGCGGCGGAAATGACGCCCTGGGCCCAGCGCGGGAACATCGGGTTGATGATGTTCGGCAGGATCAGGCCGATCACACGGGTCCGCTGCATGTCGGCGGACTGTGAGGACTTACGGGGCCTGAAGCCCAGCTCGTTCGCCACGTGGATGATGTGGCGCCGGGTCTCGGGCGAGACGCCGCCCTTGCCGTTGAGCACATAGGACACTGCCGCCGCGGAAACCCCTGCGGCCCGGGCCACAGCCGCAGCCGACACCGGCGAAACGGGGCGGGCTGCGGCAATGCTCATGGCTTCCTTGCGCATTTCCGTCCCTCCTTGGCCGTGGTTTCTGTCCGCTGTGACCTCAGTTACATTAGGGAAGCGTCCAAACATTAAGCAACGTTAAGTATCCCTTCCGCGGCAGAGGGGCGGCAGAGGGGCGGCGGCGGCCGGTGGCGCCCTGCCCTGGACAGCAGTTTCGCCGTGGGCAAACATGGACCCAGAGGGGTCAAAGGCAGAGTTGAGCCGGGTAGACTCAACTTTGACACCGACACCGTTCCGGAAGGAGCTCTCTTTGGACGCCAAATTCACCACCAAGAGCCAGGAGGCTCTTTCGGCAGCAGCCATGAACGCCTCGACGGCAGGGAACCCGCAGCTCGAACCGGCGCACCTGCTCAAGGCGCTCATGGACCAGCGGGAGGGCGTCGCCGTCGCACTCCTCCGCGCCACCGGCACCGACCCGGACGCCGTCAGCGTCCAGGCGAGCAGCGCCATCAAGGCGCTCCCGGCCACTTCCGGCGCTTCCGTGCAGCAGGCCCAGCTCTCCCGGACCGCCATGCAGGCCATCAAGAACGCCCAGACCGAGGCTGAACGGCTCGGGGACTCCTTCGTCTCCACCGAGCACCTGCTGCTCGGTCTCGCCGCCGGGAACGATCCGGTCGGCAAGCTCCTGCGCGACGCCGGGGCCTCCCACGAGGCGCTGCTCGCCGCCCTGCGCGGCGTCCGCGGCGACCGCAAAGTGGACAACGCGGATCCGGAAAACACCTTCGAAGCCCTGGAGAAGTTCGGCACCGACCTCACCGCGATCGCCCGCTCCGGCAAACTGGACCCCGTGATCGGCCGCGACGCGGAAATCCGCCGCATTATCCAGGTCCTGAGCCGGCGCACCAAGAACAACCCCGTGATCATCGGCGAGCCCGGCGTCGGCAAGACCGCCGTCGTCGAGGGTCTGGCCCAGCGGATCGTCGCCGGCGACGTCCCGGAGAGCCTGCGCGGCAAGACCCTGATCGCCCTCGACCTGGCATCCATGGTGGCCGGGGCCAAGTACCGCGGCGAATTCGAGGAACGGCTCAAGGCCGTGCTGCAGGAGATCAAGAACTCCGACGGGCAGATTGTCACCTTCATCGATGAGATCCACACCGTGGTGGGCGCCGGCGCCACCGGGGACAGCTCCATGGATGCGGGCAACATGCTCAAACCGATGCTGGCCCGCGGTGAACTCCGCCTGATCGGTGCCACCACCCTGGACGAGTACCGCGAGAACATCGAAAAGGACCCCGCCCTCGAGCGCCGCTTCCAGCAGGTCTACGTCGGCGAGCCGAGCGTGGAGGACACCATCGGCATCCTGCGCGGCCTCAAGGAGCGCTACGAGGCGCACCACAAGGTCGCCATCGCGGACTCGGCCCTCGTGGCCGCGGCCACGCTGTCCAACCGCTACATCACCGGCCGGCAGCTGCCGGACAAGGCGATCGACCTCGTGGATGAGGCCGCGTCCCGGCTGCGGATGGAAATCGATTCCGCGCCCGAGGAAATCGACCAGCTGCGCCGTGCGGTGGACCGACTCACCATGGAGGAGCTGGCCCTCGCCGGCGAGGCGGATGCCGCCTCGAGGGAACGCCTCGCGGCCCTGCGCAAGGACATGGCGGACAAGAAGGAAGAGCTCGCGGCCCTCAACACCCGGTGGGAATCCGAGAAGGCCGGCCTCAACCATGTCGGCGACCTCAAGGCCCGGATCGACGAGCTGCGCTCCGCAGCCGAAAAGTACCAGCGCGAGGGCGACCTCGAGGCCGCCTCCCGGATTCTTTACGGCGAGCTTCCGGCCCTCGAGCGGGAACTGAACGCCGCCGCCGAGGCCGAGACCGCCCGGGTGGCCGACGGCGGCGCCAAGCAGGAATTGATGGTGGCCGACGAAGTCACCGCCGACGACATCGCCGAAGTCATCTCCGCCTGGACCGGCATCCCCGCCGGGCGCATGCTGCAGGGCGAAAGCCAGAAGCTGCTGCATATGGAGGAGGAGCTCGGCAGGCGCCTGATCGGCCAGCACAAGGCCGTCACCGCCGTGTCCGACGCCGTGCGCCGCGCCCGCGCCGGCATCAGCGACCCCAACCGGCCCACCGGTTCCTTCCTGTTCCTGGGCCCCACCGGCGTCGGGAAGACCGAGCTCGCCAAGGCCCTCGCGGACTTCCTGTTCGACGACGAGCGCGCCATGGTCCGGATCGACATGTCCGAGTACTCGGAGAAGCACTCCGTGGCGCGGCTGGTCGGGGCACCTCCGGGCTACGTCGGCTACGAGGAGGGCGGCCAGCTGACCGAGGCCGTCCGGCGCCGCCCGTTCTCCGTGCTGCTGCTGGACGAGGTGGAGAAAGCCCACCCGGAGGTCTTCGACATCCTGCTGCAGGTGCTCGACGACGGACGGCTCACCGACGGGCAGGGCCGCACCGTGGACTTCCGCAACGTGATCCTGGTGCTCACCTCGAACCTGGGCAGCCAGTTCCTCGTGGACCCCGGCCTGGACGCCGCCGCCAAACGCCAAGCCGTGATGGCCACCGTGCATGCCTCGTTCAAGCCCGAGTTCCTGAACCGGCTGGACGAAGTGGTGCTTTTCGACCCGCTCAACGTCGAGGAGCTCTCCCGGATCGTGGAGCTGCAGGTCAAGGAACTGGCCGACCGGCTCAAGGGCCGCCGGCTGAACCTGGAAGTCACCGAGGGCGCCCGGTCCTGGCTCGCCGTGACCGGGTTCGACCCGGCCTACGGTGCCCGTCCGTTGCGCCGGCTGGTGCAGCGCGAGATCGGCGACCGGCTGGCCAAGGCCATCCTGGCCGGCGAGATCACGGACGGCGACACGGTTCTGGTCGACACTGCACCGGACCTGATGGAGCTCACCATGGGCGGCGCGGAACAGTCGGAATGGCCCGACGGCGGTGCCGCCACGGGCAGCGGGCTGTCGGTCCGCCGCAAGGAATAGGCGCTACGCCCCGCCCGGGCGCCCCGACAGGGGCGCCCGGGGCGGACCAGCCCGCACCTGGACAGGGCTCAGCCCGGCAGGTCTCAGGGGCGCAGGGAATCCATGATGACGTTCCCGGCGTTGGCGATCACGTAGCAGTCCACGCGGCGGTCGCCCTTCTCCCAGCTGGAGGCACTCGGGTATGCCAGCTTGTAGCTCAGGTCGTAACTGCCGGACTTCTCGGCCAGCGGCGCCGACTTGCAGGCGCTCCGGGCGCGCTGCTTCAGCGGATCCCGGCCCGGGTAGGCGTCAGCCTTGTCGTAGCGCGCGATCGCGACGAGCTGGGCGGAGTGGCCGCTGGTGCAGTCCACCACAGTGGACTGCGGCGCATCCGGGTCAAAATCCTTGAAGCAGTCGTTGAGCTGGAAATCCAGGGGGCTGACGTCTTCCAGCGGGAGCGCTCCGCGGCTGGGAGACGCGGACGAGGAGGCGGCGGCCGGGGCGAGCGAGCCTTCCGCGGCCGGCTTGGGCCCGGCGAGTGTCGAGGGCAGCAGCCAGACCAGGAGCCCGACGACGACGACGAGCGCCACCACGGCTGCGCCGATCCGCGGCAGGCTCTGGCGCCGGGCCCAGGGGCCGAGCAAGGCTGCATTCGCGGAGAACTGCCTGGCGGCGCTTGTGGCCAGGCTCCCGGCCGTCTTCCGGAGGCCCGGAAAGGCGGAGGACGTCCGGGTGTGGTCCCCGCTGACAGGGGGCACGGAGGGTCGGACGGGCGATGCGGGGGTGGCGGGCGGCTCCGGCTGGCGGGTGGCAGCAGCGGACGAGGCGGGCGGCACAACCGGAATTCCCGACGTCGGCGGCGTAGATGGCTTGGGCGGCATGGAAGGAACCGTGGAGGTGGACGGATCGCCCGGACCGTCCGCAGGGGGGACTCCGGGCGTGCCGGCGTCGCCGTGCCTTGCGTTCTCTTCGGTCACTGAGACTTCACCACTTTCGTGCATCTTTGCCGCGGCGGGACGCCCGGCCTTGTGGCCCGTTTCTGGAACTCCACTCCGAAACTCTATCGAAGAAGCCGGCCGGGCGGCGTGTCGGGGTCCGCCGGCGGGACCGCCTTCGGGGCCGCACTGTCCACAGCAGCCGGACTGGCGAGCAGTTGCCGCCGAAAGCATGTAATCTAGGTGTACGACAAATTGACCAAACATTCCGGGGCCTCACTAACGCCAATGGTGACCACCTCCGGTCCGAGTACAAAAGGGGGTCACGCCATGGGGCGCGGCCGTCAAAAGGCAAAAGCTACCAAGCAGGCTCGGGATATTAAGTACTATTCCCCGAACACTGACTACTCTGCGCTTCAGCGTGAGCTCAAAAGCACCGAGGGTCGAGCACCGAGCCATTTCTCGAGTGAGCCGGTTGAACCGGATTATTCGGCTTATGTGGATAAGTACGCGGACGATGTGGACGAAGACGACGACGAGGTAGATTCCCGTCGTATAGGTTAGTCGCCACTTCTTTCCGGCATGCCCCTCTACACTGGGGTACCGGCCATTGATTACCAGGCCCGTCGGCCGCACCCTTCTGGGGTGTGGCCGGCGGGCCTTTTCCTTTCCGGGCCGGCGTGCTTCCATCGAATGACGCCCGGCACCACTCCGCAAAAGCATCGGAAGGCTATCCATGACGAAGCGCACAGGGTTCAGTGAAGGCGAGGTCTGCTGGACGGACCTTCAGACCAACGATGTCGAGGCTGCGAAGTCCTTCTACTCGGACGTGTTCGGCTGGCGCTATGAGGATCTGCCGACCCCCGACGGACGCAGCTACGCCCGGGCGTTCCTTGGCGACGGGCTCGTCACCGTCATCGCCCCGCAGAACCCCCTGCAGGAAGCCGCAGGCGCCTCCGGCCAGTGGAATGTGTACTTCGCCACCGAAGACGCCCGTGAACTCGCTGACGGCCTGGCCCACGCCGGCGGGACCCTCGAATTCGGCCCGGAGGCCGTGGGAGAGACCGGCGTCATGGTCTTCTTTGCCCCGCCCGGCGGCGGCACCACCGGCGCCTGGCAGGCGGGGAAGCACGCTGGCACGGCCCGGACCGAGGAGCCCGGCGCGCTGGCCTGGGCCGAGCTGCTCACGCCCGAGCCGCAGTCCGCCGTCGGGTTCTTCCAGCAGGTCTTCGGGCACGAGGTCACCGAATACCCGCAGTACGACGGCGGCACCTACACCACGCTTATGGCGGACGGCACGGAGGTGGCAGGCATCGCAACGGTGCCGGCTGATGCCGAGAGCACGCTCACGCCCGGCTGGCAGGTGTACTTCGGCGTCTCCAGCGTGGCGGACGCCGTGACGGCGGCGGTCGCCGCGGGCGGCGTCGTGCTGATCGAACCGGACGAGGTCGAGGAAGCCGGCACCATCGCCACACTCCAGGACCCGCAGGGCGGAGTGTTCAGCATCCTTGAGGTCTAGGGGAGCCGCCTAAACACATCGAGCGCTCCCCACCGGCCCCCGCCTCGCAAGCTCGGCCAGGGAACCCTGCCGGCGTGGGCCCACTGCCGTTTTCAGGTCTCAAAACGGCGGTTACGGAGCACCCGATGTCGGGTCAGTCGGGTCGGGCGGGGTCAGGCGTAGGCGTTGACCAGCCGGACGCCGCCGCCGTCGACGCCCTTGGCGCCCTGCACATAGTCCGGTCCCGTCTTGAGGATCGAGTCCGAATTCTGTTCCACGGTGCCCATGACCCAGGCCGGCACGCCGCGGTCGTTGAGGCGGTTCACCGCGGCGTCGGCGATCTCGGGGGAAACGATCGCGACCATGCCCACACCGAGGTTCAGGGTGCGTTCGAGGTCGGCCAGCGGGACGTTGCCCAGCTCGGCGACCAGCTTGAAGATGGGCGGCAGTTCCCACGTGGCGCGGTCCACGGTGGCCAGCAGGCCCTGCGGGAGGACCCGGGCCAGGTTGGCTGCCAGGCCGCCGCCGGTGACGTGGCTGAAGCCGTGCACGCCGCGGGCCGAGTTCACCGGGAAGGTGCGGGCCAGGTCCAGGCAGTCCGCGGCGTAGACGCGGGTGGGCTCCAGGAGTTCCTCGCCCAGGGTGCGTCCGAGTTCGGAGACCTGGCGGTCCAGGGCCCAGCCGGCGTGGTTGATGACGCGGCGGACCAGCGAGTAGCCGTTGGAGTGCAGGCCGGATGAGGCCATGCCGATCACAACGTCGCCGGCGCGGACGCGGTCCGGGCCGAGCAGATCTGCGGCTTCGACAACACCGGTGGCGGCACCGGCGACGTCGTATTCGTGCTCACCGAGCAGGCCGGGGTGCTCGGCGGTTTCGCCGCCCACCAGCGCGGTGCCCGCGACGGAGCAGGCGGCCGCGATGCCGCGGACAATGTCCGCGATGCGCTCGGGGACAACCTTGCCGCAGGCGATGTAGTCGGTCATGAACAGCGGCTCGGCGCCGACCACGACGATGTCATCGACCACCATGCCGACGAGGTCGAAGCCGATGGTGTCGTGGATGTCCATGGCCTGGGCGATCGCCACTTTGGTGCCGACGCCGTCGGTGGAGGTGGCCAGCAGCGGGCGCTTGTACGTGAGCAGCTTCGAGACGTCGTAAAGTCCGGCGAAGCCGCCGACGCCGCCGATCACCGAGGCGTTGTGGGTCGCCTTGACGGCGCCCTTCATAAGTTCGACAGCGCGGTCGCCCGCTTCGACGTCGACGCCCGCGGAGGCATAGGTGATGCCGGCGGCGTTCTGGGCGGCGTTCATGTCAGCGGCCGGGGAGGCGGAAGTCATACGGGCTCTTTCTTGTCGGCTGTGGTGACGCGGTCGGCATCGGTGAGCAGTTCTTCGAATTCGGCGTCCGGTCCCGGATCGCAACCGGTGGCACCGGCCTTCTCGGCCGGATCCTCGTCGGCGCTGATGCCGGCGGCGGCTTCAGCGGCGGATTCCGACGCTGAAGCGCCGAGGGCGGCATCTCCGGCGGCGGGCAGTCCGCCGAGGTCCGTGCGCTCCAGCAGGTTCTTGCCGAGCTTGTCCGAGCCCGGGAGCTCGATGGGGTACTTGCCGGTGAAGCAGGCGGTGCAGAGACGTTCGCGCGGCTGCTGGGTGGCGCCGATCATGCCGTCTTCGGAAATGTAGGCCAGGGAATCGGCTCCGATGGCCTGGGTGATTTCCTCGACGGTGGCGCCGTTGGCGATCAGCTCCGCGCGGGAGGCGAAGTCGATGCCGTAGAAGCACGGCCATTTCACCGGCGGGGAGGAAATCTTGATGTGGACGCTGGCGGCGCCGGCTTCCCGGAGCATCCGGACGATCGCGCGCTGGGTGTTGCCGCGGACGATCGAGTCATCCACCACCACAACCCGCTTGCCGCGGATCACGGATTCCAGGGCGTTGAGCTTGAGCCGGATGCCGAGCTGGCGCAGCGTCTGCGAGGGCTGGATGAAGGTGCGGCCCACGTAGGAGTTTTTGACGAAGCCGTGCGCGAACGGGATGCCGGATTCCTCGGCGTAGCCCACAGCCGCGGGGGTGCCCGATTCCGGGACCGGGATGACAATGTCCGCTTCCTGGGTGTTTTCGCGGGCCAGCTGGCGGCCCATTTCCACGCGGGATTCGTACACCGAACGGCCCGCAATCGAGGCGTCGGGACGTGCAAGGTACACGTATTCGAAAACGCATCCGGCCGGCGTCGCCTCGGCGAAGCGCTGGGAGCGGACGCCGTCCTCGTCGATCGCAATGAACTCGCCGGGTTCGATTTCGCGGATGAAGCTGGCGCCGACGGTGGCGAGGGCGGACTGCTCGGAGGCAACCACCCAGCCGCGTTCCAGCCGGCCCAGGCAGAGCGGGCGGATCCCGTAGGTGTCGCGGGCTGCGTAGAGGGTGCCTTCGTCCATAAAGACGAAGCAGAAGCCGCCCTTGATCTTGGGCAGCAGCTCCATGGCGGTCTGTTCCAGGGACTTGCCCTCTTCGCCCTCCAGGAGCGCGGTGACCAGGGCCGTGTCCGAGGTGTTGCCCTGCTTCATTTCGCCGCTGAGCTGGCCGCCGTTGCGGTCCTCGATCATCGCCTTGAGCTCGGCGGTGTTGGTGAGGTTGCCGTTGTGGGCCAGGGCCACAGTGCCTGTGGCGGTAGCGCCCAGGGTGGGCTGGGCATTGGCCCAGTGGCTGGCGCCGGTAGTGGAGTAGCGGCAGTGGCCGACGGCCAGGTGCCCGGTCAGGGTGTTCAGCGTGGTCTCGTCGAAGACCTGGGAAACGAGGCCCATGTCCTTGTAGACGTTGATCCGCTTGCCGTCGCTGGTTGCTATGCCAGCCGACTCCTGACCGCGGTGCTGCAGTGCATACAGCCCGTAATAGGTGAGTTTTGCAACCTCTTCGCCGGGAGCCCAGACCCCGAAGACGCCGCAAGCGTCCTGAGGGCCTTTTTCGCCAGGGAGGAGATCATGAGAAAGTTTTCCATCGCCGCGTGCCACTGGTCGATTATCTCACGTTGTGCGCTAAGACTTTTCCGGTCGCCGCTTTATGACCTGCACGGGACTCAGGGGCGGTGCTGGTTCCCCGTGCCGCCGTCGGACCGGCCGTCGTTCTCCGGTCCGGCGTCGGGAACGCTGTCTGGGACAGCCTCGACGACGGCGCGCTTCGCCCGGCGGATGCTCAGGCGGTCCAGCAGCAGGGCGGCGACGGCGCCGAGGACGGCTCCGCCGGCGGCGCACAGCACCACGAAGAAGCCGAAAACAGCACCGGCGTCGTAGCTCTCGTCGCCCGGGACGCCGTAGGCGAGGAAGGCGGCCACGCCGAAGCCCAGGAGCCCGCCCAGTACCAGGAACGGCACGTACTTCGGCGCCCGGCGCACGGTGACCTCGCGCCGCTCGGGGACGTGCTGCTCGCCTGAAGTGCCGGAGTTATCGGGGGTAGACATGCCGTTAAGCCTACTGCCCCGGTAGCCATTGCCGCCGCCGGGGCGGCGGAGCACACTTGGGGTGGGGGAAGGCACGGAACAGCCTAGGAGCGCCATGTCAGCCTCAGCGGAGCAGATCAGGGACCAACAACGCAGCATCTGGGATGCGTTCTCCGCAGGCTGGCGAAAATGGGACGCCGAAGTGCTCGGCTGGCACGCACCCTTCGGTGACGCGGTGATCCAGGAGGCGTGGCTCCGCCCGGACTCCGCCGTCCTCGACGTCGCCGCCGGAACCGGCGAACCTGGTCTCACGGCTGCCGCCCTCGTCCCCCGCGGCAGCGTCGACCTGCTGGACCTCTCCGAGGGGATGCTGCGGGTTGCCTCCGAGAAAGCGGCGGGCCGCGGGCTCATGAACGTCCGCACAGCAGTCGGCGATGCCGCCGCCCTGCCGTTCGGGGACGACACGTTCGATGCGGTCCTCTGCCGTTTCGGCCTGATGTTCTTCCCCAGCGTGTCCTCGGCGGTGAATGAAATGGCGCGCGTTGCCAGGCCGGGCGCGCGGGTCAGCGCCGCCGTCTGGGGCAGGGCGGCCGAGAACCCGTGGGCCACGCTGATCCTCGGTACGATCGCACGCCACACCGAGCTGCCGGTGCCGCAGACCGGCGCACCCGGGCTGTTCCGGTGCGCCGCGCCGGGGTTCATGGGCAGGGTCTTCAGGGACGCCGGGCTGGTCGACGTCAGCGAACGGAAGGTCAGCACGGACCTGGTGCACAAGTCGCCGGAGCTTTACTGGGAGTTCATGACCGACATTGCAACCACCGTGGGGGTGGGGCTGGCCAGGGCGGACCGGGACTCCCGGGAGCTGATCCGCGCCGACGTCTTCCAGCTGCTGGGCCGTTACGAACACGACGGCGCCATCCGGCTCCGCTCCACGGCGACCATTGTGGCGGGGACGCGGGTGTAGGCGGTTCCGCGGCAATTTCGGACGGGCGCTGCGCGGATCCGCGGTGCGCGCGTCCGAAAACGCCGCGTAATCGCAGTGTAGCTAGACGCCCAGCCCTTCCTTCAGCGCGGCGACGTGGCCACGCGCGTTGACCTGGTACTGCGCCAGCTTCACCTTGCCCTCGGGATCGAGCACTACGGTGGAGCGGACGATCCCTTCGGTGACCTCGCCGTTGACCAGCTTCTCGCCCCACGCGCCGTAGGCCAGCGCCACGGCGTGGTCTTCGTCGGAGAGCAGCGGGAAGGTGAGGGCGAAGTCGCCGGTGAAGTGCGCCAGTGCCTCCGGGGCGTCGGGGGAGATGCCCAGCACCTCATAGCCGGAACCCTGCAGGGACGCCAGGTTGTCGCGGAAATCGCAGGCCTCGGTGGTGCAGCCAGGGGTGGCGGCCTGCGGGTAGAAGTACACAATGACATTCTTGCCGCGGTAATCGGCCAGCGCGACCTTCTGCCCCGCGGCGTCAGGAAGGGTGAAGTCCGGGGCGGGGGTTCCGGGCTGGAGTTTGACGGTCAGTTTGGAGCTCATGGGATTTCCTTCGGGGTCTTGAGGGGTCTCGTTGCGGAAAAAGCTGTCTGCCGATGCACAACAACTGGTTCAGATGCTGTATTCCGCTGGCCCGCGCACCTTGGCATGGGGTCCGGGCACAAACTGGTAGCCGCCGCCGCGGACCGTGGCGATCGCGTGCCGCCCGCCCCGCAGCTTGCGCCGCACCCGGCCCACGTACACATCGATGGAACGGGACGCCGCCGCGGGGGAATCAAAATATTCAAGGAACAGCCGGAGCTCTTCCCGGCTCACGGTGTGGGAGCAATGCTCCACTAGGTACCGCACCAGTCTGAACTCGACGCCGGTCAGCGGGACCCGCTGCCCGTCCAGCTGCACCTCGGCGGCGGCAAGGTCCACGCAGACCAAGCTGGCGGGACCGGCCGACGGCGGCAGGAGGGTGGCGCCGTCGTCGTCCTCCTGCGGGGAGTCCTCCGCGGGGGACGGCGACGGCACGGTGTTTCCGCCGTCGGCGGACGTTGCAGCCCCTGGGGCGGGCCAGAGCTGGACGTCCGCCCCCGGGGCAATCTTCTCGGCGTGCGCCAGCAGCAATTCTGCGGCCCGCGCCAGCACGGCGCGATCGATGTCCCGGCCGGCGGCCGGCGTTACCCAGACGGCCAGGCCGTGCGCGCTGAGCCGCGGTCCGGAAGCCGGACTAGGCCGACGGCGCGCATATATGCCTGGTGGGGAATGGACTTCGGTTGCCATGGAAGCCGTCAGACTCCGCCGCGGCGGAGCAGCCGTCCGCTGGGGGTGCGGCCGTCGATTTCCTGGCCGCGCAGGAAGGTCCGGCGGACCACACCGGAGAGCGCCTTGCCGTCGTACGGGGTGATGGGGTTCTTGTGCTTGAGCTTGGAGACGTCCACGACGAAGGCCTCGTCGGGCGCGAAGACGGAGAAATCAGCGTCGTAGCCCAGGGCCAGCTGGCCCTTGGTGGCCAGCCTGGCCAGGGCGGCGGGCTTGCCGGCCATCCAAGACACCACCTGTTCCAGCGGAATGCCGCGGTGCCGGGCCTCGGTCCAGATCAGGGACAGGCCCAGCTGGAGGGAGGAGACCCCGCCCCAGGCCACGGCGAAGTCGCCGTTTTCCAGGTCCTTGAGGTCCAGGGTGCTGGGAGAGTGATCGGAGACGATGCAGTCGATGGTGCCGTCCTGGAGGCCCTTCCAGAGCAGTTCCCGGTTGGAGGCCTCGCGGATGGGCGGGCAGCACTTGTACGCCGTGGCACCGTCCGGGATCTCCTCAGCCGTGAGCGTGAGGTAGTGCGGGCAGGTCTCCACGGTGAGCTTCACGCCGTCGCGCTTGGCGCTGGCGATCATGGGCAAGGCGTCCGAGGAGGACAGGTGCAGGATGTGGGCGCGGGCGCCGGTCCAGCGGGCCCGTTCGATGACCTCGGCGATGGCCTTGTTCTCGGCGCCGCGGGGGCGTGAGGCCAGGAAGGTGGAGTAGTGGTCGCCGCTGGGGTGCGGTGCGCGGTCGATCGCGTGCGAGTCCTCGGCGTGGACGATCATGAGCGAGTCAAAGGACTTCAGCTCCGCCATGTCCTCTTCCATCTCATCCGCTTCCAGGTGCGGGAATTCGTCCACGCCGGAGTGCAGGAGGAAGCACTTGAAGCCGAAGACGCCCTCGTCGTGCAGCGGCCGCAGGTCTGCCTTGTTGCCGGGCACTGCACCGCCCCAGAAGCCCACGTCAACGAACGCCTGGTCCTCGGCGACTTCGCGCTTGAGCTTGAGGCCTTCCACGGTGGTGGTGGGCGGGATCGAGTTCAGCGGCATGTCGATGATGGTGGTCACGCCGCCCGCTGCGGCTGCGCGGGTGGCGGAGGCGAAGCCCTCCCACTCGGTGCGGCCGGGTTCGTTGACGTGCACGTGCGTGTCCACGAGGCCGGGAAGGAGGGTCTCGTCGTCGGCCAGTTCGATGATCTCGGTGCCGGCCAGGCCGTTGCCCAACGGTTCCAGGGCCACGATCCTGCCGCCGCGGACGCCTACTTCGCGCGGGGCGATCCCGGCGGTGGTGAGGATGCGCCGGCCGCGGATGATCAGGTCAAAACGTTCTTCAGACACGGAGGTCCTCCTTGGTTTGGGCGGCGCCGGCGGGCTTTTCGGCCGCCAGCCAGCCGCTGATCCGGGTGCCCAGCTGCTCGAGAAGCGCTCCCGCCTCTGCTACGCACCTGTCTACATTGCTTTCCAGCGCGGTCAAAGCATAAATGTGCTCGAAGCCGGCGGCTGTCGCCTGGTCGGGAGCCAGCGTGGTGCGGCCGCAGACGGCGATCACGGGCACGCCCTGCGCTGCTGCGGCCCGGGCCACCCCGATGGGGGTCTTGCCCAGCAGGCTTTGTTCGTCCAGGCTGCCTTCGCCGGTGATCACCAGGTCGGCGCCGGCCAGGCGTTCGGCCAGGCCGGTGAAGCCGAGGACCACGTCGATGCCCGGGCGCCGGGTGGCGGCCAGGACTGCGATGGCCGCGAAGCCCACGCCGCCTGCTGCGCCGGCGCCGGGCGCTTCGGCTGCCCTAACAGCACGGAATCCGATTTCCCTGGCCAGGACTTCGACAAACCTGGCCAGGGCGGCGTCGAGCGTGTCGACATCCTGTTGTGTGGCGCCCTTTTGCGGGCCGAAAACCGCCGCGGCGCCCTGGGCGCCCAGCAGGGGGTTGTCGACGTCGGACGCCAGCACAAAGCGTGTATCCACCAGACGGGGCTCAAAGTCGGTGAAGTCGATGCTGTGGAGATTGGCCAGCGCGGCACCGCCGGACGGGAGTTCGTTGCCCTGGCGGTCCAGGAACCTGGCGCCGAGCCCCTGCAGGAGTCCGGCGCCGCCGTCGGTATTTGCGCTTCCCCCAACGCCCAGCACAATGCGGCGGCAGCCCTCATCCAGGGCGGCGCGGATCAGCTGGCCGGTGCCCCGGCTGGTGGCCGTGGCGGCTGTTTCCGGATCCGGCCGGCCACCGGCCATGACCTGCGGCAGCAGCGCGAGCCCGGAGGCGGTGGCCATTTCGATGACGGCCTCGTGGTTCCGGACGGCGAACTCCGCGTCCACGGGTTCGCCGGTGGGGCCGGCCACCGTGACGGTGCGCCGGGTGAAACCGGAGCCGACGGCGGCGTCGAGGGTGCCCTCGCCGCCGTCGGCCACGGGAATCCGGATGACCTCAAGGTTGCCGCCGGCGCCCGCCTGCAGGCCCTTTTCCAGGTGCCTGCAGACGTCCGGGGCGGAGAGAGATCCCTTGAACTTGTCCGGCGCAATGACGATCCGCATGGTTTACGCCTGCAGTGCCAGGATGGCGGTGGGGGCGTCCGCAGCGGTTTCGGCCAGTTCCTCGAACTCGTTCACGGCGTTGATTTCCACACCCATGGAGATGTTGGTGATCTTTTCCAGGATCACTTCAACCACCACGGGAACCTGGAACTCGCCCATCAGGGCCTTGGCCTTGTCGAACGCTGACGGCAGATCCGCCGGGTCCAGCACGCGGACGGCCTTGCAGCCCAGGCCCTCGGCAACCTTCAGGTGGTCCACGCCGTAGCCGTTGGTTTCGGGGGAGTTGATGTTCTCGAACGCCAGGGACACGTTCTGCTCCATCTTGAAGCCGCGCTGGGACTGGCGGATGAGGCCTAGGTAGGAGTTGTTCACCACCACGTGGATATACGGGATGTTGAACTGGGCGCCCACGGCCAGTTCCTCGATCATGAACTGGAAGTCGTAGTCGCCGGACAGCGCCACGACGGTCTCATCCGGCTTGCCGCGGACCACGCCAAGTGCGGCGGGGCCGGTCCAGCCCAGGGGGCCTGCCTGGCCGGCGTTGATCCACTTGCGCGGGCCGAAGACGTGCAGCATCTGCGCGCCGGCGATCTGGGACAGGCCGATCGTCGAGACGTAGGTGGTGTCGCGACCGAAGGCCTTGTTCATCTCCTCGTACACGCGCTGCGGCTTGATGGGGATGTTCTCGAAGTGCGTCTTGCGGTGCAGGGAGGCCTTGCGGTCCTGGCACGCGGCAGCCCAGGCGCTGTAGTCCGGCAGGGATCCTGCTGCCTTGCGCTCCTTGGCGAGTTCAATCAGGCCGGTCAGCGCCGCACCGGCGTCGGACGCGATGCCCAGGTCCGGGGAGAACACGCGGCCGATCTGGGTGGGCTCGATGTCGATGTGCACGAACTTGCGGCCGGCCGTGTAGGTGTCCAGGCCGCCGGTGTGGCGGTTGGCCCAGCGGTTGCCGATGCCGATCACGAAGTCTGAGGCCAGCATGGTCTCGTTTCCGTAGCGGTGGCTGGTCTGCAGGCCCACCATGCCGGCCATCAGCGGGTGGTCGTCGGCGATGGCGCCCCAGCCCATCAGGGTGGGGATGACCGGAACGTTCAGCAGTTCGGCCAGTTCCACCAGTTCCGCGGAGGCGCCGGCGTTGATGATGCCGCCACCGGCAACGATCAGCGGGCGCTCGGCTGCGGTCAGCATGTCCAGGGCTTTCTCCAGCTGCTTGCGGCTGGCCGTGGGCTTCTGGACAACGATGGGCTCGTAGGTGTCGATGTCGAATTCGATCTCGGCCATCTGCACGTCGATGGGCAGGTCCAGCAGGACCGGGCCCGGGCGGCCGGAGCGCATGAGCTGGAAGGCCTTCTGGAAGGCGCCCGGAACCTGGCCGGGCTCCATGACGGTCATGGACATCTTGGTGACCGGGGCGGCGATGGTCTGGATGTCCACGGCCTGGAAGTCTTCCTTGTGCAGTTTGGCCACGGGGGCCTGGCCGGTGATGCAGAGCATGGGGATGGAATCGGCCCACGCCGCGTACAGGCCGGTGATCATGTCAGTGCCTGCAGGGCCCGAGGTGCCGATGCAGATGCCGATGTTGCCATCCTTGGCTCGGGAGTAGCCGTCTGCCATGTGGCTGGCGCCTTCAACGTGGCGGGCCAGCGTGTGGCGGACGCCGCCGTTCTTCCGCATGGCGGAGTAGAACGGGTTGATGGCCGCTCCTGGCAGGCCGAACGCCTCGATGGCGCCTTCCTTTACCAGGATCGCGACGGCAGCGTCAACGGTGCGCATCTTAGTCATTGTGTACTCCTTGAAAGTGGTGGTCGAGCCTGTTGAGACCCGAAATTTGGTGTGCTTAAGTAGCCCGGCGAACGGTCGCGGGGCACTTTGGGGGAGTCGTCGTCGTAAATTACGACGGCGGCCGGCGTGTCCGTGTCGAAGTGCCCCAGTTGTGGTCGGTCGGCGCTGCTCCTACTTGCGGCCGCTGAGCTGCAGGACCTGCTTGAAGAGGCCCGAGTGGTCCAGTCCGCCGTCGCCCTGGTTGACGGTTGCGGCGACGAGCTGTGCGACGACGGCGCCGAGGGGGATGGCGACGTTGGCTTCGCGGGCTGCGGAGGTAACGATGCCGAGGTCCTTGTGGTGGAGGGCCAGACGGAAGCCGGGGTCGAAGTTGCGGTCAAGCATCTTCTGGCCCTTCTGGTCGAGGACCTTGGAGCCGGCCAGGCCGCCGCCGAGGACCTTGAGGGCGGCGTCGGTGTCCACGCCGTAGGCCTCAAGGAAGGCGATTGCTTCGCCGAGGACCTGGATGTTGACGGCCACGATCAGCTGGTTGGCTGCCTTGACGGTCTGGCCGGAGCCGGAGGGGCCGACGTGGACGATGGTCTTGCCGACGGCAGTGAGGACCGGCTGTGCTGCCTCGAAGTTGGCTGCCTCGCCCCCCACCATGATGGAGAGAGCTGCGTTGATGGCGCCCTGTTCACCGCCGGAGACCGGGGCGTCGAGGGGGCGGATGCCGGCTTCTTTGGCATCGTCAGCGAGGCGCTTGGCGACATCCGGGCGGATGCTGCTGGCGTCAATCCACAAGGTGCCCTTCTTCGCGTTGGCGAAGACGCCGTCCTTGCCGCTGACTACGCCCTCGACATCGGGGGAGTCCGGCACCATCGTGATGACGACGTCGGCATCCTTGACGGCCTCCGCGATGCTCGTAGCACCCTGGCCGCCTTCGGAGACGAGCTTGTCGATCTTGTCCTGGCTGCGGTTGAAGCCGGTGACACTGTGGCCGGCCTTGACGAGGTTGATGGCCATGGGGAGGCCCATGATGCCGAGTCCGATGACTGCAACGTTGCTCATTGTGGTTCCTTCACTGAAAGTCTGTTGGCGGTGCTGGCGGTGGTTAGCGGGCGACGCGCTGGCGGATGGCCCAGGCGAACGCGGTTTCCGCCGGTTCCTTGTATTCGAGGCCGATGTAGCCGTCGTAGCCGAGTTCGCGGCTGCGGGCGATCCATTCGCCGAGGGGAAGCTCGCCGGTTCCGGGAGCCCCGCGGCCGGGGTTGTCGGCAATCTGGATGTGGCCGAAGTCCTTGGCGTGGTTTTCGATGACGGCTGCGACGTCGTCCCCGTTGACTGCCAGGTGGTAGAAGTCCGCGAGGAGCTTGACGTTCTCTACGCCGGATTCCGCCTTGACCCGGGCGATCACCTTGAGTGCGTCTTCAGCCGTGAGGAGCGGGTACTTGGGTGCACCGCTGACGGGTTCGAGGAGGACGGTGCCGCCGATGCCCGCAACGCCGGCAGCTGCCGCGGCGAGGTTTTCGGCGCCGATGGCGTCCTGCTTTTCAGCCGATTCGCCGTCGACGCGGTTGCCGTAGAGGGCGTTGAACGCCTTGCAGCCGAGGCGCTCGCCGATGCCGGCAACGACGTCGATGTTGTCCAGGAATTCGGTGGAGCGGGCGGGCCAGGAAACCAGGCCGCGGTCGCCGCCGGGCATGTTGCCGGCGTTGAAGTTCAGGCCCGTGAGCTGGACGCCGGCGTCCTTGATGGCGTTCTCGAACCCGGTGACCTGGGCGTCCGTGGGGACGGAGGTGTCGAAGGGCCACCAGAACTCGACGGCGTCAAAGCCGGCAGCCTTTGCGGCTGCGGGGCGCTCGAGCAGGGGAAGCTCCGTCAAGAGGATGGAGCAGTTCACTGTGTACGTCATCGTAGGTCCTTCCGAGGAGGGCTTTGATCTATCTTCCCGGCTGCTTGGCTCTTGGCTGGTTCAGTCTATCGAGTTTCCGCTTTGTGGAATTTAGATTCTGCTTTATGAAAAGTTTAGGGAAGGTGGGCGCGGGAGTCAAGGGGGTGTTGGGATAAGCGGGGGCTCGAAGGCGCCGAGGGGACTTGCCGCAGCTCAGAACGCCGCGCGGCCGCCGGGGCGCGTCGAATCCCGTTTGGGCTCTTTGCGGTCTCGCCGCGCGTAGATGCGGGCCCTTTCGCTGGAAAGGGCGAGGATCAGCAGGATGTCCAGGGTGAGGCCGGGCAGGTTTGCTTCCAGTGTTGCCAAGGGGCCGCCGTTCACAACGTCGATCGCCTGGATGGCGATGGCTACTGTACTCAGGGCCATGGCGGTGACGCGGGCCCGGTTGCTGCCAAGGAAGACGAACCAGGCCAGCAGAAGTTCGCCGAGGGCAACGAGGCCAACGAAGCCAACGAAGCACAGTCCCGCGTAGAGGACGATCTCAGCCTGGTCAGGCCCAGTCCGTCGTCCGATTGAATGCTGACGCCCTGCAGCAGATCGTCCGGGGACAGGAAACCGGACACCACTGCGACGATGGCGGCCACTGCCCGTGCACCCGCGAGAAGTGCCCCCACGATGGTGGGCGCCGGCCTCTTGTTTCGGCTGTCGCTGGGCGAATGTTGGGCCGGCCCCAGGGCCGCCGTGATTAGTCCCAGATCCACGATGGGAAGGTCGCCGTCGGTGGTGATGGTATCGCCTCCGCCGTTGCGGGTGTGGTAGCCGGTGGAGAAGTCACGAAGCACCTCCACCTTCGCCGCGGGATCGGTCTTGACGATGCTTGAGACAATGTGGTCGCGTTCGGTATCGGTGTTCTCGTCGATCTTGTGGGTGATCTGCAGAGTGAAGAGGGAGAATCCGACGCTCCGGTCATAGGTCCCGGCAGTCAGCCAGTCCACCGCGTGCCCGCCCGGCGATTGCGGCGGCAGTAACGGCCTGCAGCCCCAGAAAGACCCACAATGGCGGCGAAGCGTCATAGCCATGGAGGTAGAACGTCCACATCATCTGCCACACGAAAAAATGGGATACCTCCCACGGCAGCAGCTTCACCACGGTGCGCACCAGGACTCTCCGGCGGGCAGGAGCCGAGCCGTCGACGGCCGTTACCTCCAGGCCCATTCGGCGCTTACCCCAGGTTGCATGATGTGGGCCCGATTCGCAGCGATATTCGTCAGCTTGGGCCGGGGGGCATTGCCACGGAACCCCCGAGCAGACCCAATGAGAGGGCCGGAACCAGAGCGATTCGTGCCCGGATTGAACGGGTTTTCATTGTTAAAGTGATAGACATTTTTCTTGCTCCTATTAGGGATCCGATTCACCAAAATTCGGGCAGGGTTAAGCCGACGCGACTGAGCCTGTCGCGATTGATCAGTGTGGCGGCCGCAGCCAGCCCGTCCCATTTTCAACAGCACACCCCGCCTGAGCGGGGGCCGGATTCATCATGATTTTGTGATCCGGTAGTTCAATCCCGCGCCTGCATTTGGGCCCGGTTAGGGCCATGGGTGCCCGGTTTGGCACGTTTTTCGAGAGTCAGCCAAATGCGTTGTCTCCCGCGATAACAGGCGCAAATCTGCTCGCTCCAGCAACGCCACGCGCTCGGGGGCCTCGGAGTAGTCCCTGGCGGGGCATAGAAAAACGGGCGGTTCCTGGCAGAGCCGCCCGTTCGATTAATCGAATTTAGTGCCGCTTGAAGGCGTGCCTGATCTTGTCGCCGGCTTGCTTGAGGTCGGCCCGAACTGCGCGGGCCGTGCCTTCGGCCCTCATGCGGTCGTTGCCGCTGACCTCGCCGGCGACCTTCTTTCCCTTGCCGTGCAGCCTCTCCGCGGCGTTGTGGATCCCCTCACCCAAACCCATTGCGGTCCTCCTTGTGGCGCGGCCCGTGCAGCTGATTGCTGCAGCTGCCGCCACTTAATTGTAGAAACGAATGGTCCCCACTGCACCACAGATTTTGACGTGGTCGTGTGCCGGCCCGCAGCCGCAACTGGACTAATTGCCGCGGGCCGGCGCCGCCCGCCAACCCGTCAGATGGTCCGCGACGCCTTGGCCAGGTTCTCGCTGAGTTCAGCAGCGTTCTGCCGCACCACATACGCCGGACGGTCCCGCTCCGCGCGCCAGCTCTCGGAGAGCGGGCCGATGTTGACCGTGTCGAAGCCGAACTCGTCATAGAGCTTCTTCACGAGCTCGCTGGCCTCGGGGTAATCGCTCGCGGTGGCCAGTGCTCGGCGGTTCGGCGTGCCGGCAGGGGTGCCGTCCGTGGTGATCTCGCTGTACCGGATGTGGTTGAAGGCCTTCGCCACCTTGGAGGTGGGCAGGTGTTCCTGCACCAGACCGGAAGTGGTGGCCTCACCGGCGTCGAGGGCAGGAACCCGGCCGTCGCGCTCCCAGTAGTAGTTGCCGGTATCGATCACGATCTTCCCCGCCAGCAGCTCCACGGGTATGCCGCCGAGACTCCTGAAGGGAACGGTCACGACGGCGAAATCGCCCGCCGCTGCCGCCTCGGCCGGCGTCGCGGCCCGGGCGCGGGGTCCCAGTTCCGCCACGAGTGCGGCCAGCGTTTCCGGGCCGCGGGAATTGCTGAGCACGACGTCGTAGCCGAGTTCGACCGCTTTGTGGGCAACCTGGCTGCCAATGTGTCCTGCTCCGATGATTCCGATGGTTGTCATATCCGGGGCAACACCGGCGCCCGTGGGGATATTTCGAGCGTTACGCCCTGCGATGGCGATCGCCGCCGGCGCCGCCGTCGTGCGTAGTTTAAAAGCCCGCCCACGCGGGCGATAGCCTGAACATTGAAACCGGCCACACCCCGGAACGAGGAGTTCCCCATGATCACACGCACCGACGTCGACGAAGCCGCTGCCCGGATTGCCGGGAGGATCCGCGTCACGCCCGTGCTGGAGGCAGACCGCGGCACGTTCCCTGGCGAGGTGTGGCTCAAATGCGAGTTCATGCAGCACACCGGCACGTTCAAGGCCCGGGGCGCGTTCAACCGGGTCCTGGCCTGCCGGGAACGCGGCGAACTGAAGGACGACGTGGGCATCGTTGTGGCCTCCGGCGGCAACGCCGGCCTCGCCAACGCCTACGCCGCCACGGAAGTCGGCGTGCCTGCCACGGTGTTCGTGCCCGAGACCGCCCCGGCCGTGAAGGTCAAGAAGCTCGTGGCCATCGGCGCCAACGTGGTCCAGCACGGTGCCGAATACTCCGAGGCCTACGACGCCGCGATGGCCTACGCCGCCGAGACAGGCGCGGTCTACTGCCATGCCTACGACCAGCCCGAGATCGCCGCCGGCGCCGGCACCATCGGAACGGAGCTGCTGGAGCAGCTGGGCGAAGTGGACACCGTGGTGGTGGCCGTGGGCGGCGGCGGGCTCATGGCGGGGGTCGCGGCCGCCGTGGAGGGCCGGGCCAAAGTGGTGGGCGTCGAGTCCGAAACCACGCCCACCCTCCACGCCGCGCTCGCAGCGGGGACCCCCGTGGACGTGGCCGTCTCCGGGATCGCCGCGGACTCCCTGGGGGCCCGGCGGATCGGCCGGATCGGCTTCGAAGTGGCCGTCCGTACCGGCGTCCGCGCCGTGCTGGTCTCCGACGAGGACATCGTGGCAGCCCGCTCCCTGCTCTGGGAGCAGTACCGCATCATCGTGGAGCACGGCGCGGCCACAGCCTTCGCCGCCCTGCATTCCGGCGCCTACGTCCCGGCGGACGAGGAACGCGTGGCCGTGATCCTCTGCGGGGCCAACACGGACCCCGCCACAGTCTGAGCCGCACGGTCTGACCCGGACGGGGCGCGGGCCGGGCCGCGTTGCTACTGATCGACCACGACGACGTCCCTGCCGTTGAGCGGCTGGACCGGCCGACTGTTGCCCGCGTGCGCCGCGCGCAGTGTGGCGAGCTGTCCGGCTCCCAGCTCGATGGGGGTCTCGAGGAGCAGCCAGCGTACGCCTTCCGAGCAGGGCGGAGTGGTCAGGCTGCCGTCGTACGCGAAATGATCCAGCGACGTCGGGAACAGTGCAGGGAAGTCCACGACGCCGGCCGCCACCTTTTGCCCACCGGTTGCGGCCGGCACGCCGTCCGTAAACGGCGCCCACGCCGCATTGGTAGCCCCAACAGTGGCGAGGATCCCGACGACGGCCAGCCCGCCGTCGTCGGCCTGGTGGACGAAATGGAACTCGGCCTCGTGCCGGACGCTGTCCAGCGTGTGCTCGGACGGGGCGTGGAAGTGCATCTGCGTGAAGGCGTACTGCTTGCCGCCCACTGTGATGCCCTGGGCCGTGAGGGCGCGGAGTTCGGTGGTGTGGCCGTCGTCGGTCATCTCGCCTTCCGAGGCGGCATAGGCCAGGGTGAGCGGCGCCGGGGTAAGGCCGGAACCGCCGCCGACGTCGATGGGGGACTGGGCGGTGCCGGAAGAGCAGGAGCCGAAATCGGAGCGTAACGCGCCCCAGTGTTCGGGGCCTTCGGCGCCGTCGTAGGACCAGGCATGGGGTGTTGCGGCGGCGGCCGACGAGGGTGCCGCGGCCCCGGCGGCGGACTTGCCGCAACCGGTGACTAGTGCCAGCAGGCCCAGGCCGGATCCAACTAGCAACGACTTCCTGGTCATTATTGTGGCGCTGTGCATTTCCATCCTTCGGGTCGTGTAGGTCCGCACTGGAGAGCCCGGCCGGACCTACGACGACTATCACGGGGCCCGGTGGCCGGTCTTGTCACAGAGGCTCACCGCAGGATGTGACCGCAGTCCCGAAGCCAACGAAAACGCGAATCGCCGGAACCATATCCCGGTCGCTGTAACGTTGCAGCGATCGGAAACGGTTCCGGCGATTTCGGCGGCCGGCCAGTAAAGAGGCGGGCCGGTAAGCGGCAGCCTAAGTGAGGCGGATCTGGCGGTTCATGTCCTTGTACAGCAAGTAACGGAACTGGCCGGGACCACCGGCGTAGCAGGCCTGCGGGCAGAAGGCGCGCAGCCACATGAAGTCGCCGGCCTCCACCTCAACCCAGTCGTTGTTGAGCAGGTACATGGCCTTGCCCTCCAGAACGTACAGGCCGTGCTCCATGACGTGGGTCTCCGGGAACGGGATGACCCCGCCCGGCTGGAACGTCACAATGTTCACCTGCATGTCGTGGGCCAGGTCGCTGGAATCCGTGAAGCGGGTGGTCTTCCAGGCGCCGTCGGTATCCGGCATCGCGGTGGGTTCCACCTCGGCATCACTGGTGACGAAGGACTTTGCCTCGTAACCCTCGAGCCGCTCGTAGGCCTTGCGGATCCATTGGAAGGAGACGATGTCATCCGAGACGTTCTCCAGGCCCCATGTGGCACCGGCGGCCAGGTAGGCGTAGCCGCCTTCCTCGAGCGCGTGCAGTTCGCCGTCGAGCGTCAGGTTGACCTTGCCCTTGGTGACGAACACAACGCCCTCAACACCGGGCTCAAACTCGGCCTTCGGAGCGCCGCCGCCGGGGCCGATCTCCACGATCAGTTGGGAGAACGTGGTGGCGAACCCGGAGATCGGGCGGGCCAGGATCCAGGAGCGGGTGTTGGAGAAACCCGGCAGGGTGCTGGTCACGATGTCGGTCATGACGCCCTTGGGGATGACCGTGTAGGCCTCCGTGACGATGGCCCGCTCCGTGGTGAGGTGGGTCTGCGGCGGCAGTCCGCCCTGGGGGTAGTAGTACTTGCCCATCATTGGATCCTTACTTCGAAGTGGAGTGTGCCAGCCGCGGGTGCGCCAGTGCGGTCAGCTGGGAAAGTTCGACGCCGGCAAGCGCCTGGACCTCTTCGGTCCCCACTGCGCCGCACTGGACGCCGCGCAAGACGAATGCGGCCAGGGCCCGGGCGGTGGCGGGTTCGTCCATGACCCCGCCTTCGGTGCTGTCTGCGTTGTCTCGTTCCACGTAGGTGCGCAGGCGTGCCGCTGCGGCCGGGAGGCCCTCGCGGTAGAACGCGTACGTAGCGGCGAATCGGCTGGGTAGCTGGGCAGCGTGCAGGTCCCAGCCCTGGTAGTAGCCACGCTCCAGCGAGCGGCGGACGAGGCGTCCGTGCAGCTTCCAGGCATCCTCGACGGCGTCGCCCACCGGGATGATGTTGGTGGAACCGTCGGAGAGCCGGATGCCCGTGCCGGCGACGGCCAGCTGCATGACTTCCTTGGCGAAGTCCGCCACGGGGTGCTCCATGGACTGGTATTCGGCCGAGATCTGCACCGAGGCGGAGTAGTCGTAGGTGCCGTAGTGCAGGGCGCTGATGCGTCCCGGAACCACGTGCGGCAACTGCGCCACAGGGGACGTGCCTTCCGGTCCGAGGATCAGCTGCGGCGTTTCCACCTGTACCTCGAAGCGGAGCCGGCCAGCGGGAAGCCCATGGACTTCCTCCAGCCGGGACACGGCGAAGTCCATCGCCTGGACCTGGGCCACTGTGGTGACCTTGGGCAGGGTCAGGATGAGTCCGGCAGGAAGTCCGCCGGCCTGCGCGAGCGCGGAGACGAACAGGTCCAGTGTCTTCAGGCCGCGGGCCCGGGTGGGCGCCTCGAAGCACTTGAAGCGGATGCCAATGAACGGCGGCGCGGTGCCGGCGGCAACTGCCGCGGCCACAGCGTTGGCCGCCGCGACCGCTGCCACGTCCTCTGCCTCATCGCCGCGGTCGCCGAAGCCATCCTCGAAATCGAGGCGCAGGTCCTCGATCGGTTCCGTGCGCAGCTTGGCGCCGACCCGGGCGGCGACGGCGGCGGCGAGCTCCGGCTCCTGGCCCAGCAGCCCGCCGAGCTTCTCGAGGCCGCCGTGCGCCTCCGCCGTTGTGAGCGCCTGGGCGCCCCAGTCGGCAGCGAACGACGGCGTGAAACGGTCCGCCGGCACGTACACGGTGTGCACGGGCTGGCGGGTGCCGTCGTCGCCCGGGTAATTGCGTTCCAGAAGCTGGTCAGTGGCGGCCAGCTGTGCGTCGATGGCGGCGAGGTCCGCCGCGGAGAGCGACGGCGTGGGGGAGACCGCCATGCCTCAGCCCACCAGTTCGTAGGCCGGGGTGGTGAGGAAGTCCGTGTAGTCCTCGGACAGGCAGATCTCGGCGATCAGCTTGCTGGCCGGCTGGTAGTACCGGCGGAACGCCTCATCCCCGAATTCGGTCCGGAGCCGTTCCGTTTCCTCGCCCAGGATCCGCTCCACCAGTTCGCGGGTGACCGTGTTTCCGGTGTCCGCGAGGACGGATTTGTTGCGGATCTGCTGCCACACCTGCGAGCGGGAGATTTCCGCGGTGGCGGCGTCCTCCATCAGGTTGTGGATGGCCACGGCCCCGTTTCCGGAGAGCCAGACGGCGGTATAGGCGACGGCGACATACAGGTTCAGGCGCAGCCCGCCTTCGGTGACCTGCCCGTCAGCCGAGGCGATGTCCAGCAGCTGGTCCGCGGTGACCGAAACTTCGGGGCGCTGCTTGTCCAGCTGGTTGGGGCGCTCGCCGAGCGCGGCGTCGAACACCTCGCGGCAGGTGGGGACCAGGTCCGGGTGGGCCACCCAGGAGCCGTCGAATCCGTCGTTGGCCTCGCGGGTCTTGTCGGCGCGGACCTTGGCGAAGGCGGCCTCGGTGACTTCGGGGTGCCGGCGGTTGGGGATGACGGCAGCCATGCCGCCCATGGCGAAGGCGCCGCGCTTGTGGCAGGTCTTCACCAGGAGCTCGGTGTAGGCGCGCATAAACGGTGCGGTCATAACCACCGAGGCACGGTCCGGGAGCACAAATTCCTCGCCGGCGTCACGGAAGTACTTGATGATGCTGAACAGGTAGTCCCAGCGGCCGGCGTTCAGGCCGGACGCGTGGTCGCGCAGTTCGTAGAGGATCTCGTCCATTTCGAACGCGGCCGGGATGGTCTCGATCAGCACGGTGGCGCGGATGGTGCCCTGTCCAAGGCCCAGGAAGTCCTGCGCAAAGACGAACACATCGTTCCAGAGGCGGGCCTCAAGGTGAGACTCCATCTTGGGCAGGTAGTAGTACGGGCCCTGGCCGTTGAGCACCAGTTGCTTGGCCACGTGGAAGAAGTGCAGGCCAAAGTCAACCAGCGCACCCACGGCGGGTTCGCCGTCGATCAGTAGGTGCTTTTCCGGCAGGTGCCAGCCGCGCGGACGGGCCACCACAACGGCGATCGGAGCGTCCGTGCGGAGCTTGTATTCCTTGCCTTCGGGCGAGGTGTAACTCAGGCTGCCCGTGGCGGCGTCCCGCAGGTTCAGGATGGCGTCGATGACGTTGGCCCACGTGGGGGTGCTGGCGTCCTCGAGGTCCGCGAGCCAGACCTTGGCGCCGGAGTTCAGGGCGTTGATGGCCATCTTGGCCGGGGTGGCCGGGCCGGTCATCTCGACGCGGCGGTCCTGCAGCGCGGCGGGCGCCTCGGCGACCTTCCAGTCGCCGTCGCGGATTTGCTGGGTCTCCGGGAGGAAGTCCAGGCGGCTGGTGCGGGCGACGCCGTCGCGCTTGGCCTGGCGGGCCTCGAGCAGCTCATTGCGCGTGCCGGCGAAGCGCTGGTGCAGCCCCTCCAGGAAGGCCAGAGCTTTGGGGGTGAGGATCTCTTCGGCGCGGTCCACCGGCAGGTGGTCAGTGACAGTGATAGCCATGTTCGTAAGTCCTTTTCTAGAGAGCACGTGCGGCGCGGGCTGCGCCTGCCACTGCGGCAGCCACATCGGCGGCGACATGAGGATCGAAGACGCTGGGGATAATGTAGCTCGCGTTGAGCTCTTCGCCAGCTACGCGGTTGGCAATGGCGTCTGCGGCGGCCACGAGCATCTCCGGCGTGATGTCGCTAGCGCCGGCGTCGAGCAGCCCCCGGAAGAAGCCCGGGAAGGCCAGCACGTTGTTGATCTGGTTGGGGAAATCGCTGCGGCCCGTGGCCACGACGGCGGCGTGCTTGGCCGCGATGACAGGGTCGATCTCCGGCGTCGGGTTGGCCATGGCGAAGACGATCGCATTTTCAGCCATGGCCGCGACCTGCTCCTCGCCGATCACGTGCGGGGCGCTGACACCGATGAAGACGTCGGCACCGGCCATGGCTTCGTGCAGGGTTCCGGAGAACCCTTCCTCGTTGGTGTTTGCGGCAATCCACGCGCGGTGCTCGTCGTCGTACTGCTCGCCCGAGTGGATGGCTCCGGAGCGGCCGGCGGCAACGATGTGCTGCGCGCCCTGGGCCTTGAGGAGCTGGATGATAGCCGAACCTGCAGCGCCGACGCCGGAGACAACAATGCGGACCTCGGAGAGCTTCTTGTCCACCACGCGCAGGGCGTTATGGAGGGCTGCGAGGGTCACGATGGCCGTACCGTGCTGGTCGTCGTGGAAGACGGGGATGTCGAGTTCATCGCGCAGGCGCTTCTCAATTTCAAAGCAGCGCGGCGCTGCAATGTCCTCAAGGTTGATGCCGCCGTAGACGGGAGCCATGGCCTTGGCGATCATGATGATTTCCTCGGTGTCCTGGGTGTCCAGGCAGACCGGCCAGGCATCAACGTTGGCGAACTGCTTGAACAGGGCGGCCTTGCCTTCCATGACGGGCAGGGCCGCGGCCGGGCCAATGTTGCCCAGGCCCAGGACGGCCGAACCGTCGGTGAGGACGGCGATGGTGTTGCGCTTGACGGTCAGGTTACGGGCTGCTGCCGGGTCTTCGGCGATGGCGAGGCAGACGCGGGCGACGCCGGGGGTATAGGCACGGGAGAGGTCGTCGCGATTGCGCAGGGCTACCTTGGGGACCACCTCGAGCTTGCCGCCGAGGTGCATGAGGAAGGTGCGGTCCGAGACGTGCTGGACCGTGACGCCGTCGAGCGCGTTCAGGGCGTCCTTGACGCGGGCGGCGTGGTCGTCGTCGGTGGTGTTGCAGGTGACGTCCACAACAAGGGTGTCGTGGAGGGATTCCGTGACGTCAAGCGCCGTGATGGCTGCGCCGGCTGCGCCGACGGCGGCAGCGAGTTCACTCGTGGCGGTGAAGCTCGACGGCGCGGCGACGCGCAGGGTGATCGAATTTCCGGGGCTCGGGTTCGCCATTGAATTTCCTCCTCGTTGGGTCCGTTCCCGGACCACTCGTGCAACCTAATGTTTTCGTATTATGGATATTATTATCTGCAAAGTGGAAATGCAACCCCCTGGCGGTCATGTTTGGGGACATCGCCGGGGACCTGGTTGTGCTGTATGTTGAGTGTTCTAAGCAACTCTTTTCACGATGTGGATAAGAGATGTCAGAATCTGAGCCATAGGAGACAACGGAATGGCTGAAAAGGCCTCCGGAGGCGTGCAGTCCGTCGAGCGCGTCTTCGAACTGCTGGAACTCATCACAGACGCGGGCGGTGACGTGACGCTCAGCGAGCTCTCCTCCTCCACGGACTTGCCCCTGCCCACCATCCACCGCCTGCTGCGCACTTTGGTCTCGCTTGGCTACATCCGCCAGCTGCCCAACCGCCGTTACGCGCTGGGCCCCCGGCTGATCCGGCTTGGCGAAGGCGCCAGCAAGCAGCTTGGAGCCGTGGCCCGCCCGCAGCTGAAGAACCTCGTGGACCGCCTCGGCGAAACCTCCAACATGGCCGTGCTGGATTCGGACATGGTCATCTATGTGGCCCAGGTGCCGTCCATGCACTCCATGCGCATGTTCACCGAGGTGGGCCGCCGCGCCCACACGCACGACACCGGCGTTGGCAAGGCGATCCTGGCCCAGCTCGACGACGAGGTGGTGCGCGGCATCGTGGCCCGCACCGGCATGCCCACCCCAACGGCCAAGAGCATCGGCGACATTGATGCCCTCCTTGCCGATCTCAAGCTGATCCGTGAACGCGGCTACTCCATCGACGAGGAAGAGCAAGAGCTCGGCGTGCGCTGCTTCGCGATGGCCGTGCCCAACGCGCCCACCCCTGCCGCCATCTCGGTCTCCGGGCCGATCAGCCGCGTGGACCAGAGCTTCGCCGACCGTGCCGTGCCGCTGCTGCGCCAGGCTGCGATGGCGATCTCCGCGGAGCTCAACCAGAACTGACGCGTCCCACCGTCGTCCTTTCCCAACCTCAACAGCGACCAACCACAACAGCGCGAACCGGCAGGTAATGCCCTCAAATTCCACATTTGAGGGCATTTGCTGCCAGTTCGCGCTTTGGGTGGTGGTGGAGTTACGGAGGTGGGTTTGCCTAGTGGTCAGACTTCGACGACGACTCCACCGTGACTTCCTTGCCCTCGGCGTCGATCAGCTTGCCGCCCTCGAAGCGGTCGCCGTCCGCGAGGCACAACAAGTCAGTTGCTGTGACCACGCGCCCGGTACCGGCCACAAACACCGACTGGTTCTCCGAGTTGCCGGCCTTGAGGTGGTTGAAGAGCAGGTTCAGCAGGATGGCCATTATGGCGGCCGAGCTGATGCCGGAGTGGAAGATGGTGCCGAACCAGGACGGGAACTGGTCGTAGAAGGCCGGTGCGGCGATCGGGATCATGCCGAAGCCGATGGACGCGGCCACGATGATCAGGTTCATGTTGTTCTTGTACTCCACCTTGGACAGCGTGCGGATGCCGCTGGCGGCCACCGTTCCAAAAAGTACGACGCCGGCACCGCCCAGGACAGGGGTGGGCACCGCCGCTACCACCCGGCCGAGGACCGGCAGCAGCCCCAGCACCACCAGGATGACGCCGCCGGCGCTGACCACAAAGCGGCTCTTGATGCCGGTGATGGCAACCAGACCTACGTTCTGGGCGAAGGCGCTCTGGGTGAAGGAGCCGAAGAGCGGCGAGATGGCACTGGAGAGCATGTCGGCGCGCAGGCCGTCGCCGATGCGCCGGGAATCGACCTTGGTGCCCACGATCTCGCCGACGGCAATGATGTCTGCCGAGGTTTCGGTCAGGGTGACCAGAATGACGATCAGCATGGAGATGATGGCCGCGATGTGGAAGGTGGGCGGCCCGAAGGCGAACGGAGTGGGGAAGGCGACGATATCGCCTTGGCCCACCTTGGAGAAATCGGCCATGCCGGTGACGAAAGCGATGACAGTCCCGATGATCATGGCCAACAGGATGGACAGTCGGGAGATGGTGGCGCTGCCGACCTTGCTGAGCAGCAGCACAATGCCCATGGTGGCCGCGGCCAGGCCGATGTTGGCCACGCTGCCGTAGTTGGGTGCCTTGCTGTTGCCGCCCATGGCCCAGTTGGCGGCCACCGGCATCAGCGTCAGGCCGATGGTGGTGATGACGGTGCCCGTGACCACCGGCGGGAAGAACCGGATGATCTTGGAGAACAACGGGGTGATGGCCAGGCCGATGAGCGAGGCGACGATGACCGAGCCGAAGACGGACTGGATACCCCCGCCGCCGTGGACGATAGCCACCATGGTGGAGACTCCGGCGAACGAAACGCCCTGGACCAGCGGCAACTGCGAGCCGAAGAACGGGATGCCCACGGTTTGCAGGATGGTGGCCAGGCCGCCGACAAACAGGCAGGCCGCGATGAGCAGGCCGATGTCCGTTGAGGACATGCCGGCTGCGGCTCCGATGATGAGCGGTGGGGCGATGATGCCGCCGTACATGGTCAAGACGTGCTGGAAGCCGTAGGCGAAGCTGCTGCCAATGGAGAGGCGCTGGTCTTCGGGGCGGTCAGAGGGCTGGCGGCCGGTCTTGGCGGCCGGGCTGGGGGACTTTTTCTTGAGGTTCACGGCAGACTTTCTGGTTCATGGCAGACGTCTTTGTCTGGCTAACGTGGTCTGGCTAAAAGTGCGGGGACTTGCCCGGTGGATTTCTCCCGGTGGTCGAGCCTGTCGAGACCCGGGGATCCCGACAGGCTCCATCATCGATTGGTCAGCAGAACCCGGCGATGCCGGACCAGGCGATGTCCGCCGGGGTGGCGTCGTCGCGCTGGACCGTGGCCTCGATCAAGCCGTACGGCCGGTCGGCTGCGAAGAAGACCTCGTTGGGGTTCTCGAGCCCGAACGGCGAGAGGTCCACCAGGAAGTGGTGCTTGTTGGGCATGGAGAACTTGATCTCGTCGATCTCGCTGTGGGCTTCCAGGACCTTGGTGCCCATCTCGAACAGCGTCTGCTGCAGGGCGCGGGAGTACTTCTCCGTGAACCCCTCGAGCAGGAGGCCCTTGACGTCCTCGTAGCTCTTGTTGAAGTCCAGGGTGCCGAAGTCAGTCCCGGTCTTGAAGCGCCAGCGGGCGGAAACGTCGGTGGCCAGGATGCGGTCCGTGGTTTCCGGGAGGGTGGTGTATTTGTCCTTGGGGTAGCCCACAAAGCCGGACTGCGTGGTTTTCAGGACGGTCAGGTCCTTGAGCCCGGAGATCAGGTGCGTTGCGGCGCCGTCGCGGACCAGGACGGCGGTGCGGACTTCCTGGCCGTTGCGCACGAAGGAGTGGTCGTGTTCGCTGCCGTGGGCCTGGATCCGGTCCCAGCTGTAGGACTCGGCTTCCCAGCGGCCGCCCGTAACCCAGTCGAAGCCCGAGGTGAAGTGCTCCCCGAGGCGAAGCAGGAAGGCTTCGGGCGAGCCGACACCTTCCCGGGCGAAGGCGTAGATGGTGTTCTTCTGGGTGTCCGTTGCCACTACGTGGGCGTTGTCGCCCTCGCGGTGGGCGGCCTCGAAGTCGCCGCGCAGCTGCGAGGTGACGTTCAGGTCCTCTATCTCGTGGCGGTCTGTGTCGCGGGTAATTTTGACGACCCGGACTTCGGCCTTTCCGTACTGGTTGTGGCCGAGGATGATGTTGCTGCTCATGGTCAGATTCCCAACTTCAGGTATGTGGGACCAAGGTTCCACATAGAAATTAAGCGCGCATTTCCCGCGCGTTTCTAGTACCGTCGGCCCAACAAAAAATGAGCCGACATCAATTGACGTCAGCTCATTACGACCCTGCCTGCTGCTCCCAGGTTACGTGACTTGCGCCACGAGTTAGGTATCAGAATAGCCCAGCTTCGGGGTGGCGTACATCACAATCTGAAAAATCAGTTTGTGACCGAGGGCCGCCCGGACCATTGACGTACCGAGACCCGGCAGTTTAGGCTATTTCACATAGCAAAAGTTCTTTTCCACTTTGCGGAATCATAGAAGCACCATCAACCCACCTCGGAGGAGGATCAGATGTACCAGCAGGACACAACGCCGGCCGCACGGGAAAACACGGCGGCACCGGCCGTTCAGGAGTTCTACCTCCCCCTCGGAGGCGGAACAGATCCGGACTTCTATCTGCCCGCAGACCGGGAGCATGTTCCGGGGCGCTTCTCGCGCTGGGTCCACGGCCTGCCGGGCTTCGGCAGCCAGCGTTCCCAACGGGGCTGACGACACGCATCTTTGCGTGTCGCGGCGCCTTTTGCGCGTCGCTGGCGCTACGGCCCAGGGCGCCCCGGCCACTGCTTGCCGGCCCATGGGTCGTAGTCGGCGATCAGCTCCTCCTGCGGCGGGCGCTCCGCCTCGGGGACGTGCTGCAGGTTCACCCGCACCCTGTACCAGAGCGAGCTGGATCCGCGCATTCCGTCGACGAGCACATCGGCCGGATGCAGGGCCGGGATTAGGTCCGCATGCCCGGTCTTCCACTCCTCAAGCGCCGCGAGCGCCTCGGGCTTGGACTTTGTCCGGGCCACCTCGATCAGCGGCATCACGGACAGCCGGCGGCCGGAGCCGTCTCCGCTGCGCGGCGCCTTCTCCGCGGGGCCGAGCTCTTTAGCCAGGGCGAGGAGTCCATCGAGTGAGCCGACAGCGTCGTCGATCCCGGCGTGCGGATCGCCCACATCGGCGAAGCGCTCAGGCACCGTGCGCACGGTGAACTGTTCCGGCCGGATGGAGCGGACCTCGTCCCAGGTGAGGGGCGTCGAGACCCGGGCGTCGGTCAGGGGCCGGATTGAGTACGCGGATGCCACGGTGCGGTCCTTGGCGTTCTGGTTGAAGTCGACGAATACACTCTCGCCGCGCTCCTCCTTCCACCACCGCGCGGTGGCAAGGCCGGGAGCGCGGTTTTCGACCTCGCGGGCGAGCGTCTCGGCGGCGAGCCGCACGTCGCGGTATGACCACTGCGGCGCGATGCGCACCAGGATGTGGAGTCCGCGCGACCCGCTCGTCTTCGGCCACCCCACGAGTCCAACGTCGTCGAGCACCTCCCGCGCGACATAGGCGACATCGACGATCTGGGACCAGCCGACGCCCGGCATCGGATCGAGGTCGACCCGGAGTTCGTCGGGGTGCTCGAGGTCCTCGGCGCGCACGGGATGCGGGTTGAGGTCGAGGCAGCCAAGATTCACCACCCACGCCAGGCCCGCAGCATCCCGGATGACGGCCTCTTCAGCCGACGTCCCCGATGCGTAGTGCAGCGTCGTGGTGTCGATGAAGTCGGGGTGGTTTTCGGGCACGCGCTTCTGGAAAAACGGCTCAGCGTCGATGCCTTTCGGGAAGCGCTTGAGCACCATGGGCCGGCCACCCGCACCGCGCAGCGCACCATCCGCCACGGCGAGGTAGTAGTGCACCAGGTCGAGCTTCGTCAGCCCGGGCTCGGGGAACACCACCTTGTCCGGACTCGAGATGCGCACCTCGGTGCCGGCAATGTTGAGGATCTCGGCCGGGGTCTTCGACGGGCTCATTCCGCCACGCTAGCAACGATCGGATGTGGCAGCCAGACCTGAAGCATGGGCCCCGTTCGACGGTTCCCTGCAGGTACGACGTCGCTGAGCGTCGTGTGCGCAGGGAACCGTCGAAATGGTCGGCAAAGAGCTACCCCGCCACGAGCTTTCGCGCCGCTGCCGAGTGCTTCGCGATGAGCCCGGCGACGTCCAGGCCGGGGATCTGACCGTCCACCACGCGCCATTCGCCGCCCACCATCACCCGGTCCGCGCGGTCGGCGCCGCACAGCAACAGTGCCGCCACCGGGTCGTGGCTCCCGGAGAAGCGCAGGTCGTCGAGGCGGAAGAGTGCCAGGTCGGCCTGCATCCCGGGCGCCAGTTGACCAATATCGGAGCGCCCCAGCACGGCTGCCGAGCCCCGCGTCGCCCAGCCGAGAGCGCGCTCCACCGGAACGTCCGCGCCATAGCGCAGCCGCTGCAGGTACAGCGCTTGCCGAGCTTCCAGAATCATGTTGGAGGCATCGTTCGACGCCGATCCGTCCACTCCCAGCCCCACCGGGACCCCGGCTGCCTCGAGTTCCAGCACACGAGCGGTACCTGATGCAAGCCGCATGTTCGACGTCGGGCAGTGCGCGACGGCGGTGCCCGCGGCGCCCAGCCGGGCGATCTCGTCGTCGTTGAAGTGGATGCCGTGGCCCAGCCAAGTGCGGTTGCCCAGCCAGCCGACGCTTTCCAGATAGTCCACGGTTCGTAAGCCAAACATCGAGTGGCAGAAGTCTTCCTCGTCGATGGTCTCGGCGAGGTGCGTGTGCAGCCGGACGTCGAGCCGCTCGGCCATCAAGGCGCTCTCGGCCATGATTTCCGTGGTCACCGAGAACGGCGAACACGGGGCCAGCGCAATCTGGATGACGGCGCCGTCGCCGCGCTCGTGGTACCGGGAGATGAGGCGTTCGCTGTCCGCCAGAATGATCTCCGGCCGCTGCACCGTGGACTGCGGCGGGAGGCCGCCGTCGTCCGTTCCCAACGTCATGGAGCCGCGCGTGAGCGTGGCCCGCATGCCCAATTCGCGTACGACGCCGACCTCCACATCGATCGCGTCCTCGAGTCCCGCGGGGAACAGATAGTGATGGTCGGCTGCCGTGGTGCAGCCGGAGAGCAGCAGCTCGGCCAGGGCCACCTTCACCGCGAGTTCCAGGCTGTCCGGAGTCAGGCGCGCCCAGACCGGGTAGAGGTTCTGCAGCCACGGGAACAGTGGGGCATTGGCCGCCGGACCCCAGGCGCGCGTGAGGGTTTGGTAGAAGTGGTGGTGCGTGTTGATCAGGCCCGGCATCAGGACATACGCGGAGGCGTCGAACACGGCGGAACATGGTGCCGACGGCTGCCCGCCGGCCGGAACCAGCTCGGCGATGATGCCGCCGCTGACCACGATGCCGCCGCCGGCATCGAGCTGGTTGGCGGTGAAAGCGGCGAGCGGGTTCTTGATCCAGAGCCTGGACGGGGATGGGGCGGGGGATGAGACCGGGGACGGGGTTTGCGGGTGGGCCATGGATGGCTCCTTGTCTGGTCGGCGACAAATGCGTTCCAGCTCAGTTAGGCCCTGTCTGCTGATCCAGGATGCCGGACTGCTCACTGGCGGCCGGTGGGATTCAGCGTAGGACGCACGCGGAAGCGCGTCAATGTGACCCGTCTGAAGCCTGAATTTCACATCACGAAATTAAGTTTCCAGAATCTATGGCGCTGCTCACACATCCGGTGCTAATCTCGAACTTGCCAAAGGCGGGCACCCGGACTCCGGGAAGCTATCTACCAGGCGAACCTTCAAAAGCACATGCTGAAGCCTGGTAGCCGTATCACTGGCGCGTCCCGTCTCAGGGTTACTGGGCTTCCTTGCCACTAAGGAAGTCGCACAATGAGCACAACCGTCACGGCCGAACATTTCCTGGCCACATCCATAAAACTGGCAACAGCCAACGTCCTGGACAGCGGCGGCCCGTTCGGCGCCGTCATAGTCACAGCGGATGGCCGCGCCTTCGAAGGCGTCAACCGGGTCACCGCCACGAACGACCCTACGGCCCACGCCGAGGTCACCGCCATCCGCAATGCCTGCCGCGAACTCGGCACCTTCGATCTCAGCGGATCCACCCTCTACACCAGCTGCGAGCCCTGCCCCATGTGCCTGGCCTCGGCCCTGTGGGCACGGATCGGCAACGTGGTCTTCGCCGCAGACCGGCACGACGCCGCCTCCGTGGGCTTCGACGACGCGGTCTTCTACGAGTACTTCGAGAACGAGGACCGGGATGCACTGATGCCGGTCGCCAAGCTGGAACTGGGCGACCCCCAGGCCCCCGCCATCCTGGAACCGTTCAACACCTGGAACACGCTCGATTCCAGGATTGACTACTAGGGCCGGTGGCTGACATGACAATCCTGGACCCCGCAGAAATGCGACCGGCAGCTGAAAAGCAGGCTGCGCCCGCAGGCGCAGGGCAGACAGCGGCACCCCGCCCCCCGGCGTCGAAATCCTTCCTGGACAGTTTCTTCCAGATCACCAAGCGTGGCTCCACGCTGGCCCGCGAATTCCGCGGCGGCATTGTCACGTTCTTCACGATGGCCTACATCGTGATCCTCAACCCGCTGATCCTGGGCGGCTTCTCGGCCGAGAACGCCCCTACCGACGTCGCCGGCGGCTGGCTCCCGGCAGCGCAGGTGGGGGCCGTCACCGGGCTGACCGCCGGCGTTATGACCATCGTGTTCGGCCTCGTCGCAAACCTGCCCTTCGGGCTCGCGGCGGGCCTGGGCATCAACTCGTTCCTGGCCGTGGCCGTCATCCAGGACGTCACCTGGCCCGAAGCCATGGGCCTGGTGGTCATCAACGGCATCCTGATTGTCCTCTTCGGCGCCACTGGTGCCCGGACGGCGATCTTCAGGGCAGTCCCCAAGGAACTCAAGGCCGCCATCACCGTTGGCATCGGCCTGTTCATCGCCTTCATCGGCTTCGTCGACTCCGGTTTTGTCCGCCCCACCAAAGGCGGGCCGCCGGTCCAGCTCGGCAATGACGGCTCCATCACCTCCATCCCCACACTCGTCTTCATCATTGGTCTGCTGGTCATGGGCATCCTCGTGGCCCGCAAGATCCAGGGCGGCCTGCTGATCGGCATCGTCGCCACCACCGCCCTCGCCGCCGTCGTCGAGGCCGTTATGCACATCGGACCCGGCAGCGCCGACAACCCCGGCGGCTGGCACCTCAACGTGCCGGTGCTCGCCGGCCAGCTGGTCTCAATGCCGGATCTCGGCCTGGTGGGGCAGTTCGACCTCTTCGGCTCGTTCTCAAGGATCGGCGGCCTGGCCGCCACCATGCTGGTGTTCACCCTGGTGTTCACCAACTTCTTCGACGCCATGGGCACCATGACCGGCCTCGCCAAGAGCGCCGGCGTGGCCCACAAGGACGGCACCTTCCCCAAGCTGAAGTCGGCCTTCATCGTCGAAGGCCTCGGCGCAGTGGCCGGTGGCGCGACGTCCGGGTCATCGAACACCGTGTACATCGACTCCGCCGCGGGAATCGGCGAAGGTGCCCGCACCGGCCTGGCCTCCGTGGTCACCGGCGTGCTGTTCCTGGGCTCGATGTTCTTTACGCCGCTGACCTCGGTGGTACCGCTCGAGGTTGCAGCCTCCGCCCTGGTGGTAGTGGGCGCCATGATGATGGCACAGATCCGCGAGATCAAGTTCAGCAAGTTCTCGATCGCGCTGCCGGCCTTCCTGACCATCGTCACGATGCCGCTGACCTACTCGATCGCCAACGGCATCGGCGTCGGATTCATCTCCTTCGCGGTCATCAGCGCTGCGTCCGGCAGGGGCAGGAAGGTCCATCCGCTCATGTGGGTGGTCACCGCGGGCTTTATCATCTACTTCGCCCGGGGACCCATCAACGCCCTGATGGGCGTGTAGGCCCTGGCGTTACCGCCCATTCGGGCGCCTCAGACGGCGGTCCATCCGCACCCACCGCAATGAGTAGGCGTCCGCCGCCGTGGTTCGCAGCACCGGAACCCACGACGGCGGGCGGCGATGGAGTGCGGCTGCTCCGTCACGGACCGGGGCGGGATTAGAGGCCCGCCCCGGTCCACTCAAACAACTACCCTGACTTTCCCTCTACACCAGCAAGGAATGAGATTATGAGGCAAGACCGCGCACTGTTCCGGACAGGCTTCCCGTCCGGGACCTCAGTGGTAAAGGACGTGTTGCCATGCTGGACCTAATACCTTCGCTGGAAAGCTGGCGGCCCGCGGTCTCCGGCCAGCGATGCGCCGTCGCCACCATCGTGGCCGCGGGGGGCTCCGTGCCCCGGCCGCTCGGCACCTCCATGCTTGTGTCGGAACACGGCGATGTGCTGGGTAGTCTCTCCGGCGGCTGCGTGGAAGGCGCCGTGGTGGACGCCGCCCTTGAGGCCATGCGCGACGGCGGCAGCCGCCTTGAGTCGTTCGGCTACAGTGCCGAGGACGCGTTCGCCGTCGGACTCTCCTGTGGAGGAGAGCTGGAAATCCACATCCAGCCGCTCGGGTCATCGCTGGAAGCCATGGACTTCGCCATGTTGAACAACCTGGCGGGCCGTCACTCCACCGCTGCCCTGGCACTGATCCGCAGGCTCGACGCCGGCGGGGGAGCCGTCGTCGTGCAGGATCCTGTGCGGTTCCGCGCCATGGAGTCCCCGGAACTTGCCCGGCTGGTGGGTGATCATCCCGCTACTGTTTACGCGGCAGCCGCCCAGCTCGAGCCACTGCTCCAAGGCGGCCGCGCCGGTTTGGTCCGGGTGGCACCACCCGACGGCTGCTCCGACAGCCCGGACCAGACCCACCCCGAACCCATCACTCTGTTCGTGGAAAGCCGGCTCCCCGCCGCGCGTATGCTCATTTTCGGCGCCAACGACTTCGGCGCCGCGCTGCTCCCGGCCGGGAAACTGCTGGGCTATGACGTCACCTTGGGTGATGCCCGGCCGGCTTTTTCGAACCAAAGCCGCTTCCTCGCCGCCAACCAGGTGGTCACTGACTGGCCGCACCGCTACCTTGCCGCAGAAGCAGCCGCAGGACGCGTGGACGGCCGCACCGTGGTGTGCGTGCTGACCCACGACCCCAAGTTCGATATCCCGCTGCTGGAAACCGCGCTTGGCCTGGGCCTCGCCTATGTGGGCGCCATGGGTTCGCGGCGCAGCCACCGCCAACGCATCGATGCGCTGCTCGCCGACGGCACGCCGGCGGAAGCGCTGGAGCGGCTCCACTCGCCCATCGGACTCGACCTTGGCGCCGTCACGCCTGCCGAGGTCGCGGTGTCCATTACGGCCGAGATCATCGCCTCCCGTGGCCGGGCCGGACGAGGCAGCACCACGCTGGCGCCGCTCAAGGACGGCTCCGGCCCCATCCACCCCACATCAGAACCCCGCTCCACCCACGAACCCCGTTCCACCCACGAACCCCGCCAGGAGGACCCATGGACATGAATACCATCGAGGCCGTCGTCCCCACGGCAGACCCCGCCGACTGGCGCGACGGCGACGCCTGGCTGGCCGGCGGCACGGTCCTGTTCTCCTACGGCAGCACCGTCCTGAAGCGATTGCTGGATTTGGGCGAATCCGGTTGGCCGGCCGTGACCGTGAGCGACGCCGGGATCGAATTGGCCGCCACGTGCACCGTCGCGGAGCTCTACGCCCTTCCGGTTTCGGACGAAGTTGCCGGCAGGGAGTGGCCGGGCTTGGACTTGTTCCGTCCGTGCTGCGACTCCTTCGTGGCATCCTTCAAGATCTGGAATATGTCCACCGTGGGCGGCAACCTGTGCACGTCGCTCCCGGCCGGGCCCATGATTTCGCTCGGCGCCGGGCTGGACGCCACCGCCACCATCCTCGGCCCCGGCGGCAGCAGCCGCACGGTCCCGGTGGCCACGTTCATCACCGGGGACGGGCAAAACAGCCTGGCACCCGGGGAGCTCCTGCGCAGCATCCATCTGCCGGCGTCGTCATTGGCCGCGAAAGTGGCCTTCCGGCGGCTCTCGCTCAGCAACCTCGGCCGTTCCGGGGTGCTGCTGATCGGACGGCGCGACGCCGGCGGCGGCCTGGTCCTCACCGTCACCGCCGCCACCAAACACCCCGTGCAGCTGCGGTTCACCGCCGCCAAGATGCCGGGCCCCGCGGCCCTGGCGGCCGCCGTCGGGAAGGCCATTCCCGCGGAGCTGTACCACGACGACATCCACGGGCTGCCTGAATGGCGCCGGGACATGACCCTCCGGCTCGCGGAGGAGATCCGTGCGGAGCTGCTGGAGGAACGGCTCACCGTGTCGGGCGATTTCTGGACCGGCCGGCCGCACGCCTTGTCGCCGCAGCCGAGCGCGCAACCCGAAACAATACAGAACAAGCAGCAGAAGGAGGCCTGAGCATGGCAATCGAAATCAACGGCACCGCCATCCCGGCCACCCCCCGCCCCGGCCAGTGCCTGCGCACGTTCCTGCGCGAACAGGGCAACCTGGGCGTCAAAAAAGGCTGCGACGGCGGCGACTGCGGTGCCTGCACCGTCCACGTGGACGGCACCCCCGTGCACAGCTGCATCTACCCCGCCGTCCGCGCGGAGGGCAAGGCCGTCACCACCATCGAAGGACTCGCCCAGGGCGGTGCGCTGCACCCTGTGCAGGAGCAGTTCCTTGCCGAACAGGGTTTCCAGTGCGGCTTCTGCACCGCCGGCATGATGATGACCGCGGCCACGTTCGACGACGAACAGAAGGCCAACCTGCCCCGCAGCCTCAAGGGCAACCTTTGCCGCTGCACCGGCTACCGTTCCATCGCGGACGCAGTGTGCGGGACCCGCGACAAGCACAATCACGACGGCGGCACGGCAGGAGACGCGGTCCGTGCAGCTTCCGCAACCGGCTCCGCAGCCGCCGGCAGCACCGCCGCGAGCAGCGCCGCCAGCACGACAGCACCCCGGGCCGGGCAGCTCGGCGACAACGTGCCCGCCCCGGCTGGCCTCGGCGTCGTCACCGGAAACGCCCGCTACACACTCGATGTCCCGGCCGAAGAGCTCCAGGGCCTGCTGCACCTGAAGCTGCTGCGCTCACCCCACGCGCACGCCCGGATTGTTTCCATCGACAGGACGGCGGCGCTCCAGGTGCCCGGCGTGGTCGCGGTCTTCACCCATGAGGACGCCCCGGCGCAACACTTCTCCACCGCCCAGCACGAGCTCTACACGGACGATCCCGACGACACCCGCGTCCTCGATCACGTGGTGCGGTTCATCGGTCAGCGAGTTGCCGCCGTCGTGGCCGAATCCGTGGGTGCCGCCGAGGCCGGGGCCCGCGCCCTGCACGTGGAATACGAGGTGCTGGACACCGTCTTCAGCCCGCAGGACGCCATGCTCCCCGGCGCACCAGCCCTGCACGGGGACAAGGATGCCGTGAAGGCCCGGATCTCGCGCCCGCGGCAGAATGTGGTGGCCGAGCTGCACTCGGAACTGGGCAGCGTGGCGGATGGCTTCGCCGCTGCCGAGTTCATCCATGAGCACACCTACAGGACCCAGCGCGTGCAGCACGTCGCCCTGGAAACGCACTCCGCCATTGCCTGGCTCGATGAAGCAGACCGCCTCGTGGTCCGCACATCCAGCCAGGTCCCGTTCCTGGTCCGGCGCACGCTGGGCCGGGTGTTCGACCTGCCGGAGGACCGCATCCGCGTGGTGGCCGGACGCGTGGGTGGCGGTTTCGGCGGCAAGCAGGAAGTGCTCACCGAGGACCTCGTTGCCCTCGCCACGCTCTCGCTGCGCCGGCCCGTGCAGGTGGAGTTCACCCGCACGGAGCAGTTCACCGCCACTACCACGCGGCACCCCTTCACCATCAAACTCAAGGCAGGCGCCAGCACGGACGGGCTCCTCACCGCGCTGCAGCTGGACGTCGTCACCAACACCGGCGCCTACGGCAACCACGCCCCCGGCGTGATGTTCCACGGCTGCGGCGAATCGCTGGCCGTGTACAAGTGCGCCAACAAGAAAGTGGACGCGCATGCCGTCTACACCAATACCGTGCCGGCCGGGGCGTTCCGGGGCTACGGGCTCAGCCAGATGATCTTCGCGATCGAGTCGGCCATCGATGAGCTGGCCGTCGGCATCGGCATGGATCCCCTGGAATTCCGGCGCCGGAACATGGTGCGCGAGGGCGATGACATGCTCTCCACCAACCCTGAGCCCGAGGAGGACGTCCACTACGGCAGCTACGGCCTGGACCAGTGCATCTCCTTGGTGCGTGATGCGTTGGATCGCGGCAAGCAGCGCTACCGCGACGCCGGGCTCGATGACCTCGGCCCTGACTGGGTCACCGGGGAAGGTTCCGCGCTGTCCATGATCGACACCGTCCCGCCCCGCGGCCACTTCGCCCACACCCGCGTGAGCCTGCTTCCGGACGGCACGTTCGCGGCCGACGTCGGGACCGCCGAATTCGGCAACGGCACCACCACAGTGCATGCCCAGCTAGCCGCGACGGCGCTGTCCACCACGGCGGGCAAGGTGGCCGTGCGACAGTCCGATACCGACCTGGTGGAGCACGATACCGGTGCTTTCGGTTCGGCGGGGACGGTGGTGGCCGGCAAGGCCACGCTCCTGGCGGCCACCTCGCTCGCCTCCCGGATCATCACCGTGGCCGCGGCGCTGACCGGCGTTCCGGAGACCGAATGCGTGCTCGACGACGGCGGTGTGGCCTGTGCCGGACGGCGGATTCTGCTCGCGGACATCCACGACGCCGCGCGGCACCAGGGCGTGCAGCTCGCCGTTGAGGGCAACTGGGACGGGACCCCGCGATCGGTGGCGTTCAACGTCCACGGTTTCCGGGTGGCGGTCAACACCGGCACGGGGGAGCTGAGGATCCTGCAGAGCGTGCAGGCAGCGGACGCCGGCGTGGTGGTGAATCCGCGGCAGTGCCGCGGCCAGATCGAAGGCGGAATCGCGCAGGCGCTGGGCGCTGCACTGTATGAGGAGGTTCGGGTGGACGACGCCGGCCGGGTCACCACGGACATCCTGCGGCAGTACCACATCCCGTCCTTCGCGGACGTGCCGCGGAGCGAGGTCTACTTCGCTTCCACCAACGACCAGGTAGGCCCGCTCGGTGCGAAATCCATGAGCGAAAGCCCGTTCAACCCGGTGGCCCCGGCCTTGGCCAACGCCATCCGGAACGCTACGGGGGTCCGGTTCGCGGAGCTGCCGTTCGGACGGGACAAGATCTACCTGGGCTTGAAGAAAGGAGGGCCCGTCCACTCCCGCTGACGCCATTGCTGACCGTTTGTGACTGCCGTGATTCGGCGAACCCTTGACTGATGCGTGACCTAGGTCATACCGTTATTTCACTACTCGATACCCATTTTCCGCATTGTGGAAAAAGCAATGACGCTCCTGCCGGTAGTTTCGGCATAAATCCCACTGCTGAACACATGGAAGACATCTTCAAGAAGTGAGATCACAATGCAGACAACCCCGTTGACCGGCGTCGATCCGGCACCCGAAGCACCGGTGGACATGGGCAAAGCAGCCCACCCCTCCATGGGTGTCGACGCGCTATGCGATGCAGCCAGCGTCGCCTCCGGCCGCGCCATCAGCCCCACCCTCTACAACATCGACCTTGCCCCGACGAAGCGGGAAGGTCGCCGCTGGACCGCTTACAGCATTTTCACCCTGTGGGCCAACGACGTCCACAGCCTTGGCAACTACGCCTTTGCCATTGGACTCTTCGCCCTCGGACTGGGCGGCTGGCAGATCCTTCTCGCCCTGGGAGTCGGCGCCGTCCTGCTGTTTGCGCTTCTCAGCTTGTCCGGCTTTATGGGCGTCAAGACCGGTGTCCCGTTCCCTGTCATGAGCCGGATCAGCTTCGGCATCAGGGGCGCCCAAATTGCCAGCCTCCTGCGCGGGGCAGTGGCCGTGGCCTGGTTCGGCATCCAGACCTACCTTGCGTCCGTGGTGCTCCGGGTCATGATTGTGGCCATGGTTCCCTCGCTGCGGGAGCTGGACACCAACTCCATCCTCGGTCTGTCCACGCTGGGCTGGGTTTCGTTCGTGTCCCTCTGGATTGTCCAGCTGGTCATCGTCAGCTTCGGCATGGAGATGATCCGCAAGTATGAGGCCTTCGCTGGGCCCATCATCCTGGTGACCATGGCGGCCATCGCCGTCTGGATCTTCGTCGAAGCCGGTGGCGCCATCGCCTGGGCCGGGGACAATGCCCTCGAAGGCGCCGAAATGTGGCGCACCATCTTTGCCGGCGGTGCCCTGTGGGTGGCCATCTACGGAACGTTTGTCTTGAACTTCTGCGACTTTACCCGGTCCGCCGTCTCCAAGCAGGCCGTGGTGCGCGGCAACTTCTGGGGCATCCCTATCAACATGCTCCTCTTCGGCGCGATCGTGGTGGTCATGGCCGGCGGACAGTTCAAGATCAACGGCACCGTCATCCAGAGCCCGTCAGACATCGTCCAGACCATCCCGAACACCCTGTTCCTTGTTTTGGCCTGCCTTGCCCTGCTTATCCTGACCATCGCCGTGAACCTGATGGCCAACTTTGTGGCCCCCGTCTATGCCCTGACCAACCTCTTTCCGAAGCACCTGAACTTCCGCAAGGCGGCTTGGGTCAGCGGCACCATCGGCCTGATCATCCTGCCGTGGAATTTGTACAACAACCCGCTGGTGATCGTGTACTTCCTGGGCGGACTCGGAGCGCTGCTTGGCCCGCTGTTCGGCGTGGTGATGGCCGATTACTGGCTGCTGCGCCGCGGCAAGGTCAATGTCCTTGAGCTCTACTCCGAGGACCCGGCAGGTGCCTACTACTACAAGAAGGGTTTCAACCCCCGGGCCATCATCGCTATGGTGCCTGCTGCCGCCATTGCACTCCTGATCGCCTTTGTTCCGGCGCTGGAAGCCGCCGCGCCGTTCGCGTGGTTCGTCGCTGCCGGCATCGCCGCGGTGCTCTACTACGTCATCTCGGACCGCACCCAGCGGCTCGACGACGTCGACGGCGAGTCGATCGCCGTCGCCAGCACCCACTGACCAAAGCGCCAGCTGACCAACCCGTCCCGAAAGAGGAAAGCACCATGCGTATCCTTGTGGCCAACGTCAACACCACACAGTCCATGACCGACTCCATCGCCGCGCAGGCAAACCAAGCCGCGCTTCCGGATACGGAGATCGTGGGAATCACCCCGCGCTTCGGCGCGGACTCCTGCGAGGGAAACTTTGAGAGTTACCTTGCCGCGATCGCCGTGATGGACGCCGTGGTCAACTACCCGGAGCCGTTCGACGCCGTCATCCAGGCCGGCTACGGTGAGCACGGCCGCGAAGGGCTCCAGGAGCTCCTGGACGTTCCGGTGGTGGACATCACCGAGGCGGCCGCGAGCACCGCGATGTTCCTGGGCCACAAGTACTCCGTGATCACCACCCTGGACCGTGCCGTGCCGTTGATCGAGGACCGGCTGAAGCTGGCCGGCCTCGATGCCCGGTGCGCCTCGGTCCGGGCCAGCGGCATGGCCGTTTTGGAACTGGAGGAGGAGCCGGAGCGCGCTGTGGAGGCCATCATCGAACAGGCGCTGCTGGCCGTCCGCGAGGACAAAGCGGAGGTCATTGTCCTCGGGTGCGGCGGCATGGCCGGTCTGGACGAGGAGATCCGCCGGCGTGCGGGCGTCCCTGTGGTGGACGGTGTGGCGGCTGCCGTCACCATTGCCGAATCGCTGGTCCGGCTGCGGCTGAGCACCTCAAAAGTCAGGACGTACGCCACCCCGCGGCCCAAGAGAGTCATAGGCTGGCCCATAACGCCGGCGGAAGTGCCCGCTGCACCTTAGCCCGGCCATCAATTCAAGGAGCGACCCCATGACTGCAACCCACCGGCCCGCACATCCCCACCGGCCGGGGCCGGTCGCCGTCGTGACCGGTGCAAGTTCCGGGATTGGCAGGGCGGTGGCGCGGCTTATGCTGGCCGACGGGTACCGCGTGGTGTTGGCCGGCCGCCGTGAGGCTCCGCTGCTGGAGTCCGCGGCCGGCCACCGCCAGGCGCTGACGGTGCCCTGTGACGTGAGCGTGCCCGACGACGTCGAGCGCCTTTTCGCCGCGGCCCTCGGGAAGTGGGGGAGGGTTGACGTCCTGTTCAACAACGCCGGCGTGTTCGGCCCTGCCGCGTCGGTGGATGAAATCAGCGTGGCCGACTGGGACGCGGTGGTGGCGGTGAATCTGACCGGCTCCATGCTCTGCGCCGCCGCGGCCGTCCGGGCCATGAAATCCCAGGAGCCGCAGGGTGGCCGCATCATCAACAACGGGTCCATAGCAGCGCATTCGCCGCGGCCGCGGACGGTGGCCTACACGGTCACCAAGCACGCCATGACGGGTCTCACCAAGAGCATCGAGCTGGACGGCAGGGACTTCGGCATCACGTGCGGCCAGATCGACATCGGCAACACAGCCACGGACATCATGGGCACCATCGGCGTGGACTCCGGCGCCCTGCAGGCTGACGGCAGCCGCAAGGTGGAGCCCACGTTCCCGGTGCAGGACGCCGCGCGCGCCGTGCTCCTGATGGCAGGAATGCCGCCGTCGGCCAGTGTGGGCTCCGTGGTGATCACTGCTGCGGGAATGCCGTTCATCGGCCGGGGCTAACCAGGGGACTGACACCTTTTGCGCTGCGGACGCGGACGCCGCACCTATGAGGCGCTGACGACAGCGAAGGGCAACAAGGAAGTGGGGCCCACCTTAATCTTCTGTCGTCTTCAAGTGGGAAGACGAGCTCTATCGAAGACTTAGGATCAGGGCGTTCGAGGGCGAAATCACCAACCACGATTCCGCCATCACCCCTCGGCGTCGCGGCAGATCCGCGTTACACAGGAGGCGGCACACACGCGCTGCCGCGCCTGACGCTTCTTCCCACGCGGCAGGCGGGACGAAAGAGGCCGGACCGCTAATCGAGGAGGTGCAGCTGTTCGGGGGTGTCGAGGTCTTCGCCCCCGGAGAGGTCGGTGCAGTCCACGAGGTCTAGCAGTTCCGGGTGGGCCTGGAGGAAACGGCGTGCCCCGGCGTCGCCCGTTGCCGTTTCCGCGGCCTCAGCGCGGAGGCTGGAATCCAGGAGCAGCGGATGTCCCCGCCGGAGTTTTCCGTCGGTGCCACGGTAGGCGGCCGCCGTCACCCGGCCAGGCCTGTGGGATGCCAGCAACCGGGCGACGGTCTCGGTGGTCAGGCCGGGCTGGTCCACCAGCGCGATAAGCACATGGTCATCCGGGGCTGCCGCGGCGACTCCCGCCCGGAACGAACTTCCCATTCCGCCGGCCCAGTCCGGGTTGGCGATGACCCGGTGCCGGCTGAGATCGGTGGCGGCGTGGACCGTTGCCGCGTCCGCGCCGAGCACCGCCACCACTTCCCGGCAGCCACCCGCGAGCAGCACGTCTGCCAGCACTTCAACGAGCGTACGGCCGCGGAACCGGAGCAACGCCTTGGGGCCGAGCCCCAGCCGCGTCCCGGCGCCGGCGGCAAGCAGCACCGCCGTCGTGCGTTGATTGTCCAGGTCAGCCATCGCCCCAGTCTATCCAGCCAGATGCCGTCAACTGTTCTATGGATGAAGGGTGTCAGGCGTCGCCTCCGGCGCCGCCGGTGGTCCCGGCGTTGACGTCCAGAAGCTTGTAACGGTCCATCGCGTAGGCGGGCACGCCGCCGTCGACCTCTCCCCGGGAGGCCAGCAGCTGCAGCGTCTTGACGACAATCGAGTGGGTGTCGTTCTTGAAGAAGCGGCGTGCTGCGGCGCGGGTGTCGGAGAAGCCGAACCCGTCGGCGCCGAGCGAGGCGAACTGGTGCGGGAGGAACTGGCGGATCTGGTCCGGTACGGCCTTCATGTAGTCGGTGACTGCCACGATCGGACCGGTGGCGCCGGCGAGCTGCTGGGTGACGAAGGGGATGCGGGCGGGCTGGCCGGGGTTGAGGAAGGAGTCTTCCTCGGCGGCCATGGCGTCGCGGCGCAGTTCAGTCCAGGAGGTCACGGACCAGACATCGGCTGAGACGCCCCAGTCTTCGGCGAGGATCCGCTGGGCCTGGAGGGCCCACGGCACCGAGACGCCGGAGGCCAGGATCTGGCTCTTGGGTCCTTGAACGTCCGACGCCGATACCCGGTGGATGCCTTTCAACACACCGTTGACGTCGAGGTCCTCAGGTTCGGCCGGCTGGAAGATCGGCTCGTTGTAGACCGTCAGGTAGTACATGAGGTTCCGGTCGCTGCTGTCTTCGCCATACATGCGCTCCAGGCCGTCCCGGATGATGTGGCCCATTTCGTAGCCAAATGCGGGGTCGTAGGTGAGGACGGCCGGGTTGGTAGAGGCGAGGATGGGGGAGTGGCCGTCGGCGTGCTGCAGGCCTTCGCCGGTCAGGGTGGTGCGGCCGGCGGTGGCGCCGATGATGAACCCGCGGGTCATCTGGTCCGCGGCGGCCCAGAAGGAATCGCCCGTGCGCTGGAAACCGAACATCGAATAGAAGACGTAGACCGGGACCAGCGGTTCGCCGTGCGTGGCGTAGGACGTTCCGGCGGCGGTGAAGGCCGCGACGGCCCCGGCCTCGTTGATGCCCGGGTGGATCAGCTGGCCCTGTGCCGATTCTTTGTAGGCAAGGACCAGGTCCCGGTCCACGGACAGGTAGCCCTGGCCGTCCGGGTTGTAGATCTTCGCTGAGGGGAAGAAGGCGTCCATCCCGAACGTGCGGGATTCATCCGGAACGATCGGGACAATGCGGTGCCCGAATTTCTTGTCGCGGAGCAGGTCCTTGAGCAGGCGCACGAAGGTCATGGTGGTGGCGGCCTGCTGTTTCCCGGACCCGCGCTTGGCAATCTCATAGGTTTTGGGGTCAGGCAGCTCCACCGGGGCGTGGTCAGGCCGGCGCTCGGGGACGAATCCGCCGAGTTCCTTGCGGCGGCCCATCAGGTACTGGATCTCCGGGGAGTCCATGCCGGGGTGGTAGTACGGCGGCCG
>NZ_JBEPOZ010000017.1:0-96782 GCF_040547005.1 Arthrobacter sp. UYCu712
AACAAAAACAGACACAACCAACACCCCCGGGAAAACGGGACGTGCAGGCCGCACAAAATTTGAAACCAGCTGTAAAAACCAGACCACACCACGGGGTGGCATAATCCAGTCAATTCAACCAATCCATATAAATAAATTGGTATCAACAAACTTGGCACACTATTGAGTTCTCAAACAACAGACACACCCGGCACCACCACAACAACTCAGCCGTGGATCGCTCCGGAGCAACTTTTCAAACTTACCCGGTTCCAGCCCCCGATGCAAATCCCGCTTCCAGGACCACACCAGCAACCAAACCAACCCCACCCGAACCCGCAGCGCACAAAACGCCAACCAGATCCTGGCCTTGAAAATTTAGGGGATTGGCCGCCTCCGGTTCCCAGCATTTCCGCTGGTCTCCCTCGCGGCGACTTAGAAAACAATACACCCACACACCCCCCACCGCAACTCCGATCCGCAGGGTCCTCGGCCACCGGCCAGACCTGCCGATCAGACCCTGCTGGCTGGCCGCCAAAGTCCCCCGGCTCGCCGCCGGATCACCGGCAGCAACCGTCCGGCAACAAACCGTCCGCCGTGAGCCGTCGCCACAGCGACGTCGGATTAAACGCAAGAAGGGCCGGCAACCAAACGGTTGCCGGCCCTTCTCAAGCCACTGGCTTCAGGAGTGCTGAATTACCAGGAAGACTTCGTGATGCCCGGGAGCTCACCGCGGTGAGCCATGTCGCGGAAGCGAACACGGGAGATGCCGAACTTCTGGAAGGTACCGCGGGGACGGCCATCGATGATGTCGCGGTTACGCAGACGTACCGGTGAGGCGTTGCGGGGCAGCTTCTGCAGGCCGAGGCGAGCAGCTTCGCGTACTTCGTCGGTTGAGTTGGGATCAACCAGAGCCTTCTTCAGTTCGAGGCGCTTTGCAGCATAACGCTCGACGATGACTTTACGCTGTTCGTTCTTAGCGATCATTGACTTCTTAGCCATAGTGTTTAGCGCTCCTCTCGGAATTCGACGTGCTGGCGGATTTTGGGGTCGTACTTCTTCAGAACCATACGGTCCGGGTTGTTACGACGGTTCTTGCGCGTCACGTAGGTGTAACCCGTGCCCGCGGTCGACTTGAGCTTGATGATCGGACGTACGTCCTTGTCCTTTGCCACTAGAGCTTCACTCCTCGTGCCAGGATGGCGGCTACGACTACGTCGATGCCACGCACGTCGATGGTCTTGATGCCACGCGCAGAGACCTGCAGCGTGACGTTACGGCGCAGGGACGGAACCCAGTAGCGCTTCTTCTGGATGTTCGGGTCGAACCGGCGCTTGTTGCGGCGGTGCGAGTGCGAAATGCTGTGTCCAAAGCCCGGCTCGGCTCCGGTCACCTGGCAGTGTGCTGCCATGACGACTCTCCTCAAAAATAAACGAAACGGTTGGCGGAGTTCCCACCTCACCGTGCAACAGGCAGCGTCCGCATCCAGCCCCCACCGTGATCGGTAGCCCGCAGGGTTCAGGCAGACGGGATGAACCGGCTGTTTCCTCACTGCGGCGAAGATTGTGGGCCACGGTCACGGGCTGCGGAAACCTTTCGGAAAGCCGCTGCGAAGTGCCGGGATACTGGGCGAATACAGGAGTGCACGCAACTTGAGCCCCTAACTACCGGCCATCGGGACTGTCGATATTGCTGACAAATCCCGCCAACCGGAGCAATTGCACACGCTCCGCGCCACCTAGCGCCTACCAAGTCTACGAGCTAGGCGAATTAAAGGCCAATCCAGCGTTGCGGGGTGTATAAGGGCCCGCCCCGCAAACCCCCGTCAGTCACATCAGCGCCTTAGCGGTTTCACAGCTAATTGAAAGGCCCAAAGCGGACGATGGAGTCATGAATCCGCCACCCCAGTCGACTATTGCCGCCCCAGGCTCCCCGGCTTGACGAACCGTGCAACCGGCTCAGCCGACCCGTTCCGGGCACAGTCCCGCCGGAGGCTGCTCCGGTCGGATCTGCTGACCGTGCTGGCCTGGGCCTCCGTCGCCGGGGCCGTGGCGCTGTGGCTCGCCGACGGCGGCGCTTCCGGGTTCTCAACGGTTGCCGGGTCCTTCACTGCGGTGGGCATCGTCGCCGGACTCACCGGCATGGACCTCGTCTTGCTGATGCTCCTCCTGACGGCCCGGATCCCGGTCATCGACACCACCGTCGGCCACGACCGCGCCCTCGAGTTCCACCGCAAACTCGGGAAGCCGGCGCTGTACCTCCTGCTCGCCCACGGAATCCTGATCGCGGCAGGCTACGGAATGGCCGAGGGCCTGGACCCCGTCAGCGAGGCCGTCGCCTTGTGGGTGCTGGTACCCGACATGTGGCTGGCATTCGTGTCGATCGCCCTGTTCGTCGCCGTCGTGGTCACTTCCCTCGTGGCGGTCCGACGCCGGTTCCCCTACGAATTCTGGTACGCCGTCCATCTGCTGAACTATGCCGCCGTCCTGACTGCGATCCCGCACCAGTTCAGTGTTGGCGGACTCTTCGCCGAAGGCACCTGGCAGCGCTGGTACTGGCTCGCCATCTGCATTGCCACCGGCGCAGCACTCCTGCACTACCGGGTGCTGGAGCCTCTCGTGGCCACGTTCCGGCACCAGCTGACGGTGAGCCGCGTGGTCCAGGTCGCCCCCGGCGTCGTCAGTATTGAGATGAGGGGACGCCACCTCCATGACCTGGCGGGAAGCGGCGGCCGGTTCTTCATCTGGCGGTTCCTCGCCCCCGGCCTGTGGTGGCACCCGCATCCCTTCAGCCTCTCCGCAGAACCCATACAGTTCGACGCCGCGGGAACCGGGGTCCTGCGGATCACCGTCCGCAATCTGGGCCGTGGCTCGAGGCAGCTGGCGGCCGTGAAACCGGGCACCAAGGTGGCTGTGGAAGGCCCGTACGGCCTGTTCAGCACAGCAGCGCGCAGCCGCAGCCGGGTGGTGATGATCGGTGCCGGAATCGGGATCACGCCGCTCCGCGCCCTGCTCGAGCGCACCCCGTTCACGCCCGGCAACGCAACGGTCCTGCTCCGCGGCCACAGTGAGACCGAGCTGTACCTGGGCAAGGAAATCCTGGACCTCTGCAGGCAACGCGGCGCCACCTTGTTCCACCTGACCGGGCCGCCGCCCGCCGGCGGACGAAGCTGGCTCCCGGAGACCGCCGCCCGTGCGGGGCACGGGCTGGCCGACTACGCGCCGGATCTTGGCGATTCCGACATTTACATCTGCGGGCCGGCGGCCTGGGCCCGCAGCGTCATCCACGACGCCCGCGCAGCCGGTGCCGGGGAGGACCAACTCCACTACGAAAGGTTTGACTGGTGAGAATTCGCGCAGCGGTTTCAGCAGCACTCGCGTCCGCCGGAATTCTTCTGGTGGGCTGGCAGTCCGGCGGACAAATCGCCGAAACGGCCAGCACCGCCACGGGAAGCTCGGCCGGCAGCGGCGGGGCCACATCCGGTTCCGCCGGGACGAGCGCTTCGGGCGGCACGACGGGTTCCTCAGGCGCCTCGGGCCCGTCCGGCGCCGCCGGCAGCTCCGGCGCTGCGGCCAAAGCGGCCGGAACGGCCGGAACGTACGACGGCGCCGTCGTCCAGACCCGCTTCGGCGCCGTCCAGGTGCAGATCACGGTGCAGTCGGGCACCATCACCGAGGTAACAGCGCTCCAGCTGACCGATGCGGAAAGAAAATCGGTGCAGATCAGCAACCGGGCGGCACCCCTGCTGCGGGCCGAGGTCCTCAAGGCCCAGTCCGCGAGCGTGCAGACCATCAGTGGTGCCACGGTGACCAGCGTTGCCTATCTGGATTCGCTTCAGGCGGCCCTCGATGCAGCCAACCTCTGAGCAGCAGACCCCGGGTGTGGAACACCCCGCCCTGACGGCCCGGACCTTCGGCTGCATGGGCACGGTCATCAGCCTGGCGATGCCGTCCGCAGCCGCCGCCGCTGGAACTTTGCCCCGGACGAACGTCACAGAACACCCGATCGAGGCGGCCGCCGGCGCCGTCGAACGGGTGTTCGCCGGGCTGGACGGAACATTCAGCCTCTACCGCCCGGCGTCAGAGGCCAGCAGGCTGGCCCGCGGCGAAATCACCCTGCGGGAAGCATCGCAGGAGATGCGGGACCGGAACGCGGAGGCCGCCGGCTGGCGGCTGCTGACGGCGGGCGCCTTCACTCCGGAACGGCCGGACGGGGTGCTGGACCTTTCCGGGATCATCAAGGGCCATGCAATCCAGCAGGCCGGCGACACACTCCGGGCATCGGGGTTTCGGGACTGGTGCCTGAACGCCGGCGGCGACGTCCTGGTGGGCGGCTCCCCCGTGCCGGGGTCCCGGGTATCGTGGCAGTCCGGGATTGTCGACCCGACGGACCGGACGGCGCTCGTGTCGGCGTTTCCGCTGGGCGGTTGCAGCCGTTTCTCCGTACTGGCGACGTCCGGCTCGGCAGAGCGCGGGGAGCATATCTGGACCGCCGGAGCGGGCCGGTCGGCGTTCCTCCAGGTGTCCGTGGCGGCCACGGACATTGTCACCGCGGACGTGCTGGCGACGGCGATCGTGGCCGGCGGGCACACGATGCTGGACCGGGCGGCGGACGAGTGGGACGTGGAAGTCCTGGCCGTGCTGGGCGACGGCGGGCTGCTCGCGACGCCGGGGTTCCGGTCCTAGAGGTGGGCGGGTGTGGCGTAGCGCGGCGCCAGGTTGTCGCCGGAGGACTTGCCGGTGAGCCGGCGGACCACCCACGGCGCGGCGAATTCGCGGACCCAGCGGGCGTTGGCCCGGACCGTCTCGGCCCGGTTCAGTTCCGGCACGGGCGTCATGGGCGGGACGTCGATCGAGTGTTCGTGCTCGAGGACGGTGAGGACGCGTTTGGCCATGTTCGCGTGGCCGGCCGGAGACATGTGCATCCGGTCCGTGGCCCACATGCCCCAGTCGTAGTACTCGCTGAAGCGCCAGTAATCCACCAGCAGGGCGCCGTGGTCGCCGGCGATTCCGCGGACCAGTTCGTTGTAAATGGCGGTGCGGCCGCGCGTCGTGCCGAAGATCTTCGAGCCGCGGGAGTCGAAGCCGGTGAACATGACAACCGTGGCGCCGGTGGCCTTGAGCTTGCGGATGCCGGCGTCATAGTCCGCCAGCAGGTCGTCGATGTCGACCTTGGGCCGGAGGATGTCGTTGGCGCCGGCGTAGATGCTCACGATTGTGGGTTTGAGCGCGACGGTGGCGTCGACCTGTTCGGCCATGATCTGCCGCAGTTTCCGGCCGCGGATGGCAAGGTTCGCGTACCCGAAGCCCGGATCGGCGGCGCCGAGCTGCTCAGCCACGCGGTCTGCCCAGCCCCGGACGCCGTTGGGACGGGTGGGGTCGTCGTCACCGACGCCTTCCGTGAAGGAGTCTCCAAGGGCTACATAGCGGGACGTGAAATCCATGGATCCAGTCTGACAGCAGTTGCCCCAAGCAAACAAAAGCCGCTACTCCCGGATCCGCACCGCCGATTCGCGCAGGTACTGCTCCACGCGGGTGTACGCGTCCCGGGTGAGCGCCTTCCACAAGGCGATGGCCAGCCGCGGGTTGCTGCCTTCCAGTTCTGTGATGGCCTCGGCGCTGAGCACCATGACCCCCACCGGTCCGACCGCCCTGACGGTGGTCTCCTGCCGGCTGCCGCTGCCGAGCGCGAGCTCCCCGAAGGTCATCCCCGCGCTGAGGGTGTTGAGTTTGACCCGTTCGGCGGTGGGCCCCGGGGAGGTGCTGCTGACCTTGCCGGAGGTGATGAAGTAGACCCCGCCGAACCGCAGCCCGACGCGGCGGATGACGTCGCCGTCGCCGTATTGCTTTGCCGTCATGAGCGCCGCCAGGGCCTCGGCGTCCGCCGCGTCCAGCGGCGCGAGGGCCGGCGAGGCAGTCACGGGGACGTGGTCCGGCAGCAGCAGCCGGGTCCCGTAGCGCACCAGCAGGCTGTTTTCGCAGTATTCGACGGCGGCGCTCCGGGTGGCGAACGACGGAACCCCGGGCCCGTCCGCTCCCGAGGTCTCCTCGAGCGCTGCCGCCACCGAGCCGTCTGTTTCGACCAGCACGAGTTCGCGGCCTGCATCGGCCATCCCCTGCCGGGCCAGGGCCAGCATCCTCAGGGCGACTTCGCTCACCAGGTCCGTTCGGCGCAGGTCCAGGACGGCCAGTTCGACGTCGTCCTCGAGGTCGCTGAGCTCGCGCACCATGGATTCGGTCCCGGCGAAGAGCAGGTCGCCGTTGAGCTCGATCACGCGGGCCCGGCGGCCGTGTTCCCGGAGGACATCGGCGGCTTCGTCGTTGCGGCGGATCCCCGACGGCGTCTCGGTGACGTCGTAGGCGGCGCGGATGGCGGAGCGGCCGGTCCGGGCGGCCCGGACAAAATGCAGTTCCATGTCCCGGGACAGCCGCTGCGCCGTCGCAAGCCCGCGCACGCTGCTGCCGTGTTCATCCAGCGGCGGCGAGTAGACCGCCAGCCCGACCTGCCCGGGCAGGACAGCGATGATCCCGCCGGCCACCCCGCTCTTGCCGGGCATTCCGACGCTGCTGATCCAGGCACCGGCGTCGTCGTACATGCCCGAGGTCATCATCACCGACAGCACACGCTCCACCGGGCCGATCTCCAGGACCCGCTTGCCGTTGAGCGGATTCCGGCCGGCGTTGGCGAGCGTAGCGGCCATGATCGCGAGGTCCACGCAGTTCACCAGCACCGAGCACTGGCGGAAATAGTCCTCGAGGACCGGTGTGGGGTCGTCCTCGATGATGTTGAAGGAGCGCAGCAGATGGGCCAGGGCCGTGTTGCGGTGGCCGTGCTTGAGTTCGGATTCGTACACCCTCTCGCTCACCGAGAGCTGCCGGCCGGCGAAGGCAGAGTACGTGCTGAGGATCCGCTTGAAGCCGGACTGGCCGCCGGAGCCCTTGATCAGGGAGGTGGCGGTCAGGGCGCCGGCGTTGATCATGGCATTCGCCGGACGCCCGGTCCCCTCGGCCAGCGAGATCTCGTTGAAGGAATCCCCTGACGGCTCAACGTCGACCTTGGCGTCGACTGCCTCATTGCCCAGGTCCTCGAGGGCCAGACCGTAGGTGAAGGGCTTGGAGATCGACTGGATGGTGAACTCCTCGCGGGTGTCCCCTATCTCGTACACCTTCCCGTCCACGGTGGCGAGGGCGATGCCGAAGTTGTCCGGATCGACATTCGCCATCGCCGGAATGGTGCTGTACGGCTTGCCGTCCCTGAGCTGGGCTATCTCGGCGTGGATCTGGCGCAGGTAGCTCTGGATCGGCGATTCCATAGGACCAACACTAGGCGACGCCGTGCGGCCGGCCGACGGCTGACCTTCTGGCTTACTGCCCGTCCTGGTCGCTCTCTCGCAGGATCCAGTGGTCGTCATCGAGGCGGGCCACGATTTTTTCGCCGATCCGGGCGAGGTCGGCGACGTCTTCCTCGCTGAGGGCGTCGAGGAAGAGCGAACGGACGGCCTCGACGTGGGCCGGGGCGAGCTGTTCGATCGTGGCCATTCCGGTGTCGGTGAGGTGCGCCGTCGTGACCCTGGCGTCCCCGGGGTGCGGGCGGCGCTCCACCCAGCCACGGTTCTGCAGCTTGGTGACCACATGCGAAAGCCGCGAAAGGGAGGCGCTGGTGCGCGCGGCGAGTTCGCTCATGGGCAGGAACCGGCCCTCGGTCTCGGACAGCATCGCCAGCACGTTGTAGTCGAAGAGGGAGAGCTTCCCGGAGTGGTGCAGCTGCGTGTCCAGGGCGGCGGGAAGCAGCGTGTTGATGCTGAGCTGGGCCAGCCAGGCCCTGCGTTCGTCGGCGTTCAGCCAGCGCGGTTCGGTCATGGCTCCATTCTAGGAGACCTGAAGCTTGACATTTCAACTTCACGGATCGGCGTCCGTGGCCCCGCCCGGGTGGGGGCTTTTGGCAGGCGGTAGGCTGACCGTATGTACGTAGTCTCCCTGACCTATAAGGTCCCCGAAGAGATCGTTGACTTCCATCTGCCGGCCCACGTGAAATGGCTGCAGGACGCCTTCGACGAGGGCGTCTTTATGGTTGCGGGACGCAAGATTCCCCGCACCGGCGGGCTGCTGCTCTCCAACGCCGACCGCGCCGACCTGGATACATCGCTGGCCCGGGACCCGTTCTACGTCAACGGGGTGGCCGACTTCGAGGTCATGGAGTTCCATGCCAACCGGGTGGCTCCGGGGTACGAGAACCTGCTGGACAGTTAGAGTTACCGCGGCCCCTTCCGGGCGCTTCAGCCGCGGACAAGTTTCTTTAGTCCCTTCCGCGGGACCCGGACTGGATCCGGCCAGCGCGGAGTCAGCTGGTCACCGAGGGTGACGCCGCGGAGTTTGCGCCCGAACAGCGGAAGCACCCAGTCGAGCACCCAGCGCCGCTGCCGCCGTTCCCAGTCCAGGAGCCCCTGCCGGACGGGGGGATCCCATTCCTTGGGGGTGATTTTGTGGGGCACGCCGAGCTGGTCGAGGACTTGCCCGGCGAGATACCGGTGGCCGGCCTTGGACATATGCAGCCGGTCCGTGTCCCACATCCGCGGGTCATGGAACGCGTCAAAGCACCAGTAGTCCACCAGCACGGCTTCGTAGCGGGCCGCCATGTCCCGCACGCGCTGGTTGTAAACGGCGTTGCGCTTCTTCAGAGGTTCCAGAAGGGGCGAGACCTTGACGTCGAAGCCCGTGAACACCACCACGGTGGCCCCGCTCGCGGCCAGCGTGGCGACAAGCGTTTCGTAGTCCTTCATGAGGGCGTCGATGTCGGTCCCGAAGTCGAGGATGTCGTTTCCGCCCGCGTACAGGGTGACGAGCGTCGGTTCCATGGCCAGCGCCGGCTGCAGCTGCTCGGCGATGACGTGGCGCAATCGTTTGCTGCGGATCGCAAGGTTGGCGTACTCCCATCCCGGTTCCGCCTTGGCCAGCTTCTCCGCCACCCGGTCCGCCCAGCCGCGCACCCCATTGGGCAGCCGGGGGTTGTAGTCCCCCACCCCCTCGGTAAAGGAGTCCCCCAGGGCAACATAAACCCGCCGCCCGCCGGCGCCGCGGGATAGAAAGTTCTCGGTCATGGCGCCACGCTAGCCCCGCCGGACGACGTCGGGGTTAACTAGCGGGGCACGTCAGGTGAGCTGATCACCGGCCACTGCCGGTGGTTTGCGAAGGAGCGCATCGCCGACCAGAGCGGAAGCCCGAAAGGGCCTGGGTCCCGCGACCGCGTCAGAGCTCGGCTTTCCCCTGCCGCCAATACCCCATGAACGCAACCTGCTTCCGGTCGATGCCCACGTCCCGCACCAAGTACCGGCGCAGCTCCTTGATGGCCCCGGCTTCGCCGGCAATCCAGGCGTAGAAGGGCATCACGCCGGCCGGTTTGTCCGGATTCCTGCTGGCTCCGAGTGCGGCGGTATCCATCCGGGCCGGCGTTTCCCACAGGATGTCCTGATCCACGTTGACGTCCTCAGGCTCCGGTCCGGCAGCGTTGCCGGTGGTCTTGATGCCCACCCAGCCGGGCACGGGCACAGCGGCGCGGACCGCTTCGTCCAGGAGTTCGCCGTGCGGCCGCGAACGGCCGATTGCCGCACCGCGCGCCAGCCAGGTGACCGTGATGTCGGCGGCAGAGCTGAGGTCCTGGAAGTCACCGGCCTCCGGGACCTCAAGGATGGCGTGCCCGCTCATGTAGGCCGGGAGGCTTTCGAGGATGGCGCTGATCGCCGGAACAGCGGTTTCGTCCCCGGCGAGCAGCACACGCTGGGCCAGGCCCGGCCGCCACTCGATGCCGGAATAGGTTTCCGCGGTGATGCAGTGGGCGGCCCGGTTGTTGGGTCCGATGAGGGTGAGGGCGTCCCCCGGCTTGGCCGTCAGCGCCCAGTTCGCGGCGGGGCCGCCGTTCCCGGAATCGTCGAAGTGCAGCACGAAGTCGACGTCGATTTCCGGGTAGACGGCGTCGAGCCGTTCCTGCCGCACGGTGTAGGTGCGCATGGATCCCCGGGTGGCCGGGTCCATGGCGAGCCATTCCCGGTACCAGCCGGACTCCGCCATCCGGAACTCCGGCAGCGGCACCTGCGTACCGTCCGCGGCCAAAGAAGGAATCATCAGCTTGATCCGCAGATCCATGGTGCTGCCGTGGACACCGAATCCGCGCAGCGAGTAGCCGCCGAACGTGATCCGGCGGAAGTTGGGGCTGAGCTCCTGGACTGCCGTGACCTGGACATCGAACGCCAGCGTCATCGGCTCGGTGGCCGGCGCGGATTTCACGGACGCGGCCCCGCGGGCCGGGTTTTTGTTGACTGCGCTCATGGGATCAGCTCCAGAGTTGTGGGGACGGCGTTCGGGGACTCGGCGTGGTGGCGGCCGAGCGGGATGATGAGCGGGGTTCCGGAAACCGGATCCGGGACGACGCGGGATTCGAGCCCGAAAACGTCGCGGACCAGTCCCTCGGTGACCACCTCGAGGGAGGTGCCCTCGGCCACGATCCGTCCCGCCTTCATGGCGATGACGTGGTCCGCATAGCGGGCGGCGAGGTTGAGGTCATGCAGCACGATCGCCACCGTGGTGCCGCGCCGGCGGTTGAGGTCGGTAATCAGGTCCAGCACTTCCACCTGGTGGGCGAGGTCAAGGTATGTGGTGGGCTCATCCAGCAGCAGCACTTCGGTCTCCTGTGCCAGGGCCATCGCGATCCACACGCGCTGCCGTTGCCCGCCGGACAGCTCATCGACGTTCCGCGCGGCGAGATCAAGCGTCTCCGTGGCCGTGAGAGCGTCCTGCACTGCCCGCTCGTCGTCTGCCGAGCCGCCCGTCGACCCGGACCGGAAGAAACTCTGGTGCGGGTAGCGGCCGCGGCTCACCAGATCCCGGACGGTGATACCGTCCGGCGCGGTGGGATGCTGCGGAAGCAGGCCGAGGATCCGGGCGACCTCCCGGGCGGGGCGGCGGTGGATGTCCTTCCCGTCCAGGGTGACCATGCCGGAAGCGGGTTTGAGCAGCCTGGACAGGCCGCGGAGGAGCGTGGACTTTCCACAGGCGTTGGCGCCGACAATCATGGTCACCTTGCCCTCCGGGATTTCGGCGGACAGCCCCTCGATGACGGTGCGCTGATCGTACTTGAGCGTCAGGGCTGAGGCGTTCAGAGCGGTCATCTCAGGCATCCTTTCGGTTGGACGTGACGAGGAGCCACAGCAGGAAGGGCGCGCCGAGCGCACCCGTGACGACGCCGACGGGCAGGGCGGTTCCGTCCAGCAGCAGCGGGGCGATGTTCGCGGCGAAGTAGTCCGCGGCGAGGACAATAAGTACCCCGGTCAGGGCCGACGCCGGCAGGCTCGCCTTGCGGACGAACCGGCGCGCAATCGGCCCGGCGAGGAACGCGACGAACGCCACGGGTCCGGCGGCCGCCGTCGCCGCGGCAGCAAGCCCGACGGCGGTGATCACGATGCCCAGCCGGGCCGCACGGACCCGAATACCGAGGCCTGCGGCGGTGTCGTCGCCCAGTTCGAGGATGCGCAGCGGGCCGGCGAGGAGGGCGACGGCTGGAAGCAGCACAAGCATTGCGATGCCGAGGGTTCCGGCCCGGTCCCAGCTTGCGGAATTGAGGGAGCCGTTGAGCCAGATCAGGACTTCGGCGGCGGTACGGATGTCCGCCCGCGTCATCAGGAAGCTGACCACGGCGTGGAGGGCGGCGGCGATGCCGACTCCGGCCAGGATCAGCCGGCTGCCCGCGGCGTCGCCCCGCTGCCCGCCGGACCCGAGGGATCCGCTGCGGGAGATGGCGTAGATGAGGGCGGCCACCCCAAGGGCGCCGGCAAAGGCGGCGCCCGAAACGACGGCACCGGTGGCGCCGAAGACGACAATCGCCGTCACGGCTGCGGCACTGGCCCCGTAGCTGATGCCGATCACGTCCGGGCTGGCCAGGGGGTTGCGGAGCATGGTCTGGAACAGCGCGCCGGAGAGCCCGAACGCGGCGCCGATCAGCGTTCCCACGACGGCGCGCGGCAGCTTATGCTCCATCACGATGAAGCTTGCGCCGGGGATCTTCTCCCCGCCGGTGAGGTGCGCTGCCAGGATCTTGAAGAAGTCGGGGATGGTGACCGTGTAGCTGCCCAGGAGCACGCTCGCGGCGAAGAGCGCCACGACGGCAAGGGCCAGCGCGGCGGTCCGCCAGTGTTGCGCTATCAGTTTTGGTCGCTCAGCCGCGGTTTTGACGACGGGAAGTGATAGGTCAACGGGGGTTTTGGTTTCGGCGAGTGTCACAGTCCGGCCCCCTTGCTGCGCCGGACCAGCCAGACGAACACCGGAGCACCGACGAGGGCCGTCATGATCCCGGCGGGCACTTCACCCGGGAGCAGGATGACGCGGCCGATCACGTCCGCACCCAGCAGCAGGGCCGGGGCCAGGACCAGCGAAAAGGGCAGAATCCAGCGGTAATCAGGACCGGTGAGGAAGCGGACGGCGTGCGGAATGATGAGGCCCACGAACCCGATGGGGCCGGCCAGCGCAGTGGCTGACCCGCAGAGCAGGACGATCCCGAGGGCGGTGATCCCGCGGGACAGCCCCACACGTTGGCCCAGGCCGCGGGCGATGTCGTCACCGAGGGCAAGGTTGTTGAGGATCCGGCCCGTGACGAGCACAATTGCGGCTCCCAGCAGCAGGAACGGCAGGCCCGGGAGGATCACTGACCAGTCGCGGCCGGCGATCCCGCCGACCTGCCAGAACCTGAAGCGGTCGAGGGTGTCCCGGCTGGAGACCAGGATGACGTTCATCAGGGAAAAGAGGCCCGCGCTCAAGGCGGCGCCCGCGAGGGCGAGCTTCACCGGCGTCGCGCCTTCCCGGCCGAACGACGCGATCAGGTAGACCACGACGGCCGCGGCCGCTGCGCCGATGAACGCGAACCAGATGTACCCGGTCAGCGAGGTCACGCCGAAAACGTAGATTCCGGTGACGACCGCCAGCGCAGCCCCGGCGTTGATGCCGATAATGCCCGGGTCCGCCAGGGGGTTGCGAGTGACACCCTGCATCGCGGCGCCCGCGAGCCCGAGGGCGCCGCCGGCGAGCAGGCCCAGGACGGTGCGCGGGATGCGGGCGTGGACTACGGCGTGGTCGCCGTTGGCCGGATCGAACTGGGTCAGCGCCTGCCACACGGTTTCCAGGGCCAGGCCCCGGGCTCCGATGGCGAATGATGCCAAGGTTACGAGCGCAAGTACGACGACGGCGGCCAGCAGCCACAGGAGGCGCGGCCCCCGGGCAGGGGCTGATGCAGCCACGGCTGGGTCCGGGGCGGACCGGGCGGCGGTGCTGCCCGCCGTCGTCGTAAGTGGGCTCATGGAACGGTGCTTACTTGACTTTGTCCGCTGCGCTGGCGAGCTGTGGCAGGAACGTGTCGAGTGCCCATGGCAGGCTCAGCGGCGAGGACGCGGAGATGGACAGTGTCAGGGCGTTGTCCGAGTCGGCAACGAGGGCACCGTTCTTGATGGCCGGGATCTGGCTGAGCAGCGGGTCGGTCTTGATGGCATCGGCGGTCGTTGCGTCGGGGACCCAGGTCACGAAGACGTCGGAGGCGAGTTCGTTGGCCTTCTCCGCGGACCACGGGATGAAGAACTCCTTGGAGCCCTTGGAATTGTCTTCGACGACGGGGGCCAGCTTCATGCCGATCTCGCTGAGGAAGCGGGGGCGGTTGTCATTGGCGGTGTAGACGTTGACGCCGTCGCCCTTGGCGGGCTCCAGGTTGCCGTAGATGAAGCTCTTGCCGGCCAGCTGCGGGTACTTCGAGACCTTGTCCTGGATGGTGGCTTCGGTGTCTGCGACCAGCTTGGTGGCTTCGGCGGTCTTGCCGAGGGCCTTGCCGATGATGGTGGTGGAATCCTGCCATGGCGTTCCGTAGGCGATCTCCGGGTGGGCTACCACGGGGGCGATTTCGCTGAGCTTCTTGTAGTCCTCCTCCGTGAGGCCGGAGTAGGCGCCCAGGATGACGTCCGGGTTGAGCTTGGCGATTTCGGTGAAGTTGACACCGTCAGCCTCGGAGAACTGGACCGGGGCCTTCTCGGTACCGAAGCCGGCGCCGAGCTTCTCGAGCGCGGCGTCCTTCCACGGGGTGGATCCCTTGTCGTTGCCGCCCCATTCGTTCTTCGGGACACCTACCGGAACCACACCGAGGGCAAGCGCCACATCGTCATTGACCCAGGACACGGTGAGGACCCGCTTGGGCTGTTCCTTGATGGTCGTCTCGCCGAACACGTGCTTGATGGTCACCGGGAACGCGGAGCTGGCCGACTGGCTGGGGGCATCCGTCGCCGTGGAGCTGGCCGGACCGGTGGAGCAGGCGGTCAGGGAGAGCGCGACGGCGGCCAGGGCAGCAGTCGCCTGCCCGGTGGCGCGGAGGAACCGGCGTCGGGGCACAGCGCTGCTTGGGGTAGGGAGAGGCATGGGATTCCTTAGGTCAATGATGCGAACCTGAGTAAGGCTAGCCTATCCTTCTGTGAATTAAGCAAACGTTTCGTAACGTAATTGTCTCGATCCGGCTATCCGGGCGGTTTTCGGGCGGTACCGCGGCGTCGAAGACGGTGGCGGTGGACGCCGTTGCCGGGCTGGACGTGCCGCCCCCACCAGACTTCCCGCAGTAATTCCATCGATTTGTTATATTTCCGTGCCCGGCGGCCCGGAGGTCAGCGGAGGACGATGTCCACGGGGTTGGCTTCGGACCGCCAGGTTCCCCCGGAGCCGGGACGCGGACCGATCACGGGAGCCGTGAGCACCCCGGAACGGTTGGTGCGCTTGTCCCGCAGGATCTCGGTGACGGAGCCAAGGTGCCGGGACAGGTCGATCACGTTTTCGGGGGCGGCCAGGAGCAGCTGGAACCCGAACTCGTGCAGGGCCTTGATGCCGGCACCGGCAAACTCCTCCGAGGCGAGCACGAACGCCTCGTCCATCATCACGGTGCCGTAGGTGGTGAAGCCCTGCTCGGCGATGCCCAGCTGGTAGCTCAGGGCCGCGGCCATGATGAACGCGGTGAAGCGCTGCCGCTCGCCGCCGGACATGGAACCGGTGTCCGCATGCATAAAGACGTCGGTCTTTTTGCGGCCGCCCCGGGATCCGGAGCCGTGGGCCTCGCGGTGCTCCTTGCACTGGATGAACAGGTGGCCACGGACGTCGAGCACTTCGGAGCGCCAGCGCCGGTCCTCGGGTGTCTGGGAGCCCAGCCGCTTCACGAGCGTTTCGAGCGACTTGTAGCGGTTGGTGAGCTCGGCGTCGTCATCCGCGTCCGCCCCGGGGGCGGGGCCAACTGCTTTGCCCGGCCGCGTGTGCCGGACCTTTAGCGCGTTCTGGATGGCGTCCTTGAACTGCTTGGCCGTGGCGGGCAGGGTCTGCTTGATGTCGAGTTCCAGGAAGCTGCCCTCGTGGAAGTTGACCTCGGACAGGATCCCGTTGAGCGGCAGGATGCGGCTGGTGATGGAGCGGCGTTCCTCGTCCAGCAGGTGCAGCAGCGTGCTGAAGGACTCGTGGGTGCGCTGGTTGAAGAACTGCCGGAATTCGGCCTCCTGCGCGGGCAGCCCGTCGCTGACAATGGCGTGGTAGCGGCCCTCGAACTCGCCCGCGGCCCCGATCGAGGTGCCGTGGTCCGCGGAGACCGCCGTGCCCCATTCGCGGACGAATCCTTCGAAGATGCGGGTAAGCCGCTCAGAGGTGGCCTGGCCGCGGGACTCGGCGGCGTGCAGCTCGGCGAGGAGCCGGGTCCGCACCTGGTTGGCCAGGTTGTCCAGCTCGTGCATCTCCAGGACGTCGCCGAAACCGGCGAAATACGGTTCCAGCGCGGTCACGGTGGCGTCCGACGGCGGCGACTGCGCCAGGCGGGCCCGCGCGGCGTCCAGCAGCGCATCGGCGGCCGTGAGCTGCGTGTCGAGGGCTTTGTATTCGCTCTGCAGCACGGCCGCGGCCTCGGTGCTGGACTGGTGCTTGTGCCGGGCCGCCTCGATGTTGGCGCGGAGCGGTTCGAGGTCCGCCTGCGCGGCCAGGGCGTCCTTGAGCCGCTGCTCGATCCGGGCGAGCTCGTCCGCGGCCACGGCGGCCGAAACCTGCTCCCACGGCCGGTGGTCGTCGGCGACGCGGCGCAGTGCCTCGAGCTGCCGGGTCATGCCCTGGTGCGATTCCTCCCGGCTCTGGGCCAGTTCGGTGGCCTTGGCCAGTTCCTGCTGGAGATCCTCGACCTGCGCCGCCACAAGTTCCAGCTTGGAGGCGTTGTCGAAGCCGAGGACATAGTCCTGCCGGCCGGTGAAGCGGTCGTCCTTTTCCACCGTGTGGCGGTTGCGTTTGACCACCCCGCCCAGGCTCAGGCCCTTGTCCAGCCGGGCGAGCTCGTCCGGGTCCTCGACGCAGGGGTAGGCGAAGTCGAGGGCGATCCGCTCGCGGATCCACTCGCCGGCCTCCCCGGCCGGTCCGGTGGTGAGGATATCCAGTTTGCCCAGCAGGTCGCCGTCGGCCGCATCCTCCACGGCCAGCGCACCGCCGGCGAGCGGCCTGGACACGTCCACGGCACGGAGCGCGCCGCGGACGGAGTGATCGTTCAGGTACCGGGTCACGGCGGCGAAATGCTCGCCCGGGACCAGCAGCGTAGTGGCGAGGCTCCGCAGTGCACGCTCGGCGGCCGGACGCCATTGTTCCTGGCCCTCGGCAAGGTCGATCAGCTCGCCGCCGAAGGGCATCTGCTCCTCCGACACGCCCGTGGCGGCCGCGATGGCGCTCCGGTTTTCAATGCTCGACGGCGGCAGCAGCGACTTGCGGGTCTTGAGGGAGACCAGCTCCTGCTGGGCCGCGGCCAGTTCCCGCTTCCTGGTGGCGTGGCCGTCGAAGGCCTCGAAACGCAGCTCCTTGAGCGCCTCGGCATCGTCCTGCAGCTCGGCGGAACGTGCGGCGGCGTGCTCGTGCGCCTGCTCCCAGCCGGCCGCTGTCCAGTCGAGTTCCAGGCCGGCGTCGGACAGCGCCTTGCGGGCCGATTCCTCCACCTGCTGGCGGAGCTTGAGCCCCACCCGGGCGTTTTCGAGCGACTGCTCGATCGCGGAGATCGCATTGCCGCCCTGGTTGTTGTAGTCCGCCTCCAGCTGGCGCAGCCCCTTGGCCAGGCCGTCGCGGACGCCGCGCTCGGCGCCGAGCTCCTTGGCCTTCGCCTGGGCGAGGTCCTTGAACCGGGAGAGCGTTTTCTCATGCACGGTGACGGCCAGCTGCTGCTTATACGCCTCGAATTCCTCGCCTGAGAGGTCCCGCAGCCGGTTAGCGTCGAGCAGGGACTGGGCGTATTCCTTATTCAGGCCGGGAACGGGGGCCAGCTGGTCGCGCTGCTGCCGGACGTCCTCGAGGCGCTGCCGGATGGACATCAGGTTGCTGAATTCCTCGACGACGTCGTCCGCGGCGGACAGCGTCGCGGGGGCGTCCAGGACCTGGTCCCGGAAGAAGGTGTTGACGCTGCCGCCGAGGCCCTTGCCGGCCTGGATGACGCGCAGCAGCGGGAGTGCCTGGTCCGAGTTGATGCCGAGAAGGCGTCGGAAGCGTTCCGCGAAGGCCTTGTGGACGTCGAAGACCTGGGCGTCCGGGAAGATCGCGTCGAGGGCGGACTTGGTGAACCGCTTCTCCGCGATGCCTTCGATGGCTGTGAGGTCCAGCGGCTTGTTGTCGATCACGTAATACCGGCCGACGCTGGACTCCGTGCCGTTCTTGGGCAGGTCGAACAGCGCCGAGACCGTCACCCGGGTGCCCGCGGCGTTGTCGAAAGTCAGCCCGACGGCGGACCAGGTGGCGCCGGGGCGCTGGAAGGCACTCGCCGAGCCCTCGCCGACGGCCTTGTCCCCCACTTTGCCGCGCATGTACGTGAACGTGGTCCGCTTGTCCTCAACCGCACCTCCGGCGCGCTGCGCCGCGGCCTCGTTGGAGCGCGGCCGGGCGTCGAAAACCCGCAGCATCGCGTCGAACAGCGTGGACTTGCCGACGCCGGAATTGCCCGTGAGCAGGGTGCCGTTGCGGTCCACGTGCATCGTGTGGGCGCCATGGAACGTGCCCCAGTTGACCACTTGGACCAGGGCGAGGCGCATCTGGCCCGGGTTGGTGAGCTCGCCCATCGGCAGCATGGATGCGATGCTCACTTGGATTCCCCCGCTTCCTCAGTGTGGTCGCCCTCGGTGTCATCCTCCGCCGGAGCTGCCGCGTCGGCGTCGAGCTCCAGCAGGGGTTCTGTTCCTGACTGGTCGGTGGCGGCGGCTATGAGGGCTTCGATTTGGGCCGGGATGTCGCCGATGTTTTCGAACGGGAGGGCCAGCGGGAGGGCGTTGGAGATCGTGTAGACCTCGTCCAGGCCGGTGGTGAGCAGGAGCTGGCGGGCCAGGAGCTTGGTGATGGCGCGGTTGACGACGTCGGAATCGCGCAGGGCGTCCTGCTGCCCGGAGGGCTGGTAGTGGGCCACGAGCTCGGCGATTTCCTCGCGGGTGATCGTGGGGTCCGTCTGGGCTGTGACGTGACGGTCCAGGAGCAGGCGGAGGCGGAGCAGCACGATGGTTTCCACCCGGCTCAGGGCGCGCTGCTGGCGCAGGATGCTGGAACGGGTGCTCCCGCCGATGGCCTCGGGATCCACCGGGCGCAGCACGGCGACCTTGCGTTCGTGGTCCAGCTGGAGGGTCAGGAACAGTTCGGAGAGGCGGCTGCGCAGGATCAGCTGGTTGTCCAGCAGCGTGGTCCACAGTTTCTCGTCCCGGCCGCCGTCGATATAGGGCCCCTTGAGGAGCTTGACGAGGGCCTGGCGGACCTTCATCGGCAGGACGCCCGTGTCACCGGGGAACAGCGCGGCGCCGTCGACGAAGGTGTCACGCGGGCTGACGGTGTAGGGGTCGGCGTGGACGTGCTGGGCAGGCTCCGCAGCGGGGGCCGCCGTCGTGATGTCTTCAGTCATCTTCAATCCTTCTTGAGCGTGACCACAGGCAGGTACGCGGTGCGCGTGGAGCCGTCGATCTGTTCGAAGTCGAGGGTGTCCCAGGCCTCGCGGTCGAAGCCGGCGCCCTCGTGCAGCGCATGGGACAGCAGGGCGCGGATGGAGTTGATATGCCGCTCCCCGGCCGGGAGCTCGGCCCAGGCCGCCGCCAGGGAAGAGGCGCCCGCAAACGCGGCCCGGATCGCGGCGGGGCTCGCTTTGCCTGTCCGCGGCGAGCGCACCCGGTCCGAGTCGCTGAACGCGATGGGATCGGCGAGCTTCGGCGGCGCCGCGAACTCGTCCGGGTCAAAGAGCTTGACCATGGACAGGGACTCGAACCCTGCGTTGAACAGCACCGGGCCGCGTACCAGGCCGGGACGTTCGCGCTCGTACGGGAGCGAGCGGATGGCCTGCTCGGCCTCCCGGAGCACCTTCCGGAGCCGGACCGACTGGCGGAAATCGTCGCTCTGGACATACGTGTTGAGGCTCTCGCTGAGCTTGCCGTAAATCCTCTGGATCTGGCTGTGCTGCGTGCGGAGTTCGGCCACGAGGTTCTTCAGGGTCTCGCGTTCCTCGTGGCTGAGGTCGTCGGCGAACTGCCGGCTGAGCACCTCACCGATCGCCGAGCGGAACCGGAGCTGCTGCTGCGGATCCTCCAGGAACGCCGTGAAGGAGCGGAAGGTCCTGCCCTCGGGACTCTGCCGGAGCCGTTTGTCCGCGTCCAGCACCTGCGCCATGGTGGCGCCCTTGCTGAGCGACTCCTCGATGATCTGGTTGCGGAGCTCCCCCACCAGCTCCTCGATCCGGTCACGCATCTTCTTGTAATCGGCGGGCAGGCTGGCGGCGAGGTCCAGGATGTTGCCGGCGGCCTCCACGGCCTCGTCGTCGTCAAGCAGGCCGTCAAAGTCCCCCGAGCTGATGTCCTCGATGAGCTGCCGGCGTTCGCCGATCTCCTCCTCGAGGGACTCCAGCCGTGCGCTCTGGTCCGGGTTCGTCTCATTGGCGAGCTTTTCGACGTCGCCCAGCAGCGTCCCGAGCCGCGACCCGTTGAGGGTGGAGCGTTCGCTTGAAAGGCTGTCCAGGAACGCGAGGACGCGGGCTGCCGGTTCGGTGACCTCGTAGACGATCTGGCCCGACTGGTTGCGCCGGGTCAGGAAGTTCTTCCGGGTCCACTCGTCGCCGAACGACTTCCCGTTGGCGCTGCCGCCCAGCCCCGGGTCCTGGCGGCGGAGCTGTTCAAGGAAGGCGTCGACGTCGGCGTGGAACTGCTCCAGCGGCAACTGCGGCCGGGTGCGGGTGAAAGAGGCCTGCAGCACGGCGATCACCCAGGGCGCGGAGCGGGTCAGTGCCCAGGCGGGACCCTTGGTGAGGAGTTCAAGGTCGCGGAGGCGGGCGCCGATGGCGTCGGCCGCGGACACGGCGGAGCGGGACACGCATTCTCCTTCAGCTGCCTTGGGGGTCTTGGTGGGCAGCGGATACGGAAAAACTGCCAGCTACAAGGTTAACTCAGGCCCCGGTTTGCATTTATCGTTGTCTGCTTTGCGGTTCAGGAGCAGACTGTTCTCACGACATGCGAGGAGTGAATCATGCGCAAAAAGGCGCTGGTGATCACCGGGGTGGCGGCGGCCGCCGTGATTCTGGGCGGCACGACGGTGGCGGCCGCGAGCGGCACCCTGGCCACCGATGACCAGCCCTTGGGCGGGACGGAACTGCAGCGGGCCAGCGACGCCGCACTCGCGAAGACCGGCGGGGGAACGGTGACCAAGGCGGAAGCGGAAAACGAGGGCGCCACAGCCTACGAGGTTGACGTCCGGCTCCCGGACGGCAGTAGGGTCGAGGTCAACCTCGACAGCTCGTTCCAGGTGGCGGGAGTCGAAGGTCCCGAGCTCGGCGACGATGATGACAACGCACCCGCCCTGAACTCTGCCGACTGGGACCGGGCCGCGAGCGCCGCACTCGCCAGGGTCGGCCAGGGCCGGGTCAGTGAAGTGGAGCGCGAGACTGAAGGCGCCACCGCCTACGAGGTGGAGGTGCGCCTGGATAACGGTTCCGAGGTCGAAGTACGGGTCGGTGCCGATTTCCAGATCGTGGGCCAGGACGCCCCCGAGTTCGACGACGACTGACGGTCTGCGCGGGCACCAAGACGCGGGCGGTGAGGCTTTCGCAACCGCTCCGTGACCTACGCCCCGGTAGCATTTCGATCCCATATCAAGGATCCCGGCACACCCCGAGGACACTGGTTACCTGCGCCTCCTGCACCCTACGCTCAGCCTACTGATTCGGCCGAGGCAACGGTGCAGGAGGAAGAATGCAGTTCGATCTAAGCGCAGTGGAAACGGCAACCATGGTGTTCATTGGAACTCTCGTGTTTGCCCTGGTGATCACACTCTTCATGATGGCGGCAGCCTTCATTTCCCTGGTGATGGTGGGCGTCGGACGCCTCGCCTGGTTCCTCGGGGCCTATCTCCTGCTCGGACTCGTCCAAGGCCTGAACCACGGGTGGGACCGGCTGGTCCACCACGCGTCCACGGTGGAGTTGCCCGGTGAAATCACCGGTGAATTTATGGGTCAACCGGCCCCTAGTACAGGCACCTACCCGCGGGTAGTATTGCGTGACAGCTAAAGGGTCCTCCACCCACGGCGGATCCAGGGCTCAAGCCGGCCACCCGGTTAGAGGAGATGCCCGATGAGCTCCGCCGTCGAAAATCCAGCCACTGAAAATCCCTCAACTGGCATTCCCGCCACGGACAGTCCGCCCTCGGATGTTCCCGTCGCCTCGGACGCCATCGGGCCGGACGCCACGGCGGCCGACGCCCGGGCCATCACCGAGGCCGCCCGCGAGACCAGCTGGGACCGGCCAAGTTTCGCCAAGGGCCTGTACCTCGGCAGCTTCGACCTAAGCCTGATCCACCCGTGGCCGGAGGCCCCCGCGGACGACGTCGAACGCGGCGAGGCATTCATGGCCCGCCTGACGGCCTACTGCCGGACGATGTCCGGACGGGCCATCGAGCGCGACGCCCTGATCCCGGACGAATACCTCAGGAGCCTCGCGGAGCTGGGTGTCTTCGGGATGAAGATCCCCCGTGACTACGGCGGGCTGGGTCTCTCGCTTGTCTACTACGGCCGGGCGCTGGCCCTGTTGGGTTCGGTGCACCCCAGCCTCGGCGCCCTGCTCTCCGCCCACCAGTCCATCGGCGTCCCGGAACCCGTGCGGGTGTTCGGCACGCCCGACCAGAAGCAGGAGTACCTGCCGCGCTGCGCCGCCGGCGCCATCACCGCGTTCCTGCTCACGGAGCCCGACGTCGGCAGCGACCCTGCCCGGATGGGCAGCACCGCCGTCCCCTCGGACGACGGAGAGTCATACGTACTGGACGGCGTGAAGCTCTGGACCACCAACGGCGTGATTGCCGAACTCGTCGTCGTGATGGCGCTTGTCCCGGCCCACACCGATGCGGACGGCACAGCCCACAAGGGCGGGATCAGCGCCTTCGTGGTGGAGATGGACTCCCCGGGCATCACGGTGGAAAACCGCAACGCCTTTATGGGTCTGCGCGGCATCGAAAACGGCGTGACCCGCTTTCATCAGGTCAGGGTGCCGGCGGCAAACAGGCTGGGACGCGAGGGCCAGGGCCTGAAAATCGCGCTCACCACTTTGAATACCGGCCGGCTCTCGATTCCCGCCCTCTGCGTCGCTTCCGGACGGTGGAGCCTGAAAATCGCCCGCGAGTGGTCCAATGCCCGCACTCAATGGGGCCGTCCGGTCGGCAAGCATGAGGCCGTGGGCAAAAAGATCGCCTTTATCGCGGCCAGCGCCTTCGCCCTGGACGCCGTGTTCGAGCTCTCAGCCGAAATGGCGGACGCCGGGCAGAAGGACGTCCGGATCGAAGCGGCCCTCGCCAAGCTGTGGTCCACGGAGATCAGCTGCAGGATCGCCGATGAGCTCGTGCAGATCCGCGGCGGCCGCGGCTTCGAGACGGCGGACTCGCTGGAGGCGCGCGGCGAGCGCGCCGTTCCGGCCGAACAGCAGCTGCGCGACCTCCGCATCAACCGGATCTTCGAGGGGTCCTCGGAGATCATGAAGCTGCTGATCGCGCGGGAAGCCGTGGACGCGCACCTGGCGGCAGCAGGCGACCTAGCGTCGGAGGACGCCAGCCTGTCGGACAAGGCAAAAGCCGCCGTCGGCGCCTCAGGTTTCTACGCGCGATGGCTGCCCAAGCTCGTGGCCGGCGCCGGCATGGATCCGCGGTCCTACAGCGATTTCGGCCGGCTCGCGAAGCAGCTGCGCTTCGTCGAACGGTCCTCGCGACGGCTGGCCCGGCAGACCTTTTACGGGATGGGCCGCTGGCAGGCCAGGCTCGAACACAAGCAGGCGTTCCTGGGCCGGATCGTGGACATCGGTGCCGAGCTGTACGCCATGGCGGCGTGCTGCTCGCGTGCGGAGATGCTGTTGCGTACCGCACCGGAACGGGGCGCGTCGGCCTTCGAGCTCGCCGAGGCCTACTGCGAGCAAGCCCGTGTGCGCGTGGACGAGTACTTTGACCAGCTGTGGAGGAACACGGACGACGGCGACCACGTGCTGGCCCGTAAGGTCCTCGACGGCGAGTTCACCTGGCTTGAGGCCGGTGTCCTGGACCAGTCCGAGGGCACCGGCCCGTGGATTGCCGACGCCAGCCCGCGCGCCTCGACGAAGGAGAACCTGCACCGGAAATACCGCTGAGGCCGGGCGTCGCACGCACGGCTGCCACACCCGCTGAATGATAAGCAACCTTGCTAACCGGCTTTTAGGCGTGGTTAGGTTTAGCGGAGACCTGCACACCGGTCTCCGCAGTGCGGTGCCCGGTCCAAACAATGGATCCGGGTCGATCAGTGAAAGCGAGCAGTCCTCATGAGCAGCACAGCAGGCCCCGAAGATCCAACGCCCCGTCGCGCCGCGGACGGGACCCCCACGCAGGAGGCCCGGATTCACGACGCACGCCAGGACGCAACCCAGAGCCAGCCGGTCAGCAGCGAGCCCATCCGGGATGAGCCCGTCCGCAGCGCTCCGGCGGACGACACGCGGGCCTTCCCGGCCGCCCCGGCGACCGGCCCGGCCACAGCCCGGATGGACACGCCCGTCGGCGGCGAGTCCGTGACGGCGGTCCGGCCCGACGACCCTTCGCGCAGGACCGCCCGGGACGAGGCGGTCCGCGAGGAGGTCCCCACGCGCGAGACCGTGGTTGCCCGTGAGAAGGAGCAGTTCGGCGGGGTCAAGATCGGCTCGGCGTTCTTCGGCTGGCTTGCCGCCACCGGCACCGCAGTCCTGCTGACAGCGTTCGTCGCCGCGGCCGGAACCGCCGTCGGCCTCGCCACCAACACCGACGTCAACGTTGCCGTGTCCGGCGGCAACGAGACGGTGGGATTCGTCGGCGTCATCGTGCTGCTCGTGATCCTGTTCGTGGCGTACTACTGCGGAGGCTACGTGGCCGGCCGGATGGCCCGCTTCAACGGTGCCAAGCAAGGCCTCATGGTGTGGGTCTGGGCCATCATCGCCGCAATCGTCGTGGCCATTCTTGGCCTCGTGGCCGGCCAGAAATACAACATCCTGGCCAACCTGAACAGCTTCCCCCGCATCCCGGTCAATGAGGGCCAGCTCAACACCATGAGCATCATCGCCGCTGTGGTGATCGCTGCGGTTGCCCTGGTCGGTGCCGTGCTGGGCGGACTTGCCGGAATGCACTTCCACCGCAAGGTGGACCGCGCCGGCTTCACCCCGGTGGACACTGTCGAGGAGCGCTAGGCCGCCCGCCAGGCGAAACGTCCGGATCCTGCCGGGCGCCGGGCAACGATGCCCGGCGCCCGGCAGTCCTTTAACCCCGTCAGTCTGATAACCCCGTCAGTCTGACCAGAGCGCGTCCAGGTAGTACCACCGGCGGTCCACCCGCAGGAAACGGCTCTTCTCGTGGTGCACGCCGCGTTCGCCGTCGTGCCGGAAATGGGCCTTGAACTCCACTGTCCCTTCGTTGTCGAGCGGGCCGCCACGGCCGGTCGAGACGATATCCAGACGGCGCCACTGCATCGCCGGATCCAGTTCCAGACCGGCCGGCCGGGTGTCCGGATGCCAGGTCCGCAGCAGGTATGCGGCGTCCAGGAGGACGAAGGCGCTGTACCGGGAACGCATCAGCTGCTCCGCCGTCGGGGCCTCGGATCCCCCGCGGTGGAAGCGGCCGCAGCAATCGCCGTATTGCTCCCCGGAAAGGCACGGGCAGTTCCGGTCCAACGGAGTGTGGTCCTGGGGGTCCGGCACGGGAGGGCCGGAAGCGGGGTGGGTCACAGAGTGTCCTTCCGGGAGGCCGGACGACGCCGGCAGGGCTTACTCCGACTATAGATGCCGGCTCCGACGGCCCTTCCGAATAACAGCTTTGACACGTCTTGGCGGACACCGGTGATCCCTGCGTGTCCGAGGAAAAAAGTCCGTATGGTTAAGAGGTGCTGTCGCCCGCCACGAACTTTTGCGGCGGGCGCGTCGCTGCGGGCCAGACTGGAGAGGTGAAATGGAAGATCCTACAACCATCGCCATAAACCTGACCTTCTTGGGAACCCTCGCAGTGGCGTTCGTCATGTTCCTCGGTCTGTTCGCCGTCTTCGTCACCACACTCGTGATCGCCGGAATCGGCCGGCTAACCGCCGTGATCGTCATGGCCCTCGCAGCCGGAGTTGCCAGGGCCGCCCGGGCGCCCGCCGAACGCAAGTCCCGCAAACTTCCCAAGCAGGCCAAGGCCACCCGGAAGGAAGCCCCCCAGCTGTCGCCCGAGTGGTCCGCCGCCGTCGCGCGGGCGGACGCACGGGCCACCGCGAGGGCCACAGCGGAAGCGCCCCCGCCCGTCAGGGTTTCCGTCCGCGACCTCCCCAGCCCGACGGCTCCGGTGAACGACATCAGCAAAGTGGCGCCGCTCGTGGCGTCGGCCACGGACCGGAACGGCGAGCTCAACGCCGTCCCGCGCTCGTTCAAGAAGCCGCCGATGCCCGCCGCAAAGTCGCTGCTGGACACGGGCTCCTTGGTGTCGCTCGGCCGGCTGCCGCTCGGCACGGACAAGCGCCCCGTGCAGGAGCGCAAAGCCGGCTGAGCCCTTACCGGCCGCTGGCAAGTCGGCTACGGTGAAACCCATGGAATTCAGATACCTCGGGAACAGCGGCTTCAAGATTTCGGAAATCACCTTCGGCAACTGGCTCACGCACGGTTCCCAAGTGGAGAACGACGTCGCCACCCAGTGCGTCCGGGCAGCGCTCGACGCCGGTATCAGCACCTTTGACACGGCGGACGTCTACGCCAACACAGCAGCCGAGACCGTGCTGGGCAAGGCCCTCAAAGACGAACGGCGGCAGTCGCTGGAAATCTTCACCAAGGTATTCGGGCCCACCGGACCCAAGGGCCACAACGATCTGGGTTTGTCCCGCAAACACATCATGGAGTCCATCGACGGCTCGCTGACCAGGCTCCAGACGGACTATGTGGATCTGTACCAGGCCCACCGCTACGACTACGAAACCCCGCTGGAAGAGACCATGCAGGCCTTCGCGGACATCGTCCGGCAGGGCAAGGCGCTCTACATCGGCGTCAGCGAGTGGACGGCCAGCCAGCTCCGGGACGGCCACGCCCTCGCCAAGGAGCTCGGGTTCCAGCTGATATCCAACCAGCCGCAGTACTCGATGCTCTGGCGGGTCATCGAAGCGGACGTGGTCCCCACGTCCGAAGAGCTGGGCATCTCCCAGATCGTGTGGTCCCCGATGGCGCAGGGCGTGCTCAGCGGCAAATACCACCCGGGCAAACCGGCCCCGGAGGGCAGCCGCGCCACGGATGCCAAGGGCGGTTCCAAGATGATCGAGCGCTGGATGTCCGACGAGGTCCTCACCGGCGTGCAGCAGCTCAAGCCCATCGCCGAGGAGGCCGGGCTGACCATGGCCCAGCTGAGTATCGCCTGGGTGCTGCAGAACAAGAACGTCTCCTCCGCGATCATGGGCGCGTCCCGGCCGGAGCAGGTCGAGAAGAACGTGGCCGCCGCCGGCGTGAAGCTTGACCCGGCCATCATGGACAAGATCGACGCAGCCATCGGATCCCTGGCCGAGCGGGATCCTGCCCAGACCAAGTCGCCCGCCTCGCGGGAGGGCTAGGACCATGGCCGGCGCACCCGAGCTCGCCATCACGGGGTCCACCGGACAGCTGGGCGGACTGGTCGCCCGGCAGCTGGCCGGGGCCGGCTCCCCCCAGCGGCTGCTGGTTCGCGACGCCGGGAGGGCTCCCGAGCTGGACGGCGCCGTGCCGGTGGTGTTCACCTACGCCGACCCGGCCCTGGCGAAGGCTGCGCTGGAGGGCGTGAAGACGCTGTTCATGGTCTCCGCCGCCGAGGCCGAGGACCGGCTGCAGCAGCATCACACCTTCGTTGACGCCGCGGCCGCCGCAGGGGTGGAACACATCGTGTATACGTCGTTTTTCGGTGCGGCACCGGACGCCACGTTCACGCTGGCCCGGGACCACTACGCCACGGAGGAGCGGATCAAGGCCTCCGGCATGAACTTCACCTTCCTGCGGAACGACTTCTATCTGGACTTCTTGCCCCTGCTGGCCGGGGACGACGGCGTCATCCGCGGACCAGCCGGGAACGGCATCATGGCCGCAGTAGCCCGGGCCGACATTGCCCGTTCCGCCGTCACGGTGCTCCGGGACCCGGCCCTGCACGTGGACAAAACCTACAGCCTCACCGGGCCGGAGGACATTTCGCTGGCGACGGCCGCCGAGCTGCTGACCGCAGGAACGGGCCGGACCATCACTTTCCGCAACGAATCCCTCGATGAGGCCTTCGCCTCCCGCGCGTCCTAGGGCGCCCCGCCGTGGCAGGTGGACGCCTGGGTGAGCACCTACACCGCCATCGCCGCCGGGGAACTGGCCGGGCCGACGTCCGCCGTGCACGAACTCACCGGCCGCGAGCCGCTGGGACTCGCCCAGTTCCTGGCGGAGGCGCACTCGCTCTAGGCACGGCACTCGCAGCCGCGGCCAGCCGCCGGGCGGCCGCACTCGCCCGCGGCCGGCCGGCTGGGCATGCCGGGCTGAGCCGGTATTGACGGCATCGGGGCTGCGGCGTAGACCTGAAAACGGGTGACACCGGCCAAGACCGGGCTGGTCCGGAGCAGAATCGCAGCACGCCATGCCGAAGCAGATGTCCAGGCGCTCATCCATCCTGAAGGCGCCGCGCCGCCAGGCCAGGAAGCTCACACCTCATCCCGGCGAACCGACTCATGGTCCGCTGACGGCTGAGGAACTCCAGCTCGCCGTGCGGAACCATTCGATGCCACTCGAGGCCCTGCGGAGTGACACCACACCGGCCGGGCTGCACTACCTGCTGAACCATTTCGACATCCCGTTCATCGATGCGGACCACTGGCACCTGCGGATCGGCGGCGCGGTTCAGCGTGCCGTCGAACTGAGTATGCGGGCACTCCGCCGGGCACCCAGCATCACCCTTCCGGTGACCCTGGAGTGCGCCGGCAACGGCCGCTCCCTGCTGCGGCCCCGCCCACTGAGCCAGCCCTGGACGCTGGAGGCAGTCGGCACCGCCGCCTGGACCGGCGTCCCGCTGGCCTACCTGCTGACCCAGGCGGGGGTGGACGACGATGCCGTGGAGGTGGTGTTCACCGGGGCGGACTCCGGAATCCAGGGCGGTGTGAGTCAGCAGTACGCCCGGAGCCTGCCGATCGCCGAGGCGCTGCGGCCCGACGTCGTACTTGCCTACCGGATGAACGGCGCCCAACTGCCGCCGCAACACGGGTACCCGCTCCGGCTGGTGGTCCCCGGCTGGTACGGCATGGCGAGCGTCAAGTGGCTTTCCTCGATTCAGGTGCTGACCCATCACTTCGACGGATTCCAGCAGCAGGTCGCGTACCGCTACCAGCAGGACGCCGACGACCCCGGCACCCCGGTCACGTGGATCAACGTCCGCTCGCTGATGGTCCCGCCAGGGGTGCCGGACTTCTTTACCCGGCGCCGGTTCCTGCCTGCCGGCCCGGTGATGCTCAGCGGCCGGGCCTGGTCCGGACAGGGCGCCGTGCAGCGCGTGGAAGTGGGGATCGACGGCAAGTGGGCGCCGGCGCAGCTCGAGTACCCGGCAGCGCCGTTCGCCTGGTGCGCATGGTCGATGCCGTGGGTGGCCGACGCCGGCGATCACGAGCTGTCCTGCCGGGCCACCGATGCCAGCGGCGCGACACAGCCTCTGGAGCAGGCATGGAATTACCAGGGCATGGGCAACAACGCGGTACAGCGGATCAAGGTCACGGTCACGGTCGAATAGCCTGGTCCGGCCGGCCGGTTTCCCCGGGCGCTTACGCTTGGCACATGAGCGAACAGCGCAAGACCTGGCATGCGACGCACAAAGCACAGCTAAGCAAAGGCCAGCGGGCAGCCGACGTCATGCGGAACGGGATGGGAAGCTGGCCGTTCGTGGGTTCCTTCATCGGCTTCATGATCATCTGGGCACTGTTGAACTCCGCGGTGCTGGCGTCCCACGCGTGGGACCCGTACCCATACATCCTGCTGAACCTCTTCCTGTCCATGCTCGCCGGGCTGCAGGGCGCCATTCTGCTCATTGCCGCCAAACGCCAGGACGCTATTGCAGCTGCCATGGCCCAGCACGACTACGACACGGATCTGCGGTCCAAGGCCGGGATCGACCGTCTCACTGCGATCAACAACCAGCAGCTGGAGATCCTGCGGGAGCTCCGCGAGCTCCGGGGCGGGCGTGTACAGGCCAGCCGGGAGACCCAAGGCGAAGGCACCCCGCGTCAATAGTCGACAATCGCGCCGGCGGAGATGTTCACCGTGGCATCGGTGATGGCCCCGGCCTTGTCCGAGGCGATGAAACACGCGACGCTGCCGACGTCGGCCAGGGTGGCGGTGCGGTTCAGATGCGCGGCCTTGGCGATCTCCTCCACGATCTCCCCACGCCCCTCGGCCTGCCAGGGAATCGTCTCGATGATGCCGCCGGAGACCATGGTGACCACCCGGATCCCGTGTTGTCCCAGTTCAAGCGCCCATTGCCGGCGCAGCCCCTCCATCGCGTCCAGGGCAATCTTAGATCCGCCCAGTCCGGGCAGGGTCTGCGGGCCGGAACCGCCGAACATCAGCACCACCCCGGAGCGCTGCTTGATCATGTGCGTGGCCGCGGCCCGGGTGGTGAGGAAATGGGTACGCGTCGCCAGGGTCACGGGCTGGGTGAAGTCGTCCACATTGATTTCCATCAGCGGCGCCTGGATGTCGCCGAACGAGATGACGTTGAAGGAAATGTCGATCCGCCTGCTCTTCTTGGCCACGCGGGCCACGAAGGCGTCCACCTGTTCCTCGTTGAGGGCATCGACGACGGCGGTCTCGGCTTTGCCGCCGTCCTCGACGATGTCCCGGGCCACCTTTTCCAGCCGTGACTCGGTGCGCCCCGCGAGGTGGACGAAGGCGCCCTCCGCAGCGAAGGCGCGGGCCACGGCTCCGCCGATCGCGCCGCCCGCACCGTAGATCACGGCCGTCTTGCCCTGCAACAAACCGTTTCCCGGTGCTTCGTCGTTCAGCATCGCCGCCTGCCTCCTGCCGCGGGGTGGTAAATTCCCTCAACTATGTTCTTGCCGGGGGCGCGGTGGCAAGGGGCAGGAGACGCTAGGGACGGGGCGGGGCGGTCGGCCCCGTCTCGGGCGGGGCGTCCGGGCCTCCCGGTCCGCCTGTCCCGTCATGATCCTCCGGGCGGACGGACGCCGCGGGGCCGCCGCCCCCGTAGAAGCCGTCCCGGCCGCCGGCCGGCGCCCCGGGTCCGGCGTCGGAAACCGGGTTGCTGTCCGCGGCGGCTACCGGCGGAGTTGCCGCCGGAGGCCCTGCCGGGAGACCGGAAGGGGGAAGCGCCTGGGCGTGGCCCGGTTCCGCTGGCCCCAGGTCCAGGCGGAACGGCGGGTATTCGTCCCGCATCAAGGCAACGTAGGCGACCACGCGGTAGATCCAGCGGTTCAGGCCCAGCAGCAGGTCGAACAGGCCCGGCCAATACTTCCCGGTGAACAGCAGAATGACCCCGGCGATGAATACCAGCAGGCCCAGGAGGGAGATGCCGACGCTTTGGCGCACCCACTCGCCGTCACGCATGACCCACGTCTGTGCCGTCCCCGTCAGCACGGCGACGATGAGCAGGTGGGGAATGGCGAGCAGCCAGGACTTCACCAGCACCAGCCCCCGGGACAGCCGCTCGGGATAGTCGACGTCGAAGTCGGCCGGGTAGTCCGTGCGTGCGAGGGTGAAGGGCGGGTAGCGGTCCGTGCCCAGCGCGCCGTAGGCGTAGAAGGACACCCGCCAGCTCCAGCGGATCACCCCGACGCTGAAGTTGAACAGCGAGCGCGGGTAGCGGCCGGTGAAGAGGATCGCGAACCATGCCACGATCGTGACCACCATGACGGCGAACCAGAGAAAGAACAGGACGATGAAATGCGGGATCGCCAGCAGCCACTTCACGAGCCACAGCCAGCGGGACACGTTGGGGTCCAGGTTGCCGGTGAGCCGCGCCGGGTAAGACCGAACCGCATCGGACTGGGCCGCGAGCGCAGCTCCGGCAAACGGCGGGGAGGCATAGAGCGGACCGGAAGTCGGCTGGCCCGCGGGCGTTTGCCCCCGCGAGCCTTGCGCCCCGTAGGCCGCACCCGGGGTTTGCCCGGGACGTCCGGCAGGTCCGGGAGCGGATGGCCGGGGCCCGCCTCGTCCCAGCCCGGCGGCTCCCGCCACGATCAAGGGCACGCCGACGACGAGGAACAAGAGCCCGGCAGTCAGCAGGCCGATGAAAATCGGCCAGAGCAGGTCCGTGCGGGCTCCGGCTTGAAGGTCAACGGCCACGGGAGTGCCGGCGTCGGCGTTCATGATGACGACGGCCCAGTTCCCCGACCGCAGGTCCCATTTGAGCTCCTGGGTCCCCGGCCCGGAGGCCGACGCCGTCCAGAAACTCTGACCGGCCGGCCGCAGCGGGGCCCTGACTCCGGTGACCTCGCGGTACAGGGCGCGGAATGGGGCAAATCTCACGTCGACGATCTCGGTGTGCCTGACGCCGGCCAGATACGCCGCCACCTCAGCCTGCGGGGCAATCCCGATGAAGATCGTCCTGGCCGCATCGGCCGCGGAACCCCGGATCACGATGCTGCCCGGCACGTTCACGGGACGCGCCCCGGAAAAGCGGCCGTCGGCAATGACATCGAGGGGTGGACTGCTGAGGGCGTAGGAGTTCGCGGTGAAGCGTTCCGTAGGCGTGGTGAAGTATCCGTTGTTGCACTGCACGGAATTGGCCCACCCCGCACCGGCGGCGCCGGCCAGCAGCCCCAGTCCCAGGAGCGCGCTGAGCGTACCCAACACCAGCATGACAATCCGGCCTGGTCGCATGGCCGCCGTCCTTTCACAAGGTCCTTGCCGGACTCCCGGTCCTGCGGGGAAGCAGCCTCATCCTCCCGAAGGGCTGAGGGCGTTCATGCGGTGATCACTACCTTGAGCGCCTTCGTTTCAGCGGCGCGGGCAAAGGTGTCGTAGGCCTCCAGGAACTGGTCGAAACGAAAATGGTGGGTGGCGAACTTTTCCGCCGGCACCTTCTGCTGGGCCACGAGCTTGAGCAGCATCGGGGTGGTGTTGGCGTTGACCAGACCCATGCTGATGTTGATGTTCTGGATCCACAGGTCCTCCACGTGGAGTTGGACCGGTTTGCCGTGCACACCGATGTTGGCCACGCTGCCGCCGGGCCGGACGATGTCAGTGCACATGCTGAACGTCGCCGGGATGCCGACTGCTTCGATGGCGACATCCACGCCTTGTCCATCGGTCAGCGCCAGCACCTGCTCTTTCCAGCCGGCGTCGCCGGACAGGACGACGTCGGTGGCACCGAATTCGCGGGATTTCTCCAGCCGGTTCGCATCGAGGTCGACGGCGATGATGGTGGCGGCACCGTAGAGGCCGGCGGTGGCGATCGCGGCGAGTCCGACGGGCCCGGCCCCCACCACGGCGACCGTGTCACCGGGCTTCACCCTGCCGTACTGCACGCCGATCTCGAAGCCGGTGGGAAGGATGTCCGAGAGCATGACGGCCTGCTCGTCACTGACCCCTTCCGGAAGCAGGTGCAGGGAGTTCTCGGCGTACGGGACGCGGACGAACTCGGCCTGGGTACCGTCGATCAGGTGCCCAAAGATCCAGCCGATGCCGGGCTGCCCCTCCTCGCCCAGGCAGTGGGAGTACAGCCCGGTCTTGCAGTTGGCGCAGTGTCCGCAGGACTTGATGCAGGAGATGATGACGCGGTCACCCACCTTGAGGCTGGTCACGGAGGAACCTGTTTCGGTGATGGTGCCCACGCCTTCGTGACCCAGGATCCTGCCCTTGGCCACGGCCGGGACGTCCCCCTTCAGGATGTGGAGGTCCGTTCCGCAAATGGTGGTGGTGTCCACTTTGACGATTACATCGCTCGGGTTCTGGATGGTGGGATCGGGCACATCCGTCCAGGACATTTCGCCCGGGCCGCCGTAGACGAGCGCTTTCATACGTTGGCCTTGACCCTGAGGATGACCGGTGGATCCACGATCCGCAGCCGGCACGGCGTCACCGAGGCATCGATGCCGGAGGACAGGATTGACTGCCGGGCATGCTCCCGGAGTTCCTCAAAGGCATCGGCCGTCACCCGGGCATGGCCCAGATCGACGACGATTTCGTACCCCGGCAGTTTGGAGACGACGCGTCGGCAGACCACGTAGAGGGCACGGATGTTGGCGGGCGTCACGACACCCCGTACCTCGACCTTCGCAGACTCCGCAGCGGCATCGATGCGGACAAGCACTTTGATGCGCGGATCCCCATGTGACGGGTGGGCGTAGTACGCGCTGGCGCGGTTTGCGTGGTGGCTGTGAGTCACGGGGCATCGGTGCTCCCGCCCAGAAAATGAGTCCCGAAGGACTCGTGGTGAATGTTCATATGGCCGTGGTCTCCTGCCTTTTCCTGCTGAAGCCGGAAAGTGCAAAGTGCCATTTCCTTCCCCAAGGTTCTAGCGAGACCGGTACTGCGGATCGACAAAGCGGTTCATCCCAATGGCCGTGCAGGAACCGCCCCAAATCCAGAATGGCCCCCGGGCTGGCCTCGGGCAAGAGGGCGAAAGTCCCTTGTGCGCCGCGCGGTCCCGGCCGGGTGGGTGGGCGGCGGGACCGGCGGCGTGGAATTGCCACCGCCGGGAGATGCCCCGATAGCCTGTTGCCATGCGTGCACCCGTCGATGTCGCCTCCCGGCCCGATCTCATCCTCGCCTCGGCCCGCCTCCCCGGGGCGGTGGATTCTTGCGACCTTCACATCGCCGACGGGGCCGTCTCGCGCATCACGGACGCCGGGCCCCGGCCCGCGGGTGTGCCTGTGGTGGAGCTCGACGGCCGGTACGTCATCCCGGGGCTCTGGGATGAACATGTCCATATGACGCAGTGGGCCCTCAACGCCAACCGGATCGACCTGTCTGGCGCCGGCACCGCCCGCGAGGCGGCCGACGTCGTCCGTTCGTATCTTGCCGGCCGCAGCCCTGCGCCAGAAGATCGCAGCGCACCGACGCTGGTGGGCGTCGGGTTCCGGGACGCCGTCTGGGCTGACGCTCCGAGCCTGGAGCTGCTCGACGTTGTCACGCAAGGCCTGCCGACGGCCCTGATCAGTCATGATCTGCATTGCGTGTGGCTCAACAGTGCGGCAGCGCAGCGCTACGGCGTGGCGGTGGACGCGAGCGGCCTGCTGCGTGAAGAACCGGCGTTTGGCCTGACCCGCGAGCTGGGCAAACTGCCCGACGCCGTAGTGGATCTGTGGGTCCGGGAATCAGCGGACGCGGCGGCCGCGCGCGGGATCGTGGGGATCGTCGACTTCGAAATGACCTGGAACCGGGACGTCTGGCTGCGCCGCGTGGCGGGGGGCTTCGACTCCTTCCGCGTGGATGCCGGGGTCTATCCGCAGGACCTGGACCGGGCCATCGCGGAGGGCCTGCGGACGGGGGAAGATGTCCCCGGCGGAGCGGGTCTGCTGCGCGTGGGCCCGCTCAAGGTGCTCATTGACGGCTCCCTCAATACCCGCACGGCATACTGCGTGGATCCGTATCCACATGGCGGCCGCGGCCTGCTCACCGTGAGCGAGCCGGAACTGCAGTCTCTGCTGGGCCGGGCCCGGGACGCCGGCTTTGTGCCGGCCGTCCATGCGATCGGCGACGGCGCCAACGAGGTCGCGTTGAACGCGTTTGCTGCCGCCGGGATCAGCGGCAGGATTGAGCATGCCCAGTTTGTGCGGAGCCAGGACTTCGCGCGCTTCGGCGAGCTGGGCCTGACTGCGAGCGTCCAGCCCGCCCATGCCCTGGATGACCGCGACGCCGCCGACGCCAACTGGGCGGGCCGCACAGACCGGGCCTTCCCGCTGCGGTCGCTGCTGGCTGCCGGGGCGACGCTGGCGCTCGGTTCGGACGCCCCGGTGGCGCCGCTGGAGCCGTGGACCGCGATGTCGGCGGCCACCACCCGGGCGCGCCAGGACGGGCGCGGGCCCTGGCATCCGGAGCAGTCCCTCACCCGGCAGGAGGCCCTGACGGCGTCGACGCGCGGCCGGGGCGGCGTCCGGGCCGGTGACCCGGCAGATCTTGTGGTGCTCGACGGCGACCCGCTCGGAGTGTCCGATGCGGTGTTCGCCGCGATGCCGGTTGCCGCGACGCTCCTGGCGGGCCGCTTCACGCACCGCCGCGGTGTCTAACGGCCCATGAAATGGCTGCCCTTGGCTGCCCGCCTTTTGCAACCGGACTTTGGTTACCGGCCTTTGACCCGGGCCTGCACCAGATTGGCGAACGGGAGGCGGCCGAACTCCTCCCGGAACTCGGCGTGGTACTCGGCTTCGGCGGGGGTCAGCTGATCGGCGGGCAGCTCCTTCCAGGCGACGATCAGGGATCCAGCGCCGGCGAGCTGCCAGATCAGTCTTCCGTCCCAGTGGCCCGGCGGCTTGCCCTTGCCGAAGTCGATGAACTCCTGGATCTGCCGGCGGAGCCCGCGGTTTCCCTTGCTGCCGGCGCCGGCCTTCCCGATGTAGAGGACGTCGGCGTCGTCGACCCATTCCGCTGCGAGAAGTTCCGCCGGCAGGGTGGGGTCCTTCTTCTTGAAGATCCCGGCAGTGCTTCTGGCCAGGAACTGCGGCCGGAATCCCTCGGGCCGCAGTACCGCGAAGATCCCGGGTTTCTGCGGGATCCGGTTGATTTCGAGGTCCGCAAGCGTCCGGAATCCGGTGAACCCGTCGGCCTTAAGGGTCTGTCTGTTGGTCGGCAATGAATTCCTTGGATCGGGGCGCGGGGCCGAGGGGGCCGGGAACCCAAGTATCCCCCGAAATATGTCTCAGCCAGCGGTAGGGATGGCTTGGAGCCAGCCACTCGCTCAGTCCAGCGAGCGTCTCCACTTTTCACCGACCACAACCGCGGAATCTCCGTTGACGTGCACTGCAATTCCTGCAGTTCCTGTGGCTCCATCGGCCTATTCCCGCGAAGTGCTAACCTCGCTGAACGGTCCATCGAAAGTACGGAGAAGACAGTGGCAGGCAGTGCTGACAAGGTTGCAGGCGCATTCAAGGCCGGGGGCGCCCACGCGAAGGCTGTCGGCGCGAAAGCGTACGGCATGGCGACTGACCCTGCCGTACAAGCAAAGGCGAAGAGGCTCTATGAGGACGGCGCCAAGATTTACCGGGCGGCGAACAGCCCTGAAGCCAAAAAGGCACTCCGCCAAGTTGCCGAAGTCCTAAAAAAGATCCGCAAGAAGTAAAGGCCCTGCGTCCCGACCGAGGGTGGACGAGCACACTTTGTCGCCTTGGGCACTGGAGATGTAAAAGCCCCCAAGCGAGGCTTCATTTTGCGGACTGACTGGCCCCTTAAAAACGTAGGGCCTGCAGGTGCCTTCGCGATCTCGCTATGGAGATGGCCCGGACACTGAATGTCCCGAACGACCCCTAAATGATGGCTACCTGCAGGCGCTTTAAGCCTACGCCCGGACCGACGGCGCCGGTAGGGCAGAGGTCCCGGAGATTGGGACCTCTGCCCCGGTCGACGGCGCCTCCGCGGCTCCTTAGGGCGTGGCCCGTCGCAGGGTGAGATATGAGCCAATGCCGAGGACTGCGCAGAAGAGCGCCGTCCAGCCCGACACGCTCAGCGGCGTCTGGGCGGCAAACCACGCTCCCACCTGCGGCCACCAGCCCTGCCCGGTGACGAGGCCGATCAGCCCGACCAGCGCGACGGCGATCGCGCTCCACACCACCAGCATCCCGGTCACCCGCCATCTCTTGTACACAGTGGCAAACCAGAACCCGGTCATGTACAGGGCCAGCATGACGACGAAATTGAACATGATCTGCACGATTGCCGGGCTGTCCGCCGCCAGCCCAGGAAGTACAGCTGCCCGTTGAGCCCCCAGCCGTTTGTCGCCGCCTCTACCCTGCCGAGCACGAAGTACAACAGGCTGACTGCCAGGGCCACCACCGCGAACAGTCCGGTGGTGCCGGCATAGAACGTGCGCCGGCTGACGCTCATGGCCTGCGAGAAGGGGAACGTATACGTGAGGGCTTGGATGCCCAGGGCCAGGAAGTACCAGACGACCGCCTGCGAGGCGCCCGAGTAGCGCGTTCCCACGTCGTCCGGGATCATGAGCCAGATGGCATAGGTGAGGGCAAAACTGCCGGAAATGATCAGCGCCGGGATGCCCAGGAACGTCCCCTTGTTGATCAGCTGCATCCGGGCGACGTTGAGGGCGCGGTTCATGGCGCCAGCTCCAGTTCTGTCAGATTGTCGACGGCGTTCCCCCCGGGTGGGGCTGACATCGTCTTGCGGACCACCAGTTGCTGCAGCGAGACCGGGGACAGTTCCAGACCGAGTTCGGTTGCCCGGGCGCGGTCGGCGCCGCCTAGCCGGGACTCGATCGTGACCGACGCCAGCGAGCCAAGGGCTTCCCGGTGCAGGACCTTGTGGCCGGCCGCGAACCCGGCCACCTTCGACTCTTCGCCGGTGACGACGACGGCCGAACCGCGGATGTTCTCGGCGTCGTCGTCAAGGATGATCCGTCCCCGGTCGATCAGGAGGACATGTTCGAGCAGGTTCGCCACCTCGTCGATGAGGTGCGAGGAGAGGATGATGGTGCGCGGGTGCCGGGACTAGTCGTCAACGAGCCGGTCGTAGAAGATCTGCCGGGCGACGGCGTCGAGCCCCAAATACGGTTCGTCGAAGAAGGTGAGTTCGGCCCGTGGGGCCAGTCCGATGACGACCCCGACGGCGGACAGCCGGCCGCGCGAGAGCTTCTTGATCCGGCGCTTGAGCGGCAGCCCGAACTCCTCGGCGAGGCGGTCCGCGAACTGCTGGTCCCAGTTCCCGAAGAACATCGCCGCCGACCTGAAAGCCTGGGCGGGCGAGAAATCATCTGGATACTTCTGGGACTCCCGGATGAAGCACATCCGCGACAGGGCGGCGTCATTCTCATAGGTTGCTGGCCGAAGACCCTGACGTCCCCGGAAGTCTCCGGGTCCTGGGCCGTGAGGATGGACATCAGGGTGGTCTTGCCGGCCCCGTTGCGTCCGAGCAGGCCGTAGATCTTTCCGCCGTTGATGCGCAGGCTCACCCTGTCCACAGCCTTCGTGTCTTTGTATCGCTTGGTGACGTTGGTCAGTTCGATCACCGGCGCCGGCGTGTGCGTATTCACCGTCCCGCGCTCCTTTCAATTAGCACGGGATCTGAATTACTGCGGTTGATCATCTGCGTCAGCGACTCGACGCTGATGCCGAGCTTGCGTGCCTCGCGGGTGAGCGGCTGGACGTAGTCGTGAAAGAACTCTTCCCTCCGTCGCTCCAGCAACCGCGCCCGTGCACCGGTGGCAACGAACATGCCGATCCCCCTTTTCTTGTAGAGAATTCCCTCATCGACGAGCTTGTTGATCCCCTTGGCTGCTGTGGCGGGATTGATCCGGTAGAACGCGGCGAACTCGTTGGTGGACGGCGCCTGCGACTCTTCCGCGAGGGCGCCGGCCACGATGTCGCCCTCGATCAGTTCGGCGATCTGAAGGAAGATCGGGCGGGAATCGTCGAGCACTGCCGGCTGTCCTTTCAGAGGGTTCAGCAGAAGTGGTCTGCTGGTTCATTACTCATGTAGCTAACCCCATAAGCAGATGGTCCACAAGAGGTTATGGACAGCTGCCGGCAGCGCCTCAACGCGGCGCCCAAGAACACGCCTCCGGCCAAAAGCGTAGAGTGGGATCAGACGCCTGATTCTGGACGCCGAGCGCTGAGGGAGAAATCGTGACGATTGACTGGGACGAAAAGAAGACCCTGCTGCAGGAACCGAACATCGCTGCCGTTACGCAGCTTTGCGACGAACTCATGGAAAAGAAGCCGGGGTCGGTTGTCCCCTACATCGATCCCGTCCATGACGAGGATGAATGCAGGATCGTCAGCCTCCATATCGCGCCCGGCAAGGGCACCGAGTCGGGCTTCGTCTCCCATTTCAATGACGACGAAGCAGCCCGCCGGGCCACCTCCATCTACGACGCGGTCGAGCTGGACCCCCGCTACGTGATGCCGTGGAACGCCTACCCCTGGGTCCGCGACCCCGATCTGCCCTCCGCCCTGAACGTCCAGGAGAAAACGGACGGGCTGCGGCCCTTCCGCCAGTTCCTGAAGATCAACAAGCGCGTCTCGGCCGTCATCGCCCACGGCGCCGACGCCCACGCTTTTCTGACCCTGTTCGAGAAGACCTACCACTCCTCACTGAAGAACCGTGGCGTCAAGATCTACAAGGCCACCGCGCTTGGCGGCCGCGCCTTCGCCGTCTCGGCGGCCAAGCAGGAAGAGCTCCTGAGCAAAAACGTCGAGGTCTACAAGGACGCCATGCAGCGGGCGGGCATCCAGCACCTCTAGGTACTACCGGAAACGCGGCACCACCGTCACCGATCCCAGGTGCGGCAGCGCTTTCCGCGCACCTTCTTCCAGGCTCGTCGTGAGCAACGCAAGTTCAACCAGGCTGGCATCCTCCCCGATCGGCACCGTGATCTCGGCGTGCAGCCGGTGGCCGGACCAGCGCAGCCGCGACGTACCGCCGTTCCTCGAATGCTCGTCGACGACGGCGGCGAGCCGGTCTGCCAGCGCGGCGTCGACCCCATCCATCAGCCGGCGCCCGACGTCACGCATGGTGCCCCACAGCAGAACGACGATGGCGGCCGAGATGAGCAGCCCTACGATGGGGTCCGCGAGCGGGAAGCCGAGCCAGACGCCGATGACGCCTACGACGACGGCCAGCGAAGTGAAGCCGTCCGTCCGGGCGTGCACGCCATCGGCCACGAGGGCCGCGGAGCCGATCCGCCGCCCGACGCGGATCCGGTAGATCGCCACGAGTTCATTGCCCGCGAACCCCACGACGCCGGCGGCCAGCACCCAGCCGAGATTCAGCACGGGCTGGGGTTCGAAAAGCCGGCGGACGGATTCGACGGCGGCCACGACGGCCGAGAGTGCAATCATCGCCACGATGAACAACCCGGCGAGATCCTCGGCCCGCCCGAAGCCATAGGTGTAGGTCCGGGTGGCCTTCCGCCGGCCCAGCAGGAACGCGACCCACAGCGGCACCGCGGTCAACGCATCCGAGAAGTTGTGCACCGTGTCCGCCAGCAGCGCCACGGAGCCGCTGATCAGCACAATGAGCAGCTGGAAGACCGCGGTGGACCCCAATCCAAGCAGCGAGAGCTTGACCGCCCGGATGCCCTGCGCGCTGGATTCAAGGGCTTCGTCGATGGAGTCGGCGGCGTCGTGGGAATGCGGCACGAAGACCGACTGCAGCCAGCCCCTCAGCCCCGTGGCGTGTGCGTGCCCATCCGGGCCATGACTGTGGCTGTGGGCGTCCACGGCGTTCGGCTGGCGGCTCATGCCCCGTGACTCGGGGCCGTGCCGAGCGCGTGCTCGGCTTGGTGGACGGCGTCCATCACCAGCTGGCGGGCGTGGTGATTTTGCAGCCGGTAGAACACCTTGGTCCCCTCCTGCCGGGTGGCGACCATGCCGCCGAGCCGCATTTTGGCCAGGTGTTGCGAGACCGCGGGACCCGGCTTCCCCACGTGCTCGGCCAGGGCATTGACCGGCATCTCGCCCTCGCCCAAGGCGAGGATGAGCCGGACACGCGTGGCGTCGGCCAGCATGGCAAACACCTCGACGGCGAGCTCCACGTGCGGACTGTCCACTTCAATCTGCATATCTGCATTCATACGCAGATACTTTCATGATTGTCCGAGCACGGCAACCACTAGCCCGTACTGGGCCACAGCGGCGGCGTAACGCAACGTCCCCGCAACCTCTCGCGCACCCGGTTCGCATATGCTCAGCGGACAGACTCAACATGGCTCAGCGACGAACCACCCGGGAGACAGCTCATGACCAACTGGCGGATCAGGGATTTTCATTCGGCCGATCTTGACGGGATCCTGCACCTCTGGGAATCCCTCAAGGCCACCAACGTCGAGCCGGTCTACGCCCTCTCCGAAGTGCTCGCCTCCTGCGAAAAGGACCATGCCGTCGTCGCGGTGCAGGGCGATCAGGTGGTGGGCGCCGCCGTCGGACGTGCCGCGCACGACCAGGGCTGGGTCGTCTTCCTGGCCACCCTCCCGGAATACCGCGGCCGCGGTATCGGCACGTCGCTGCTCGCCGCCGTCGAAAACCGGATGGCCCCGCACGGGCTGAACAAGCTTTCGGCGCTGATGCCCGAATCCGAGACCAGGGTGGAGGCCTTCCTGAGCCGCGGCTTCGCCCTGAAGAAGAACCTGCGCTACTTCGAGCGGAAAATCCCGGTCCAGCGCCAGGAACTCGAGCCGCTCAGCCAGCTCGGCGGCCGGATCCTGGCCCGCGACCTGTGGGAAAACGTGGCGGGCATGCGCAACGAGAAGGAACTGCTGGAACGCCGGCTCGTCCTGCCGCTCGCCGAGGCCGACCTCGCCGACGAATACGGTGTGGTGCCGCCGCGCGCCGTTGTGCTCTTCGGTCCTCCCGGCACGGGCAAGACAACCTTCGCGAAGGCCATTGCGTCCCGGCTGGAGTGGCCGTTCGTGGAGGTATTCCCCTCCCGCCTCGCCTCGGACCCCAAGGGGCTCGCCGGAGCGCTGCGTGAAACGTTCCTGGAGATCGCCGAACTCGAGCACGCTGTGGTCTTCATCGATGAGGTGGAGGAGATTGCTTCCCAGCGTTCCGGCGAACCGCCGTCGCCGCTGCAGGGTGTCACCAACGAGCTGCTCAAGATCATCCCGGCGTTCCGCGAACAGTCCGGCCGGCTGCTGGTCTGCGCCACCAACTTCATCCGCGCCCTGGACTCCGCATTCCTGCGCCACGGCCGCTTCGACTACGTCATCCCGATCGGCCTGCCGGACCGCCAGGCCCGCGAGGCCATGTGGCAGCGCTTCATCCCCGCTACCGTGGTGGACGACGTCGACGTCGAGCTGCTGGTGGACCGCACCGAGGGGTTCTCCCCCGCGGACATCGAGTATGCGGCCCGCAGTGCCTCCCAGCGGGCGCTCGAGAAAGCCGTGTACGACGACGGCGGCGCGGCGTCCGGGGGCAGCGCCTCAGTCCGCGACGCGGTCCGGAAGGGTCCGGCCACCCAGGACTACCTCGACGCGATCGCCGACACCCGAACCACGGTCAGCGCCGACGTACACCAGCAGTTCCTCGAGGACATCGACGCCCTCGGGCGGGTCTAGCCGCCGGCTGGGGCGCGTTCACTAACCGAACTCGCCGGATGCCTCCGAATTCGCCGTAAAGTTCCGGCGAATCCGCACACCACCGGCGATCTGGCTGTGCGCCGGCAGCGACGAAGAGGAAACCATGATCCTGTTTCTCACGATTGTGAGCGGGCTGGCCTGGACCGTGGCCTACGCCGATGGCATCCGGGTCGGTTTCAAGGACAGGAGCTACGCGATCCCGGTCGCCGCGCTCGGGCTCAATTTCGCGTGGGAGGCCATCTACGCCACCCGCTCCGTCGCGACCGGCATTACCGCCCAGGGGGTCTTCAACATCGCGTGGGGGCTGGCCGACGTCGTGATTGTGTGCACCTTCCTGATGTTCGGCCGCTCCGAGCTGCCGGTCTGGGTGACGCGGCGGCTCTTCCTCAGCTGGGCGCTCCTGCTGGGCGTCACGTCCCTCGGAGTGCAGCTTCTGTTCGTGGCGGAGTTCGGCTGGGAGGACGCGGCCCGCTATGCAGCCTTCCTGCAGAACCTGCTGATGTCCGGGCTGTTCATCGCCATGTTCGTCGCCCGTGGCGGCTCCCGGGGCCAGAGCCTGCTGATTGCCGTGGCGAAATGGATCGGGACGCTTGCGCCCACCATCGTGTTCGGCTGGTACGGCAACTCCCCGCTGATCCTGGGCGTGGGGATTCTCTGCAGCATCTTTGACCTGGTGTACATCGGCCTGCTGTGGCGGCGCCAGCCACAACGGCCCTAGAGGGTGACGACGATCTTGCCCTTGGCACGGCCCCGTTCGAGCGCGGCGAAGGCTGCCGCAATCTCCGCGAACGGGTACGCGCGGTCCAGGACCGGCCGCACGTGGCCGCCGTCGACGAGTGCCGCCAGGGTGCGCAGATCGTCCCCGCTGGGATGCATGAACAAGTAGCGGTAGCTGGCCTTCGCCTTACGGGCGCGGCGGCGGGTGCCCATGCTCATCAGCCGGAACGCGGCGGTGATCCACGGCGGCGAGTCCAGGTCTTTCGTGGCGGTGAGGGGCTCAGGGACGCCGGCGATTGAGACCACGCGGCCGCATGGCCTGAGGATGCGGAACGAATCCCTGAGGCTCGCGCCGCCCACCAGGTCCAGCACCGCGTCGAAATCGTGCAGTACCTCGGCGAAGTTCTCCCGGGTGTAGTCGATGACGCCGTCCGCACCCAGCCGCCGCACCAGCGCCTCGCCGCGGGCCGATGCCGTGGTGGTGACCTCGGCCCCGAAGTACTTGGCGAGCTGGATGGCCAGGGTTCCCACACCACCTGCGCCGCCGGAGATGAAGAGCCGGGTGCCCCGGCCCACGCCGAGTTCGTCGCGGAGGGCCTGCAGCGCCGTGAGTCCGGCCAGCGGCAGTCCCGCGGCTTCGGGGAATCCGAGCGTCGCCGGCATGGCGGCCACAAGTTCCTGCTGCACGCACACCAGTTCGGCGAACGCTCCGAGCCTCGTCTTGTCCACCCGGGCGTAGACACGGTCGCCGATGGCGAAGCGGCTGGCTCCGGGTCCGACCGCCTCCACCGTTCCGGCGAGTTCACAGCCGGCGACGATCGGCAGGCGGACGTGGCTGATGGGACGGAGCGCGCCCTGGCGGAACTTGAAGTCCACCGGGTTCAGCCCGGCCGCCGCGACCTTGATCCGGACATCGCCCGGGCCAGGTTGGGGCGCCGGAACATCCCGGAACTCCATGGCGTCCGGTCCGCCGTAGCGCGTGAGGACGTAGGCGCGCATGGTTAGTCCCGGGCTGGCTCGGTTTCGTCGGCAGGGGTCTCGCCGGAAGCAACCTCCGCAGCTCCTGCCGGGGCGGCGTCGTAGGAGAGGTTCTCGTAGTCGGTGTCGTCCGCTTCGTCGAGCAGGTCGTCCAGTTCGTCGAGCAGCCACGGGTTGATCCGGGCCAGGATCTTCCGGGTCTCCTCGACCGGCACGGCAGCGTAGAGCACCGGGCGGGCGTCGTCGTAGCGTGTGACCGGCGGCTTGTCCGGCCACTTTTCCGCCAGCGCCCTGACCCGTTCGGGCAGCGAATTGTGCGCGTTGTCCGCGATCTTCACGAGCGTGGCGTCGTGGTCCTCGGCGATGTACCGGATGCCGGCCTGGTAGTCGTCCGGGTTCTCGTGCAGGCGCTTCGTGACCCGCTCGATGATGTCCACGGCGTGCTCGGAGACGCCCATGTCCAACAGCGCCTGCCGGGTCATCGGGGTGTCTTCGGCGATGTCATGCAGGTACCCGGCGATCCGGATGTCGTCGTCAAAATCCGCCAGCGCATCACCGACAGCGATCACGTGTTCGCGGTACGGGCGCTTGAGCTTGTCCTTCTGGCGGTTGTGCGCGACCTCGGCAAGGATCTTCGCCGTCTCCACGGTGAAACTCGGTTGGGGGGCGCGTACTTCCGTGAATTCTGGTTCTGACATGATTCCAGCCTACGCGCCGGACCCGCCCAGCCCCGTCCACACCCACGGCTCCTTCGGCAGCACGGCGGGATCGAACACAGCCAGCGCGTTCTCCAGCGGGCCGGGCGGCAGGCCGAGCGATGCCAGCACCGCGTCCCTCACCCGGCCGACGGGCACGCCCGAGGCCGCCAGATCCGCAAGCGTAACGGCGCCGTCGCGTTTGGCCAGCCGGGCGCCGTTGGCGTTGAGCACCAGCGGCACGTGCGCATATTCCGGGACGGGCATATTCAGGAGGCCTGCGAGATACGCCTGCCGGGGCGTGGACGGCAGGAGGTCATCGCCCCGCACCACCTGGTCGATGCCCTGGGCGGCGTCGTCGACCACGACGGCCAGGTTGTACGCGGTGACGCCGTCATTGCGCCGGAGCACGAAGTCATCCACCACTCCTGTGTAGCTGCCATGCAGCAGGTCCTGCACTGTCGCTGCCGTGACGGCGGAACGGAGCCGGAGCGCCGCCGGCCGGACCGCGCGCTTCTCCTCGCGCTCGGCGGCCGCCAGGTTCCGGCACGTGCCGGGATATGCGCCCTGCGGGGCATGCGGCGCAGACGGCGCCTCCTGGATCTCGCGCCGCGTGCAGAAGCACTCGTAGGTCAGGTCCGCCGCGGCAAGCCGGGCGATCGCGGCCGTGTAGAGGGTCCCGCGTTCCGTCTGGCGGACGACGCCGCCGTCCCAGTTCACGCCGATGGCGGCCAGGTCACGGAGCTGTTCCGACTCGGCGCCGGCCCGGGATCTGTCCAGGTCCTCCACCCGCATCAGGAACCGCCGGCCGGTGGAGCGGGCGAAGAGCCAGGCCAGAATGGCCGTCCGCAGGTTGCCCACGTGCAGTTCGCCGGAGGGGCTGGGGGCAAAGCGGCCGGCAGAGGTCATGGGACCAGCCTATGCGGAGCAGCACGAGAGCCCCTCAGCTACCGATGACTTCGGAATATCCGACGTCGGTAGCTCAGGGGCTCTTGCCTGTGGATTACGGAAAATATTTTGTGCGGAGAGACGATGCGTGAACAAGAGTCAATCAGCGGCGGGTTCCTTGCCGGAAGCCTCGTCCAGGGGTCCGGGTGGTGTGCCGGGGTTCCTGTAGCCCTTCAGGATCCGGCGGTGGCCTCGTCCCTTTGTTGTCATCATTTCAACAGAACTCCTACAGTTGGTGCAACGGACATCCCTCGGACTGGTCAGACTGATCAATACCCAACGCGATGATGAACAGGATGTGGTCATTTTGCAGGAACTCGACGCGACGGACCGGCGGATCCTCGTGGCCCTCGATGAAGATCCCCGGGTGCCGATCATGGTGCTGGCCCAGAAACTGGGCCTGGCCCGCGGGACAGTGCAGTCGCGCTTGGAGCGGATGACGGCGTCTGGCGCCCTCCGCCCGAACAGCAGCCGGGTGCTGCCGTCCTCCCTGGGACGGGGCGTCGCTGCGTCGGTGAGCGCCGAACTGGACCAGAGCCATCTCAACGAGGCGATCGCCGCGCTGCGGAACATCCCCGAGGTGCTCGAGTGCCACGCGCCCGCCGGCGACACCGACCTGCTGATCCGGGTGGTGGCGCGGAGCCCCGACGACCTGTACCGCGTGTCCGAGGAGATCCGGCTGTGCCCGGGGATCGTGCGGACCTCCACCAGCATGTTCCTGCGTGAGGTCATCCCGTACCGGACCACCGGGCTGCTGGCAGCCGGGTCCCCAACGCCCTGACTGCACGCCAGGGCGGGGGGAGTCCTCCCCATCGCTGCCGCCCCGGAATGCGGTTGGGCTGACCGCGGCAATCAATCGGGGAAATTGTGGCGGGGAACTTTTACGGGGCGGACGTGGCCCAGTTGCGCCGGCTGGCCAAAGAGCTGCGGGGCGGAGCGCAACGGCTGGACCAGCCCGGGCGGCAGCTCAGCGGCACAATCGGAACGAGCCCCCGGAAGGGGCACGACGGCGAGTGCTCCCGCAGCGGCTGGAACGCCGCGCACCTGAAGGCCCTGAAGGCGGCTTCCGCCGGGATTGAAACGGCAGCCAAGGCATTGCTGCTTAACGCCGATGAGCAGCACAGTGCCAGCCAAAGCGGTGCCGGCGACGCAGGGCCCGGCCTGCCCGGGGCACCCGGTAATGACCGGGCCGGCCAGGAGCTCACGGACCGGCTGGCGGGCATGACCCGGACAGAGCGAGCGGGAATCTTATCTGCTGTCCGAAGAATTCAGGGAATGGATACGCCAGGACCAGCCCATGCCGATGCCGCCGCCGCCGCCAAGCAGGTGGTGGACCAGCTGGTGGACTCCGGCGTCCTGTCCGGGACCGGCTCCGACGGAGTGGTCTTCACCGAAGCCCTGACGGTCCTGGGTGAACCGAGCATCGAGGGCGCCAAGTCCTACTACGAGCAGTCCCCGGCTGTGACCGCGTATATCGACACGGGCAGGTTCCCGCCGGCCGGCCTGGACGGGCACCACGGCAACATTTCGGTCCGCGAGGACCGCTGGGAGTTGATCGACCGGGACACCCTGGGCGCCTATGAGGACTGGCTGCACGGTGAAGACAACCCCTACGGCGAAATGACAAAGCCCATGGCTGGACGCGTGGAAAACTATCGGATGGTACCGAAGGAAATCCGAACACCGCTGGGAGCCCCGTGAAAACCAGATTGTTGCTGATGGTCATGTCGTCGCTGCTGCTGAGCAGTTGCGGCCTGTCATCCCCTCCTGATTCAAACGACAAGGAACCGATCGTGGCTAACGGCAACTCCCAGTTCACCCCCGCAGGCATTGCCGGGATCAAAAATGCCCACAAGGCAGTATTCGACTTCACGGGCCGCCCGCTAAAGATGTCCGAACTCGGATTGGGCCAGGATTCCGACGGTGCCCTGGTTGCGGCCGAATCGGACCAGCCCATTGCGGTCGCCATGAGAACGCCGAACGGCGTGGTCGAAATGGAGACCGATACCATCCGGATCCGGCGCGGCGCGGACAACATCGTTGACCACATCGACATCTTCGTTAACCGTCCGGACGTTCCGGCCGCCAACGAGGAGCTCCCGCAAGGCAGCCGATGAACCTGGCTTCGCCCTGATCCGGAAGGCGGAGCCGTTCGGCGCTGCGTCCCAGGACAGCCCCCGGAGAGAGAAGTGGTATCCCGGCTACGGGAACCCGACGGGCACGGTGTTCTCCGTTGAAATCTACTCAGACCCCGACACCGGCCGGACGACGTTCATCTACTCCGTGCACCTCGCGGACAAGTTCTACACTCCCGAAGCGGCGGAGAAGATCGAGGCGACCGGGAAGCCGTGACACCGCAGGCTTGACGCCGGCCGGTGAGACGTCGGCTCAGACGGGTGGCCCGGCGTTGGCTTTCAGGTTCTTCATGACCAGCGTCGATGTGAGCCGTTCGACGCCGGGCAGCGAGGTCAGCTCGCTGTCGTAGAAGCGCTGGTACGCGGGGAGGTCCTCGGCGATGACCTTGAGCAGGTAGTCGGGCGAGCCGAACAGCCGCTGGGCCTCGACGATGTTCGGATTGTCCGCCACCCGGTTCTCGAAGATCTCCATCGTGGCGCGGTCCACCTGGCGCAGGGTGACGAACACGATTGCTTCGAACCCCAGCCCGACGGCGGCCGGATCGATGTCCGCCCGGTAGCCGCGGATGACGCCCGCGGCCTCCAGATCACGGAGCCTCCGGTGGCACGGCGCCACCGTCAGCCCGACCCTTGCGGCGAGCGCCGTCGCCGTCATGCGGCCGTCCTCTTTGAGGTGGCGCAAAATATTCCTGTCAATATGGTCAATCACGCAATAATCTTACCGCCGTGCACCATTTTGGGGCGAAAAGAGAGAACACTTATGGCCCGGATTTGCCTAGAGTTTCTCCTGTAACCACACCTCAGGAGTTCCGCATGAATCCCCAGCTATTTCTTGCCTTCATGGTTGTTGCCGGCGCACTGGCCTGCACCCCCGGAGTGGACTGGGCGTATTCGATCACCGCGGGGCTGCGGCAGCGCAGCTTTGTCCCTGCCGTCGCGGGGCTCTGCGGCGGCTACGTGCTCCACACTGTCCTGCTGGTGGCCGGGCTGGCTGCCCTGCTGACCGGCATCCCCGGCGTGCTGGGCTGGCTGACCGTGGCCGGCGCCGCCTATCTGCTCTGGCTCGGCGCCACCACCATCAGGTCCTGGCGCGGGGCAAGCTTCGGCGGCGGTGCCGCTGACCTCCCGGCGCCGACGAACCAGTTCCGGACCTTCCTCCAGGGCATGGGGACCAGCGGCATCAACCCGAAGGGCCTGCTGTTCTACGTGGCCCTCGTACCGCAGTTCGTCAGCCCCGAGGCTTCCCTGCCGGTGCCCGTGCAGTCCGGGCTCCTGGGACTGACCTTCGTCCTGCTGGTCGCCGTGGTCTACAGCTGCGTGGCACTGCTGGCCCGGACGCTGCTGCAGTCCCGGCCAGGGGCAGCCCGGCGGGTGACGCTCGCCAGCGGGATCATCATGGTGGCGCTGGGCGCGGCGCTGTTGTCCGAACAGCTGGTGCCGCTGCTGGGGCAGGCCCTGTCCCGGAGCTGAGCTGCGGCGAGCGGCTCGGCCCCCCCTGGCGGCACGTCATTTGCGCGGCATGTACCACTCGGTGAAGGACGATGCACGGCCGTCCGCGGAGAGCAGGATGATCCAGAGGTTGTCGTAGGTGCGGTGATCCACCAGGTACGTGGTGAGTCCCTGCACGAAAGCCCGGCCGCCGTCGACCCCCAGCACCTTCCATTCGAACGTCCAGTCGCCGGGCTTGTCGCGCTCGGCAATCCAGCGCTCCACAATCGCCTCCCGCCCCCGCCACGGCTCCTGCTCATGCGGGCTGGTGAAGTAAACGGCGTCCTCGGTGAACAGCGCCCGGATATCCTCTGGTTCGTTCGAGCTCCAGGCCGTGATGTAATGCTGCACCCAGCGGGCTGCGGCGTCTCTCATGCCTCGTTTGTACTACCTGTTCCAAGGGCCCGCAAGCGTAGCGGATACGTGGATACTGCCCCCTGAACTGGGGCGCGAGCACGCGTCAGCCGTCGTCGCCGTCGGCCGCCCGGCCGTATTCGCGATCCCAGAGTTCATGCATCTCGGCATCCTTCCGGATCGCTTTCACGGTCTCCAGTTCGGCGGGTTTCCGGTGCTGCCAGTCCCGCGGGTGCAGCGACTTCCGGCCGGCGTCCAGCAGCAGCAGGGCGCGGTCGGTGAGGGCGTCGCTGCGCAGTGTGAAGTCCGTCTTCCGGCGGCGCAGGACTTCCTGCAGCGTGGCCCCGGCGGCCCGGTATTCGCCGAGCCTGCGCAGCGAGCGGGCACGCACCAGCAGCAGGGCCGCCGAGAGGTCGTCGCCGTTGAGCAGCCCGTCGGTGTCCGCTGCGACGTCCGCGTGCCGTCCCAGCGCGGCTTCGAGGGAGCAGCGTGCCACTGCCATGGGCAGCGACGGCGGCAGCCCGGCAAGCGCCGCCAGCGCGGCCTCCGCCTGGCCCGTCTCCCGCAACGAGTGGGACAGGGCGAGGAAAACGGCCTCTTCGCTGAACAGGACCGGAACCTCGACCCGCTCGGCGACCTCCACCCGGGTCAGCACGCCGGGAAGGTACTCCGCGGCGTAGCGGTTCGCGTCGTCGTCGTTCCTGATGGACAGGCCGCGCTGGAGCAGTTCGGAAGCCCGCAGGTACCCGCCGTGCGAGTAGGCCAGCAGCCCCGCCATGAGGTAGCAGAGCCCGGACCAGCCGGGGTACGCGCGGGCCAGACCGATCAACCGGTCCGGGTCGGTGCTGTTGAAGGTGGCGGAATGGACCGCTTTGGCCGCCTTTCCGGGCATCCTGCCGGAGACTTTGCCCAGCCGGGGAACCCCGCCCTCGACGGGAAGCGTGCCAGGAGCCCTGCCGGCCATGGCGTCGGCGGCAAGACGGCGCACCCCGCCGGTGAGACCGCGCACCGACGTGCGGATCAGCGCCCGGCGGAAGGGCGTCAGGTCGCGTGTGTCGCGGTATAGAACGGGATACTGGGGGGCGGATTCTGCGGGTCCGGCGCTCATGAACCCATGCTAGTAGGCTCTGGGAATGGCTGAACTCAATGACGACTCCTCCGCTACCGGCACCGCCCGTCCCGCCGCCAAAACACCCGAGGTCAGCGACGACTTCATCCACCGGCGCCACACGCTGCCGTCCGGGCTGGGATACACGACGACGACCGGCCGGCTGGTGCTGCGCCGCGAGGAAGTGAAGGACGGCAAGGCCGACGGCTTCAAGGCCAAAGCGGAGATCTTCGTGGTCAGCTACGTGGCGGACCCGACTCCGGGAGCTCCCGCGGCGAACCCGCGCCCCGTGGTGTTCGCGTTCAACGGCGGACCCGGCTCCTCCAGCGTCTGGCTGCACATGGGCCTGCTGGGCCCGCGGATGGTGGACAGCGGGGACATCGGCAACCTGACCCCCGCGCCGTACGGTGTGGTCGACAATCCCGAGACCATCCTGGAACACGCGGACCTCGTGATGATCGATCCGGTCAACACAGGGTTCTCCCGGGTGGTGGAGGGCGGCACGGCCGAGGAGTTCCATGCCTTCGTCGAGGACCGCGATCTCGTGGCGGAGGTCATCCGGCTCTGGACCACCCGCAATAACCGCTGGCTCTCCCCCAAATACCTCGTGGGCGAGTCCTACGGGACACTGCGGGCCGTGGCGGTGGCCAAGCGGCTCTTCGACGCCTACGGGATGTCCGTCAACGGCCTGGGCCTGATCTCCACCGTGCTGAACCTGTCCACGCTCTACTTCCAGCCCGGCAATGACACACCGTATGCCCTGCACATCCCCACCTACGCCGCGATTGCGCACTACCACGGCCGCCATCGGGGCCGGGAGCTCCGCGAGGTGGTTGCAGAGGCGGAGGCCTTCGCGGGCCGGGAGTTCGGCTATGCGCTCAGCCAGGGGTCCCGGCTCACGGCAGAGGAGCTCGACGGCGTCGTGGCCCGCCTAAGTGCGGTGACCACCCTCGACCAGGACTTCATCCGGCGGACCAACCTGCGCTGGACCTACGGCGAGTTCGCGGCGGAGCTGCTGCGCGGGCAGGGGCTGACGGTAGGCCGGATCGACGGACGCTTCACCCAGCGGCCGGACAACCGCCAGCTCTCCGAGAACTGGGACGATCCCTCGCTGCGCGCCATCAACGGGCCCTACGCTGCGGCGATCAACCATTACCTCCGCGCCGAGCTCGGCTACGAGAACGACCTCCCCTACGAGATCCTGACCGGCCGGGTCCAGCCTTGGAGCTACAAGACCTTCGAAGGCGCGCCGGTGGACGTCAGTGCGGACCTGGAACGGCTGCTCGCCTATAACCCGGAGCTTCGCGTGCATGTGGACTACGGCTATCACGACGGCGCCACCCCGCACTTCGCGGCGGAGTACGTCTGGGCGCACATGGACCTGCCGCCGGAGGCCCTGGCCCGCTTCACGCACCACTATCACGAGGCCGGGCACATGATGTACCTCAATCCGGAGGCCAGGCGTGCCCAGCTGGCGGCGCTGGCGGAGTTTGTGGGCGCCTAGCGTCACGGGGTTCCGGCTTCTGGCTTCTGGCTTCTGGCTTCTGGGAGGCTAGGCCGCGGTCACCCAGAGGCCGATCAGCCAGGTGCTCGCGGCGAGGCAGGCCAGGCCGAACTCGACGATCATGCCGAGGCCGGTGGCTTTCAGCGCGGCCCAGCTCGAGGCCACGGCGGTGCCGAAGGCGCGCGTGCGGTGCAGCTCGCTGAGCAGGAGCCCGGCGGCGAAGCCCACGAACAGCCCCACGACGGGGATGATGAACATGCCCACCACGCCCAGGACCAGCCCGGCGATGACCGAGCGGCTGGGAATGTTGTGCTGTTTGAGCTTCCGCCCGGTCAGGACGGCGCTGGCGGCCATTCCGGCCAGGACGAACACGATTCCGATGCCGAACACCACCCAGCCGGTGCTGCCGGCGCCACCCCAGATGGCCCAGGCTAGCAGGCTGAGGCCGATCAGGATGCTGCCCGGGAGCACCGGGATGATGGTGCCTGCCACGCCCACCAGGATGGCCAGGCCGCAGAGGATCGTCACAACAGTCTCGGGGTTCATCGCCCCAGTCTATGGCCGGGCCCGGGACCGCCGGCGGCGGGCCCGCACCCGGCTGTCGGCCCCTAGCTTCCGGAGGGCTCGCCGTACATGACGGAGAAGTACGAGATGTCCTTGCCCGAGTAGTGCGAGATCGTCACGGACAACTGGCTGGAATAGAAGTAGTCGATCTGTGCGCCGAGGCCCTGCTTGGCCGAACCGGCCTTGACGCAGACGGCGATGATCTCCGCACCGTCGGGGGCGGTGGTTTCCAGCGACTTGATGCCGTCGGCCACGTTGATTTTGCGGGTGTCCCAGTCCGAGCAGAGCTGGCCCGCCGGCGGGGCCGCGTTGGCTGGTGCCAGCCCCCCGCCCAGGAGAACAAGTCCTGCGATGGCCCCGGCAACTAACAACTTCTTCATGTCCTGCTCCTTACTCACGAATCGGAAACGGTCCCGGTGCCGTGAGTGGTTCTGTTCGTGGCACCGGTGTTTGGGCCGAGGAAAGTCCACCGCCGCGACCCGGAGCTCCCGGATGCCTGGTGTGAAGTGAGACTTCGATTCCCGCCCAGCCCGCAGCAGGCCGTGGGGGCCGCTGCGGCTGGAATGCTGGGCCCAGCGTAGGGCCGCGCGGCGGATCTCGGCCCGAGTAGTCGATACTCGGCTTTGCCGGATCACGGACGGAGGCCAGGTTGTTCTTACCGCCGGACGACGGCGGCGACGGTTCCCCCAAGGGAAGCGCCGCCGTCGTCGTCCGGTTTCGGATGCCTTCTGGTGCTGTCCGGCTATTCGGCTTCCACCGCTGCGGCGACGGCTGCCGAGACGGCCGGTGCCACCCGCGGGTCCAGCGGGCTGGGCACGATGTAGTCCGCGGAGAGCTCGTCCTCGGCCAGTGCTGCGATGGCCCGGGCTGCGGCCAGCTTCATGGCCGGGGTGATCCGCCGGGCGCCGGCGTCGAGGGCGCCGCGGAAAATCCCGGGGAACGCGAGGACGTTGTTGATCTGGTTCGGGAAATCGCTGCGCCCGGTGGCGACGACGGCCGCGTACTTGCTGGCGACCTCCGGCAGTACTTCGGGGTCCGGGTTGGAGAGGGCGAAGACGATGGAGCTGTGGTTCATGAGCTTAAGGTGCTCCTCGGCCAGCTTGGAGGAGGAGACGCCGATGAACACGTCCGCACCGAGCAGGGCCTCGCCGGGGCCGCCGGAGATGCCGCGGGGGTTGCTGCGCGCGGCGAGCTGGGCTTTCTTGCTGGCCGGGTCCGCGGCGATGTCGGCGCGGACCTTGTTGATGACACCGCGGGAGTCCAGCAGCACCACATCGCCGATCCCGGCGGTGAGCAGGATCTCGGCGACGGCGATCCCGGCAGCGCCGGCGCCGGAGATCACGACGCGCAGGCTTTCCAGTGTCCGTCCGGTCACCTTCGCGGCGCCGGTCAGGGCGGCGAGGACCACGACGGCGGTGCCGTGCTGGTCATCGTGCATGACGGGGCAATCCAGGGCCTCGATAAGCTTTTCCTCGAGCTCGAAGCAGCGCGGCGCCGAGACGTCCTCGAGGTTGACGGCGCCGAAGCTCGGGCGCAGACGGACGAGCGTCTCAACAATCTCCTCGACGTTGGTGGTGTTGAGCACCAGCGGAATGGAGTCGAGTTCGCCGAAGGCCTTGAACAGGGCGGATTTGCCCTCCATCACGGGCAGTGAGGCGCTGGCCCCGATGTCGCCAAGGCCCAGGACGGCCGTGCCGTCGCTGACCACCACCACGAGGCGCTGGGCCCATGTGAGGGTCTTGGCCAGTTCCGGGTTGGCAGCGATGGCGCGGCTGACCTGGGCGACGCCCGGGGTGTAGGCGATCGAAAGGTCGCGCTTGTTTGCGAGCGGGACGGTGCTGGAAATCGAAAGCTTGCCGCCCTGGTGGGATGCGAAGATCTCCTCGTCGCTGAGCGCGGTGGCCGGCTCGGCCGGGGAAGTGGACTCGGCGGGATTGATCGTTTCTGTGGACACGTCGTTGTCTCCTGGGGGCTCACCGTGGGCGCACGGCTCATGGAAGCTCAAGCACCGGAATGCTCAAGATGGGCTTGCGGAACGTCGGCAGGGCCCAAGGTTGGCGGGCCTGCGGCGAAGCTCCGGAAAATGCTGGCGGCGGTGCCGCTCCGGTTCTGCAATGGTAACCAACGCCGGAGCGCTCCGAGGTGCCGCACGACACACGCTCCCCCGGGGTGAAACGTTTCTCCAGCCGGGGGCATGAGCTATGTCACCGAAAAGTAAGATTTTTCGCCGTTACTGGTCTAGACCTGTTACGTCGCCGGGCGGCAGCGCGACAACAGGGAGCAGGCCTTCTTCAGGTCTCCCTCGGCCTCGAACAGGGACAGTCGGCGGCAGCGGACGGACTGCACCAGGCCGGTGACCGTCAGCAGCACCACACGGGAGACGGCGGCGTCCCCGCTGGCCGCGGTGACGGCCTTTTCCGCAAAGGAGTCGATCTCGCGCAGCAGGCGGGTGGTGTCCGTACCCTTCACGTAGACCGCTTTGCTCAGGCACTGCTCGACGGCGGGCTGCATGAGGCGCATATGGAAAATCTCCATGGCCACGCCGACAAGGGCCTGGGCGGGGGCGTTGCCTGCCGCGGAGGTGCCGGCGCGGGTTTCGGACCGGGCGTCCGGCACCGGGCCCGGCTGGGGCCCCTCGGCGGCGGCGAGCAGTTCCGCGAGCTGCTTGCGGTACAGGGCGAGGACCAGTTGGGTAGCGGAAGGAAAGTAGCGGTAAAGGGTTCCCAGCGGGACATCGGCCTTGGCGGCGACCTCGGAGAGGACCACGGAGTCGAGGCCCTTCCGGGCGAATCCGGCGGCCACTTCAAGGATCCGGGTGTAGCGGAGCCGCTGCCGGGGCAGGGTGGGCGTAGGTGCCATCGGTGGAAGATCTGAGTGATTTTCAGGCATCAGCACCGTTCCGGGGGTCGGTTATTCTCGGCAGCCGGAGGGGGTTCGTCCACAGGCCTGCCGCGGCAATTCCCGTCCACTATACGGCACCATCCCATGCCCGGGGCCAGCCGGACCGGCGCCTCCACGGCAGCGCGCAGGGGCGCCCGCGTTCAGTCGACGCCCTTGATCTTGACCACAAAGACGGCCCCCAGGAGACCGATCACCGCGGCCGCCACGTACAGCGACACGTAGCCTCCCCAGAGCGTCACGAAGGGAAAGGCAATCAGCGGGGCCAGGACCTGCGGCAGTGAATTGGCGATGTTGAGGACACCCAGGTCCTTCCCGCGACTCAGCGCCGTCGGCAGCACCTGGGTGATGAGGGCGAAGTCCACGGCCAGGTAGCAGCCGAAGCCGATTCCGAGCACGGAAGCCCCGATCAGGGCACCGGCCCAGGTCGGCGCGAAGGCCAGGATGAGCGAGGCCACCGCGATGATGACCGAGGAGATGATGACCAGGGGCTTCCGCTTGCCCATCCGGTCGCTCAGCGGGCCGCCGATCACGCTCGTGACAATGACCATCACCGCGTACAGGCCGGTGAGGATCAGGACGCCGAACTCGGGTTCCAGGCCCTGGGTTTCCTTGATGTGGACGGCGTCCTTGAGGAAGAACAGCAGGTAGAGCGTCACCATGTGGTTGCCGATGTTCACCAGCAGCCTCGTCAGCCAGGCCCAGGCGAAGTCCGGGTAGAGCGCCGGGGAAATCCAGAAACCCTTGGCGAAGCCGGCCAGGCTGAACGGGGGCCGGGCCTGCGCGGGCAGCGGGACGTCGTCGTTCTTGAAGAAATACAGCACGACGCCGGCCAGCAGCGCCACCGCACAGACCAGGTATCCGGCGGCGAAGTTTCCGGTGACCGCGGCCGCGATCACCGCACCGATGAGGATCCCGACCGTCTGGCCCATGGCGGCCAGTCCGCCCACTGTGCCGCGCTGCGGGACCGGCACGCGGTCGGGGATGGCGGCGGTGATGGCGGCGTACGCGCCGTTGCAGCCGGCCTGCACGAGGCACCAGAGCAGGGTCATGACGGCCACGTTCGGCGCCCCGGCCAACGCGATGAGGGCTGCGGCGCCAAGGACCGCGCCGAGCAGCACCCACGGCACACGGCGGCCCAGCCGGGAGGTGGTGCGGTCGCTGAAGGCGCCGAACAGGGGGTTGGCCACAAGCGATACCGCGGCGCCGGCCCCGGTCACGAGCGCGAGGATGGCTTCCTTGTCCCCTTCACTGAACGCCGCCGCCTGCTGTCCGAGCAGCACCTGGATCGGGCCGAAGAACGCCGCATTGATGCCGAGGTTGACCAGAACCACGCCCGCGGTCCAGACCGGACGGACCCGGCGCTCCGGTTCGGCGAGCGCCGGCGCGGTCGGAGCTGCGCTCGGTAGGTCGGACAAGCTCATGTGGTTTCTCCCCGGAACTGACGACTCAGTCTGATGATCTGTGTGGGGCCAGACTATCGTGGGGAACACGATCCGCCGTCTACTTTTCAGCCAGGGAGAACCAGTGGCCTCATCCGCCGTCAACACCGCCGACCTTTACGATGACCGGGGCGAGGAGCTCAGCTCCTTGGCCGTGCAGTTCCAGTCCCTCGGCGGCCAGTCGCACTTCAGCGGACCGGCCCGGACCATCCGCTGCTTCGAGGACAACGCCCTCGTGAAATCCACCCTGGCGACTCCGGGCGGCGGCGCCGTCCTCGTGGTCGACGGCGGCGGCTCGCTGCGCACAGCGCTGATGGGGGACTTGATCGCGGCGAGCGCCGTGACCAACGGGTGGGCCGGCGTCGTTATCAACGGCGCCATCCGCGACCGGACCGCCATCGCGGAACTCCCGCTCGGCGTCAAGGCGCTGGGCAGCAACCCGCGCAAAAGCGCCAAGACCGGCGCCGGTGAGCTCGACGTGGAGCTGGAGATCGACGGCGTGACGATCCGGCCGGGTGCCATGATGTGGTGCGACCCGGACGGCATCCTGATCGAACGCTGAGGACGCCGGGAGGGGCCACGCAGCCGCCGTCATCTTCGGCGCAACGGTGGTTGCGGGAACAAAGCGGCATCTAAGATAGTTACTGAAAGCAACTTTCATGCTTGAACCCTAAAACTCCCCTTGGAGCAGTCATGTCCAAAACCAGCTCCGCGCGCGCGGCCGGAGAGGTGCTGACCCACCGTCAGACCATCACAGTCATGGTGGGCCTCATGCTCGGCATGTTCCTGTCCTCGCTGGACCAGACCATCGTGTCCACCTCGATCTACACCATCGCCAATGACCTCGACGGGCTCTCCCTGCAGGCCTGGGCGACCACGGCGTACCTCATCACGTCCACGGTGAGCACTCCGCTCTACGGCAAGCTGAGCGACATCTTCGGCCGGCGCCCGCTGTACCTCGCCGCGATCCTGATCTTCCTGGCCGGTTCGCTGTACGCCGGATCCGTCCACTCGATGACCGAACTCGCGATCGCCCGCGGCATCCAGGGCATGGGCGCCGGCGGTCTGCTGGCTCTCGCCCTGACCATCATCGGCGACATCGTTGCGCTGAAGGACCGGGCGAAATACCAGGGCTACTTCATGTCCGTGTTCGGCATCTCTTCGGTGCTGGGCCCGGTGGTGGGCGGCGCCTTCGCCGGTTCCGCCAACATCCTGGGCTTTGACGGCTGGCGTTGGGTGTTCTTCATCAACATCCCGATCGGCCTCGCCGCCCTGGCCGTCGTGTTCCTGTACCTGCACCTGCCGGCCAAGCACGTGAAGCAGAAAATCGACTACTGGGGTGCCGCTGCCATCACCCTGGCGATCGTCCCGCTGCTGCTCGTGGCTGAACAGGGCCGCAGCTGGGGCTGGACGTCCGCGAGCTCCCTCCTCTGCATCGGACTCGGCGTGTTGGGGGTCGTGGCGTTCCTTCTGGCGGAGAAGCGCGCCGGCGACTACGCCCTGATCCCGCTCCGCCTCTTCCAGAACCTCACCTTCGGCCTGTCCTCGCTGCTCAACTTCATCATCGGCATCGGGATGTTCGGGGCCATCGCGATGCTGCCGATGTACCTGCAGCTGGTCAAGGGCCTCACCCCCACCGAGGCCGGCCTCATGATGATCACGTTCACCGTGGGCATCCTGACCGGTTCCATCACCGCGGGCCGGACCATCTCGGCGTCGGGCACGTACCGGATCTTCCCGATCCTGGGCACCGCCATCCTGACCGGCGCCGCCACCGTCATGGGTTTCTCCCTCGGGGTGGACACCCCGCTGTGGGTCCCCGGCGCCATCGCCGTGTTCTTCGGCCTGGGCCTGGGCTTCTGCATGCAGCCGCTCACCCTGGCCATGCAGGTCTCGGTGCCCGCCAAGGACATGGGCGTGGGGACGTCCTCCGCGGCGTTCTTCCGCTCCATGGGCGGCGCCGTGGGCACGGCCGTGTTCATCTCCCTGCTGTTCAGCATGGCCGCGGACAAGGTGGCCACCGGGATGAAGGACGCGATGCAGAACGCCGACTTCCTCTCGGTCCTGAAGGACCCGGCCGTGGCCGCCGACCCCGCCAACGCCCCGCTCTACGCCTTCTTCAAGAACGGCGCGGGCAACGACTCGCTCAATGACACGAGCTGGCTGCACCAGGCCAACCCGGTCCTGACGCGCCCCATCACCGAGGGTTTCGCCCAGTCGATCGACGCCGTCATGCTCACCGCCGCGGTCCTCACCGGCATCGCGTTCCTGATCAGCTTCGCCCTGCCGAACAAGAAGCTCACGGACCCGAAGGCTGCCGCCAGGGAGGGCGCCGCGGCCGCCGCCCACTAGTACTACAGTCGCGTTTGCCGGCTGTAGTACTTAGGCCGGGAACGACGGCTGGAACACGTCACGGCAGGCAGTCTTTTGGACTGCCTGCCGTTGTCGCCTGCCGCAAAACCGGGCCCCGCGGACCGGCCCGACGCCGCAAGCCTGCTCTGCGTGACGCCTTCGGGTCCCGGCCCGGCAGGCACCCCCGACGGCACGGGCGAAGTGTATGTTTCGTCTCACTTTCGGCTGATTGTGACAGGCGGCACGCCGGGTCGGGTGCAAGACTGGGTAGTTGCGGCGAAGGCCGTGGACCGCGAACCGCCAAGGGAGCCGTATGACCATCACCCAGGACCAGACCGCCGCCAAGATCCCCCAACGGGTGATCTGGCTCGCCGTTGCGGGCGCCGTCGGCGGCTTCCTCTTCGGCTTTGACTCCTCGGTCGTCAACGGCGCCGTCGACGCGATCAAGGAGGAGTTCGCGCTGAGCGAGGCCGTGACCGGCTTCGCCGTCGCCGTGGCCCTCCTCGGCTGCGCGGCAGGCGCCTACCTGGCCGGCAAGATCGCCGACCGTTACGGACGCATCCCCGCGATGAAGATCGGCGCACTGCTGTTCCTCGTCAGCGCCATCGGCACCGGCTTCGCGTTCGGCGTCTGGGACCTGATCTTCTGGCGCCTGGTGGGCGGGCTCGGCATCGGCCTGGCCTCGGTGATCGCTCCGGCCTACATCTCCGAAATCTCCCCCCGCCACGTCCGTGGCCGCCTGGCCTCGCTGCAGCAGCTGGCGATCACCACCGGCATCTTCGCCGCCCTGCTCTCCGACGCCCTGTTCGCAAACTCGGCCGGCGGCGCGGACCAGGCCCTGTGGTTCGGGCTGGAAGCGTGGCGCTGGATGTTCATGGCCGCCGCCCTTCCGGCCGTGGTCTACGGCTGGATCGCCTTCACCCTGCCCGAATCTCCGCGGTTCCTGGTGTTCAAGGGCAAGGACGAGGAGGCCCTCAAGGTCTTCAAGTCGATCGCCCCGAACGACGACTCGGACCGCCACCTGCGCGACATCAAGAAGGCAATCGACGAGGACAAGCTCGCCGGCCAGAAGGGATCCCTGCGCGGCAAGGCATTCGGGCTGCAGCCGGTGGTCTGGATCGGCATCATCCTGTCCGTGCTGCAGCAGTTCGTCGGCATCAACGTGATCTTCTACTACTCCACGACGCTGTGGAAGGCTGTGGGCTTCCAGGAAAAGGATTCGCTCACCATCTCCGTGGCCACCGCCATCACCAACATCCTGGTGACGCTCGTGGCGATCGCCCTGGTGGACCGGATCGGGCGCCGTCCCATCATGCTGGCAGGCTCCATCGGCATGGCCGTCTCGCTCGGCACCATGGCCCTGGCCTTCAGCTCGGCTACCGGGTCCGGCGACGCGATCTCGCTGCCCGGTGCCTGGGGTCCGGCCGCGCTGGTCGCCGCCAACGTCTTCGTCATCAGCTTCGGCGCCTCCTGGGGCCCGCTCGTCTGGGTGCTGCTGGGCGAGATCTTCCCGTCCCGCATCCGCGCCCGGGCCCTGGGTTTGGCCGCGGCGGCACAGTGGATCGCCAACTTCGCCATCACCCTGAGCTTCCCGGTGATGGCCGCCGCGTCCCTGCCGCTCACCTACGCCATGTACGCGCTGTTCGCTGCGGCGTCGTTCTTCTTCGTGATGTTCAAGGTGCCGGAAACCAACGGGATGTCGCTGGAGCAGGCCGATACCCTGTTCGTACCCAAGGGTTCTGCCAAGGGTTCTGCCAAGGGTTCTGCCAAGGAGTCCGCGAAGGAGCCCGCCAAGTCCTGACCCGGCCCGCCTCACCGAGGTGGAGTACCCGGCCGGGCGGGCGGAAGGATCCCCGGGGACTGCAGTGTCTCGTTGATCTTTCCGATCACCGGCAGGGCGGACGCCAGGGCCGCCCGGTCTCCCGCCGGGAGGGACCCAAGGATGGCGGCCATGATGGCGTTGCGGCGGGCATTGGCGGAGGCGACGGCGGCCCGGCCCGGCGCCGTGAGCCGCACCCGGACCCCGCGGGAATCGTCTGGGTCCGGATCCCGCCGGACCAGGCCGGCGCGTTCGAGTTTGATGATCTGCTCGGTGGCGCTGGGGACCTTCACACCGAGGTTCCGGGCAATTTCACCCACCCGGGCGCCGTCGGCCTCGAGCATCTTGAGCGTGCTTAGCTGGGCGGCGCTGAGTTCCCCGTCGGCGTCGAGGCGCCGGACCAGGTAGATGCTGTGGCGGAGCGCCTCGCGGAAATCCTGCGCGAGGGCCAGCAGCCCGGCGTCGTCCGTTTCGTCTGGGTCCATGGGTCGGTAGCCTAGCGGCCGCGCCGCCACGCTCCAAGGGCCGGGGCGGGGCGGGGCGCAAGGTCTTCAGAGGGCCAGCTTCATCCCCTCATGGCTCGCCGAGAAGCCCAGCCGCTCGTAGAACCGGTGGGCGCCCGTGCGGGATTTGTCCGTGGTGAGCTGCATCAGGGAACAGCCCCGGCGCCGGGACTCGTCGATGGCCCACTGCACCATCGCTGCGCCCACCCCGTGGCTGCGCAGCTCCTGCGCGACCCGGACGGCTTCCAGCTGGGCGCGCCACGAGCCCCGCCGGGACAGTCCCGGCAGGAAGCTGAGCTGGAACGTGGCGGCCACGCGACTTCCGGTCCCGTCGCCGGGAGTCCACTCCCCCGCCATCAGCAGATGGGCCGGATCGGCGTCGATCGCCTCGAACGCGGCCAGGTACGGGGTCAGATCCGAGGGGTCCTCGCGGCCCGACCCCAAGCGGTCATCGGCCAGCAGCCGGAGAACGGCCGGCAGGTCCTCCCGCTCCGCGGTGCGCAGGCGGAACGTCCCGCCGCCGGCGTCCACCAGCGGGCCGAATGCTAGCAGGGCAGGCTGGTCACTCGAATTTGAAGTCACCCCCCCAGCCTGCCATGGCGGGTGGGGCGGCGCCGGCAAGACGATTTCGGTGGCCGGGCCGTCCGTGATATTCGTGTACATGATCATCGGCTTCATGCTGTTCTTCGTCATGCGGGCCATGGGCCAGCTGCTGCTGTCCAACCTGAACTACAAGTCCTTCAGCGACTTCGCCGGCGACCTCCTGGGCCCCTGGGCTGGATTCTTCACGGGCTGGACGTACTGGTTCTGCTGGGTGGTCACCGGCGTGGCCGACGTGATCGCGATCGCGGGCTACGCAGAGCAGCTCTGGCCGGGCATCCAGCTTTGGGTTCCGGGCGTTGCCACCATCATCATCCTGCTCCTGCTGAACCTGCCCACCGTGAAGGCCTTCGGCGAGACCGAGTTCTGGTTCGCGCTCATCAAGATCGTGGCCGTCGTGGCGCTGATCGTGGTGGGCCTGGTGATGATCTTCACCGGGTTCCAGTCCAACGCCGGCACCGCCACCTTCACCAATCTGTGGAGCCACGGCGGCTTCTTCCCCAAGGAATTCATGGGCTTCGTGGCCGGTTTCCAGATCGCCGTCTTCGCGTTCGTGGGCATCGAACTCGCGGGCACCGCCGCGGCCGAGACCAAGAACCCGGAGCACAACCTGCCCCGCGCCATCAACGCCATCCCGTTGCGCGTCATGCTGTTCTACGTCGGCGCCCTGATCATCCTGATGTCCGTGACCCCGTGGACCGAGTTCAAGGCCGGCCAGAGCCCGTTCATCGCGATGTTCTCCCTGGCCGGGCTGGGCATTGCGGCCACCGTGGTTAACCTCGTGGTGCTGACCTCGGCCATGTCCTCCGCGAACTCCGGCATCTATTCCACGTCGCGGATGGTGTTCGGCCTGGCCAGCGACGGCGACGCCCCCAGGCTCTTCGGCCGCCTCTCCCGCCGCAAGGTCCCGCAGAACGCGCTGCTCCTCTCCCGGGTGCTGCTGCTCGCGGGTGTCGCGCTGCTCTACGCCGGCAAGGACGTCGGCGAGGCGTTCGACATGGTCACCACCGTCTCCGCGGTCTGCTTCATGTTCGTCTGGAGCATCGTCCTGGCCAGCTACCTCGTGTTCCGGAAGCGCCGCCCGGAGCTGCACGCGGCGTCGCCGTTCAAGATGCCCGGCGGCATCCCCATGGTGTGGGTGGTCTTCGCGTTCGTCGCATTCCTGGTCTGGGCCCTGACCACACAGCCGAACACGCTGACGGCCCTGCTGGTCACCCCGGTCTGGTTTGCCGTCCTGGGCGTAGCGTACGCCGTGGTCCGCCGCTCCCCGGTGCACCAGGCGCGCGTCGCGGAATGGAAGGCCATGTCAGACGCCGAAACCGCCGCGGCCGGTTAGCGCCGCCGCCGCTTCTGCCGTCGACGGACGGCGCAGAAACGCCGACGCCGGGACCCGTCAGGGTTCCGGCGTCGGCGTCTGGTCCGGTGTTCCGGGCAGGCCTAGGCGTTTGCCTTGGCTTCCTCCACCACGGCTGCCACGGCCGGAAACAGCGGATGGTCCGGGGACAGCCCGGTGACCTGCTCCGTCGCCTCCTCCGGGGTGGAGGCGGCGAGGATTTTCGCGAGCTCCACGGCCTCGGCGTCGGCCGGGTCGTTGAAGCGCAGGGCCGCGGCGATCGCACCGAGCAGGGCCTCGGGGACGATTCCGCGTTCGGCCAGCTCCGCAGCCGGTCCGATGAAGCGTTCGTGCCGGCTGAGCTTGCGCAAGGGCGCGCGGCCCACGCGGTTCACGGTGTCCGGCAGGTGCGGGTTGGTGAAGCGGCCCAGGATCTTCTGGACGTAGGCTTCCTGCTCGTCCCGGTTGAAGCCGTGCTTGGCCACCAGCAGCTCCTTGGTCTCGTCCAGGACGGCGCGCACATCCGCCGCCACGTCCTGATCGGCCATGGCCTCGGAAATCTTCTCCACCCCGGCCTCGAAGCCGAAGTACGCGGCCGAGGCGTGCCCGGTGTTCACGGTGAACAGCTTCCGCTCGATGTACGGCCCCAGGTTGTCCACGAACGTCGCACCCGGAATCACCGGCTCGCTGCCCGCAAACGGGGTCCGGTCGATGACCCATTCGTAGAACGTCTCCACGGTGACGTCCAGGCCCTGTCCGGCCTCCTGGTTGGGCACGATCCGGTCCACCGCCGTGTTCGCGAACACGGCGACAGCCTCAAGGGAGCCGGCAGCCGGATCCCACTGCTGGGAGATCTCGGACTTGAGGATGTCCGTGGCGTTGATGGCGTTTTCACACGCCATCACCTGCAGCGGAGCCAGTCCTGCCGGCCGCGCGGCGATTCCCCTGGCGATCACGGGCGCCACGAACTTGAGGATGTGCGGCCCCACCGCCGTGGTGACGATGTCCGCCGTCGCGATCTCCGCGATGACGTCCGCTTCCTCGCTGCCGGAGTTCAGCGCGCGGAAGTTGCCCACGGTGCGGACGGTGGGGTGTTCCCCCACCTCGTGGACCTGGTAGCTGTCCGCGGCGGCCAGCTGGGTGATCAGGGCGTCCGCGACATCCGCGAACACCACCTCGTACCCTGCCTCGTGCAGCAGCAGGCCCACGAATCCGCGCCCGATGTTTCCGGCTCCGAAATGAACAGCCTTCACTAGGAATTGACCTTTCCGAACAGGTCCAGGACTTCCTCGACCGTGGTGGCGGACTCAAGCTGCGCCACCTGCGCCTTGTTGGTGAAGACCTTCGCGATCGAGGACAGGATGTGCAGGTGCTCGTTGTTGATGCCTGCGACGCCGACGACGAACTTCACCTCTTTGCCGTTCCAGTCGATGCCGTCCGGGTAGCGGACTACGGAAACCGCGGACTTCATGATGTGGTCCTTGGCGGCGTTGGTGCCGTGCGGGATGGCGAGGAAGCTGCCCATGTACGTGGACACGGATTCCTCGCGTTCGTGCATGGCGTCCAGGTAGCCGGTATCGACGGCGCCGCGGGCCAGCAGGAGCCTGCCGGCTTCGTCTATCGCGGCGTCGCGGGTGGTTGCCTTGCCGTTGAGGACAACACTGTCGGCCACCAGGATGCCGGCGGGACCGGCCCCTTCCAGGTCGGTGTCCGAAATGGTGTCTCCGGCAGCGCCTGCTACGGCGCCTGCGGCCGGGGCGGCTGCGCCGGGCGCACCCTGGTCCGCCGACGCGTCCGAGTTGCTGCCCTTGACCAGCTCAACGATCTCGTCGTAGCGCGGGCTGTTCATGAAGTTGTCCACGGACACGTGCACTGCGCTGCCGGTCGCGGGCATGGCCCGCTCGGTCAGGTCCTGGTGCGTGATGACGATGTCGTAGGTGTCGCTGAGGTTGGCAATCGCGGAATTGGTGACCTTGACGTCCGGGAAACCGGCGGCCCTGATCTTGTTCCGCAGTACCGAGGCGCCCATCGCGCTGGACCCCATGCCGGCGTCGCAGGCAAAGACGATGTTGCTGACCGGGCCGGAGAGCACTGCTACGCCGCCGCCGCCCGCACTGCCACCGGTGAGGAGGGAGGAGACAGAACTCTTCTTGCCCTTCATGGCCTCCATTTTCGAAGTGGCGGCGCTGAGGCCGTCTTCCTCGGCTTCACCCTCGGGAGTCTTGCTGGACCTCAGGATGACCGAAGCGATCAGGAAGGAGACGGTGGTGGCGAGCAGCACCGAAAGGATCACGCCGAAGTAGCTGTCACGGGCGGTCTGGGCGACCACCGCGATGATGGACCCTGGCGCCGCAGGCGCTACGAGGCCGGAGTTGGTGATGGCCAGCGTCGCGATCCCGGTCATGCCGCCGCCGATCGCGGCGAGGATGAGGATCGGCTTCATCAGCACGTACGGGAAGTAGATCTCGTGGATGCCGCCGAAGAAGTGGATGATTGCCGCGCCGGGCGCCGACGCCTTGGCCAGGCCCTTGCCGAAGAACATGTACGCGAGCAGGATGCCGAGGCCCGGGCCGGGATTGGCCTCCAGCAGGAACAGGATGGACTTGCCCTGTTCAAGTGACTGCTGGATGCCCAACGGAGTCAGCACGCCATGGTTGATGGCGTTGTTGAGGAACAGGACCTTGGCGGGCTCGATGAAAATGCTGGTCAGGGGCAGCAGGCCGTTATTGACCAGGAACTGGACGCCGTTGCCAGCGGCCGTGCTGAAGGCGGTGACCAGCGGGGAGATTCCGTAGAAGCCGAGCATGGCCAGCAGCGCGCCCCAGATCCCGGCGGAGAAGTTGTTCACCAGCATCTCAAAGCCGGGCCGGATCTTCCCGTCCCAGATCGAGTCGATCTTCTTCATGGTCCAGCCGCCGAGGGGGCCCATGATCATGGCACCAATGAACATCGGAATGCCGGCACCGACGATCACGCCCATGGTGCCGATGGCGCCAACTACGCCGCCGCGGACGTCATAGACCATCCGGCCGCCGGTGTAGGCAATCAGGAGAGGCAGCAGGTAGGTGATCATGGGACCCACAAGGCCCGTATTCGGCACTCCCTCCGCGTCCGTGCCGAAGCCACCGAGCTGCGGGACCGGAATCCAGCCCTTCTCGATGAAGAGCGCCGTGATGAGGCCCCAGGCGATGAAGGCGCCGATGTTGGGCATGATCATTCCGGACAGGAACGTCCCGAACTTCTGGACGCCAACCCGCATGCTGGTGCGGGGTTTTGCAACTGTCTCTGTTGCCATGTGATTTCCTAACCGTGATTCCTGCTGCACCGCAGGATGGTCCGATAATTTCGACGAGCTAGCTGGTGGAGCTGGTGGAGATTCGGTGGAGCCATTCGAGGAACAGCTTGAGTTCAGAGCTGGAGAGCTGGTCCGAGTGCGACGCCTGGAGGGCCGCGTTCAATGCGATGGCCGCCACGACCACTGAGGATTTTCCGGAATCTTCAGTCCCGGCGGTCCCGGCCTGGTCCGTGGAAACGGCAAAGATCATGGCGTCGCGGGTCATGGCGGAAAGCTCAAGATTCCGCTCGGGGGCTTTTTCGGCGATCAACATGAGCGTCACGCCCACGTTGGCCGCCAGGATGCTCCGGGCCGCTTCCCGGGGCGGGACATTGAGCTGGCCCGTGACGGCGGCCTTGTTCAGCAGCTCCTCCATCAGGGCCTCCGCATCGGCGACGATGGCCGGACGGCTCTCAGGGCGGATATTGCCGAACATGACCAAGTACAGTTCCGGCTGCTTAAGCCCGAACTTCACGTGCTTGTCCCACATCCGCCGGATATCTTCCAGCGGATGCCCGGACGGCGCGAAATCGCGTTCGTCCGCCACATACTCTTCAAAACCGGCCGCGACGACGGCGTCAAACAGCCCTTCCTTGTCACCGAAGTGGTGGTAAAGGGTGGGGGCTGTCACCCCCGCCAGCTTGGTGATCTGGCGGGTGGAGACCGCCGCTCCGGCTGAGTTGGCCAGCAGCTCGGCGGCTGCACGGAGCAGTCGCGTTTTTGGCGGAAGCTGGCCATCGAAACTCATAACCGCTACCCTAGCACCTATAGCAACGCTATATGAAGTGCATCACATACAATTTTTTCAGGTACCGCGATCCGCCGGCTGACGTAGCCGTCACCCGCCCGCATAAAGGATCCAGCGGATCAGCGGCGGCACCTGAACCGGCTTCCGGCCACGGCAGAGAATGAGGACCTTCAGTGCAGAACTTCCCAGGAGTAGGCGTCAGCCCCGGCCGCATCATCGGTACCATCCGTCAGATGCCCAAACCGATCAGCGAACCCCCGGCCGGCGAGCAACTGCCGGCGGGCGTCACGCCGGACGAGGCCTCGGCGGCGCTCAAGACGGCCGCCAAGGCGGTCCACGACGAGCTCAAGGCCCGGTCCGAGACGGTCAGCGGCGACGGGAAGGCGGTCCTGGAGGCCACCGCCCTGATGGCCACGGACACCATGCTCCTGAAAAGCGCCGCCAAGCTGATCGGCCGCGGCACCTCCGGCCAGCGGGCCATCTGGGAGGCCGGCGCCTCGGTCTCAGAAATGCTGCACAATCTGGGCGGCTACATGGCCGAACGCGCCACCGACGTCCTGGACGTCCGCGCCCGGATCGTGGCCGAACTCCGCGGCGTGCCCGCCCCCGGAATCCCCACCTCCCCCACTCCGTTCATCCTCATCGCCGAGGACCTCGCCCCCGCGGACACCGCCACCCTGGATCCCGAGAAGGTCCTGGCGCTGCTCACGGCCGGCGGCGGCCCGCAGTCCCACACGGCCATCATTGCCCGCTCGCTAGGCCTGCCCGCCGTTGTGGCCGCCGCCGGGGTCGACCAGCTCCCGGACGGCACCGAAGTCTACGTCGACGGGGCCGCCGGCCTCATCACTGCGGACCCGGACGAATCCCAGCGCGCCGCGGCGGCCAGCTGGGCCGCCACCGCCTCGCTGCTGGCCGAGTTCGACGGCATAGGCACGACGGCGGACGGCCACCTCGTACCGCTCCTGGCCAACGTCGGCGGGGCCAAGGATGCCATGGCCGCCGCCAAGCTCAATGCGCAGGGCGTGGGCCTGTTCCGGACCGAGTTCTGCTTCCTGGAACGCGACACGGAGCCCACCGTGGACGAGCAGGCCGCGGCCTACAAAGGCGTCTTCGACGCCTTCCCGGGCAAGAAAGTGGTCCTGCGGACACTGGACGCCGGCGCGGACAAACCCCTGCCCTTCCTGACCGACGCCACCGAGCCCAACCCCGCCCTCGGAGTCCGCGGTTACCGGACGGACTTCACCACGCCCGGCGTGCTGGAACGCCAGCTGCAGGCAATCGCCCGGGCCGAGCAGGAATCCGAGGCGGACGTCTGGGTCATGGCACCGATGATCTCGACGGCCGAAGAGGCCGCCCGGTTCGCCACCATGTGCGGCGCTGCCGGGATCAAGGCCCCCGGCGTCATGGTGGAGGTCCCCTCCGCGGCCCTCACCGCCGAGGCGATCCTCCGGGAGGTGGGCTTCGCGAGCCTGGGAACCAACGACCTCACCCAGTACGCCATGGCCGCGGACCGCCAACTCGGCCCGCTGGCGGCGCTGAACACGCCATGGCAGCCCGCCGTTCTCCGGCTCGTGGGCCTGACAGTCGAGGGCTCCGCAGCCGAAGGCCACAACAAGCCGGTCGGTGTCTGCGGCGAGGCCGCGGCGGACCCGGCCCTCGCCGTCGTCCTGACCGGGCTCGGCGTGACCACGCTGTCCATGACTGCGCGGTCGCTCGCGGCCGTGGCCGCCGTGCTCAAAACCGTCACCCTCGCCGAAGCGCAGGGGCTGGCCAAGCTGGCTCTCTCCGCCCCGAGCGCCACGGAGGCGCGCGCGTGGGTCCGGGAGAAGCTGCCGGTGCTGGAGGAGCTCGGGCTGTAACGCCGGAGCCCGGCAGAGGCGGTGCAGCTCAACCCGGGGCGCTAGGATGCAGTCCATGGCACAGATAGCTCCCCGGGTAACGGCCGGCCTTCCGGCCGAGGACGCGCAGAAACTCAAGTACGCCCTGAACGGCAGCCACGACATCACGGTGTTCGTGGACGGCACCGTGCACCGGCTGCCGCCGGCGGCGCGGGACGGCGTCGTCGATCTGCTGGACAGGTTCAGCAGGGGCGAGTCCGTCACGGTCAGCAGTGTCGAGGAAATGCTCACCACTTCGAGGGCCGCGGAGCTGGCAGGCATCTCGCACACCTACCTGCGGAACATGACGGACCGGGGTGAGATCCCGGTGGAGTACCGGGGAACGCACCGGCGGATCAGGCTGGCGGACATCATGGCCTGGCTCGAAACGCAGAAGAAGAACAGTACGTCCGACGGAGTGTCGGCGCCCGAGCATGACGGCGCCGCCGATGCTTCGTGAAGGCGTGATAAGGATCAAGCAACGATCTTGGCCATGCGCGGGAACGCGGAGAAGGCCGGGGTTACGCTTGAAACGTGGGTAAGTTCAGAGGGTGGCACATCGTGGCTGGCATAGCCGCCATGGTGCTCACCGGCATCCTCGGAACCGCCATGGGGCTGAACAACACAGCCACCTTCATGTCCAGTTGCGTCGCGTTCGTGGCCGTGTCGCTGTGGTTTGATAGCAGGATTTCGCGCCGCAGGCGAGAGGTAGCGCGAGAGGTAGCGCGGGAAACAGCGCGCCGGGACGCCGCCCGCGACGACACCGACGAGGCCCGCGAGTCGGCCCCTGGCCTGGCCTTCGACGCCGACAGCCCCAAACGGGACGGCCACGGCAGCTGATCCCCCGGCTGCGGGACGAAGCTAGATCCTGGGGCGGGCCGCCCAGCGCCGCGCCTTCAGCGCCGCATGGAGTTCCAGCCGGACCATTCCCTTGAGCGGGTCGACGCCCAGGAGCTGGCGGATCCGGCCGAGCCGGTTATAGATGCTGCTGCGGTGCAGATGCAGTTTGTTCGCTACTTCCTGGACCGAGCCGTCATTGTCGTAGAACAGCTCAAGCACGGGCAGCAGCTCACCGTTCCGATCCTGGTCCTCCAGGATCCGGAAATAGACCGAGCCGGAGTCCGCCCAGGCCCCGGCGCCGCCGCCGGCGGAGGCCAGCAGCTGGTACGGGCCGGTGGCGCGGGAGTCAACGAGTTCGCCCAGCTGCGGATCCACCGCCGCGGCCTGCGCCGCCTGCCGGGACTGCCGGTAGGCTTCCGCGAGTTCCCGCGGTTTCGCGAAGCCCTCGCTGGTGCCGAGGATGATCCGCCGGACGGGGCGGCCGGAGCGCTTGGCCAGTTCCAGCTGGTAGTGGACCAGGACCTGGGCGTGGTTCGCCCGGCCCGTGGATTCCCGGAACAGCACCACGGCGTGAGTCTCGGTGCCGGCGCTGAACAAGGCGGCGTCCACGCCGATGGTCGCCTGCAGCGCGGCGGAGCGGTGGATCAGGGTGGCGGCGATCGGGTCCGAGTCCTCGGCCCAGCCGTCGGCGTCGAGTACGGTCACCAGCTGCCAGGGCCCGCGCCCCTGCACTTCCTTCCAGCCGGCCACGGCCGCCACGGCGTTGGGCTCGCCGCGGCAAGCGGCCAGGAATTCCTGCTCGCGGCGGCGCCGGAACTCCGATTCGGCGGTGTTGGAATCCAGCAACAGCGCGGAGAGCTGCTCCAGTTCGCCGGCCACCTCCGGCAACTGCGCGAGCACGGACGTCGCACTGGGCTCTTCGGTGTCCAGCTGCACCCACAGGTACCCCACCCGGAATCCGCGCACCATCAGCGGTACGCAAACCCGGCCCAGCATGCCCAGCTCCTCGTTCGCCGGCACGACGACCGGGCGCACCGCCGTCGCGATCCCGTGCGAGAGCTGCCAGGCGCTCACGTCCACCGGGACCCGCTTGCTGAGGAGGAAGTTCACCCGGACCCGATCCGCGTGCGACTGGTTGGAGCTGTAGGCGAGCAGGAGCCCGTCCAGGTCTTCGAGGGAGAGGCCCCGGCCCAGTTTTAGGGCCACCCGCTCCACGAGCTGTTCCACGTCCTGCTGCTGCATGCTGCCAGACTACTGCCGGACGGACACGAGGCGACACCTGACGCTCGGCGGGTCGACAAATGTCTATTCGAGGTTTTCAAGATCCGCGGAATTCCGGGGAACGCCCCGAACGACGGCTGCCCGGACCTGTCGCCTGCCTCACAGCGGGATTTATTCTGGAATTACGACATCCCACACACCCCGGCCCACAAGGCCACCAGCACTGGAGCCCAAAAATGATCATCGGTGTACCCAAAGAAATCAAGAACAACGAATTCCGCGTCGCCATCACTGCTGCTGGCGTCCACGAGTTCCGCACCCACGGCCACTCGGTCCTGGTGGAGCGTGGCGCAGGCCTGGGCTCGGGCATCACGGACGAGGAATACGCGATCGCCGGCGCCGAGATCGTGGCCGACGCCGATGACGTGTGGGCGCGCGCCGACATGGTCATGAAGGTCAAGGAACCGGTAAAGGCCGAGTACCACCGCTTCCGCAAGGGCCTGATCCTCTTCACCTACCTGCACCTGGCCGCCGAGCCGGAACTGACGCAGCAGCTCATCAACAGCGGCGTCACCGCCATCGCCTACGAGACCGTCCAGGAAGGCCGCACGCTGCCGCTGCTGGCCCCGATGTCCGAGGTTGCCGGCCGCCTGTCCGTCCAGGTGGGCGCCACCTCGCTGATGGCTCCGGCCGGCGGCAAGGGTGTGCTGCTCGGCGGCGTTCCCGGTGTCCGCCCGGCCAAGGTGGTCGTCCTCGGCGCCGGCGTCGCCGGAACCAACGCCGCCGCGATGGCGCTGGGCCTCGGCGCGGACGTCACCATCCTGGACATCAACATCAACCGCCTGCGCGAACTGGATGCCCAGTACCAGGGCCGGCTCAAGACGGTTGCCTCCAACGCCTACGAGATCGAGAAGTCCGTGGTCGACGCCGACCTCGTCATCGGCTCCGTGCTGATCCCGGGCGCCAAGGCACCCAAGCTGGTCACCAACGAACTCGTCTCCCGGATGAAGCCCGGCTCCGTGCTGGTGGACATCGCAGTGGACCAGGGCGGCTGCTTCGAGGACACCCACCCCACCACGCACCAGGAACCGACGTACAAGGTCCACAACACGATCTTCTACTGCGTTGCCAACATGCCGGGCGCTGTCCCGAACACCTCCACTTACGCGCTGACCAACGTCACCCTGCGCTACGCCGTCGCGCTGGCGAACCTGGGCGTCAAGGCCGCGTTCGAGCGCGACGCCTCCCTGGCCGCCGGCCTGAACATCGCCGGCGGCAAGGTTGCGCACCGCTCGGTGTCCGAGGCGCACAACCTGCCCCTGGTCGCCGACTGGCACGAGCTGGTCTCCGCGTAACCAGCCGGCCTCCGCGCAGCCAGTCAGCATCGGCTGCTCCGTAACTGCCCTTCTGAACCCTCAGAACGGCAGTTACGGAGCAGCCGATTGCTTTTTAAGCCAGCGCCCGGGCCTGTTCGATCAGCCGCAGCACTTCCACCGGGCCCGCGGGGTCAACCGGGAGGGGCAGCGCGGAGGCCGCGCCGCCGTCGGTGAGCTTGTCCGCCAGGAGCCGGTAAAACTCCGGGTAGGCGCCGCGTTCGGTGGGCAGCCGGTCCAGGTGCCCGTCGCGGCCCAGCATGCCCGTCCATTCGCGGTCCTCGATGCCGTAGTCCGGATCCGACGGGCTCCCGCCGGCGACGATGAAGGGTTCCTGCGGGTCCACGCCGTGTTTGGTGAAGCCGCCCCCGCTGCCCAGCAGCCTGTAGCGCGGGCCCTGCTGGGCGCAGAGCATGTTCATCCACAGGTGGCTGGTGACCCCGGAATCATGCCGGAGGGCCAGGAAGACGTCGTCGTCGACCTTCTCCCCCGGCCGCCTCGCCTGCAGTTCCGCGTGGGTCACCGTGGCCGGGCCGAAGAGCTCGAGGGCCTGGTCCAGCAGATGGGTGCCGAGGTCGAACAGTACGCCGCCGCCGTCGTCCGCCGTCGCGGAGGCCTTCCAGGCTTTGGCGACCCCGGGCGACCACCGCTCGAAGCGAGATTCAAACCGCGAGACGGTGCCGAGTGCGCCGCAGTCCAGCAGGGCCCGAACGGTGAGGAAGTCCCCGTCCCAGCGCCGGTTCTGGAAGACCGTGAGGACCCGGCCCAGCCGCCCGGCGAGGGCGATCAGCTCCTCGCCCTCGGCGCTGTGCACCGCGAAGGGTTTGTCCACGACGACGTCGAGCCCGGCTTCCAGCGCGGCCTTCGCGAGCGGATAGTGCGTGGCCGGGGGCGTGCCCAGCACCAGCAGGTCCAGCTCGCCCGCACGCTCGAGGATGGCCGCGGGGGTGTCCACGGTTCTGGCTCCCGGGTAGGCGGCGGAGGCTGCGGCCTGCCGGCCGGCGTCAGAGGTGGAGATGACGTCAAGGGAGAAGGCGGGGTTCGCCGCGATCAGCGGCGCGTGGAAGACGCTGCCGGAGAGACCGAAGCCCGCGACGGCGGTGCGGATGGGCCGGAGGGGGTCTGTTGTCATGGCTCCAACGCTACCCCCGCACGCCCCCCGAATCCCTGGACGGGACGGCGAGGAGCCGGCACCCGTCCGGAGTACCCAGGGGATGCCGGCCCGTCTCGGAGGCCGTATTACATAAACCGCGTTACGGGCGGGAAGGGTTTACTTCTTTTCCCAGCCCACAACGCTCCAGTCCGGGGTCTGGAACAGGGCTGCACCGTAGTTGGCCAGACCGGTGCGCGCGAAGTAGACCTGCGGACCGTTCATCACAACGCCCATGGAGAAGTAGTTCTCCACGTGCTTCTTTTCAACATCCATGGCGGCCTTGTTGCGCTGGGCATCATCTTCAATCGAGGCGAGGTCCTTGATTGCCTTGTCCAAGTCGTTGTCGCCCAGCTCGTTTTCGTTGGTCTTGGAGTCGTAGTACTGCTTGACGGCAGCGGTGGCGTCGGATCCGACGGTGTAGCCGCTGATGGTGAGCTGAAAGTCACGGCTGCCAACTACTTTGCCGAAGTCTGCGTCGCCGCGCTGTTCGATGCCGACCTCCATGCCGGCGGCCTGGAGCTGTTTCTGCAGGGTTTGTACGGTGGCGAGGCTGGTGGGGTCGTCACCGAAGTTGGTGATCTTGAACGAGGCCGGCACGCCGTCCTTCTCCATAGTGCCCTTGTCGTTGGCCGTGTAGCCGGCCTCGGTCAGGACCTTCTTGGCGGCGTCAGCGCCGGTTTCCTTGACCGGATAATTGTCCTGGTAGTACTTGGAGAATGGCATCAGCATCATCGATCCGGAGCTATTCTCCTCCCAGTTCAGGCCAGCAAATCGAACGCCGCGGATAGCCGGACGGTCGACGGCCGTGAAGATCGCCTTGCGGAGTGCCACATCGGTCAGCGGCGCCTTCTGGGCGTTGAGGTTCAGCCCACCTGCGAAGAGGCGCTGGCCCCGGCGGACGTCGGAGTTCTTGGTACCTTCAAGCTGCTTGTACCTCGTTAGCGTGCGGCCGTCGGCCAGGTCGATCTCGCCGTTCTTGAAGGCTGCTATCTCGGCGCTGCTCTCCAGCTGGCGGAAGATCACCTTGTCGAGAACCGGTTTCTCCCCCCACCACTTGTCGTTCGGAACAAGGGCAACGGTTTTCGCTGCAGTGTCATACTTGTCGACCTTGAACGGGCCGGCCATCCACTCGGGGTGCATCTCGCCGGTGAATCCGGTGTTGAAGATTTCCGGGGTGTTGACGGCCTGGGGGATGAATCCACCGAACATGTCCCGCAGCGGGTACACCGGCTGGGTGGTGGTGACTATGACTTCCTTGTCGCTACTACCGGCCTTGACTGAGTCGATGAACTCGTAGGCGCCGGACGAGACGATGTCGATCTCCTTGTTCTGACCGTTGAGCATCTTCCACGTGTTTTCGAAGGTCGCGGCGTTGATCGGAGTGCCGTCGTTGTAGGCAGCCTTCGGGTTGATCTTGATGGTGATGGTCTGCTTGCCGTCCTTGACCTCACTCTTGAAGTCTTCGCAGAAGTTCTTATTGAGGTTGGCGGTGCCGTCGAAATCGAGCTTCCAGCATCCTACATACCCCGCTTCATCAATCGGGTAGTGCATTTCAGTGTTGTCCGCTGAATTGCCCGTGTTGGAGAAGCCATTGAAGTCCGGTCCGATGTTTCCCAAGGGCAACGTCACCGTGCCGCCCTGCTGCAACTCGCTAAGCTTCTTGGCGTTGACGCTGATGAGCTTGCTGATATCGCCAGAGGCGTCTTGGGCCTTGGCGCTCTCCGCCGAGGTGGTCGCACCCCCGGCCCCGCAAGCGGTCAGCGCGAGCGCTGCCACGACGGCGGTAACCCCGCCGATCCTGGTCAGATTCTTCATGGTGTTCCCTTCATTTCTTGCTGCGAGTTGTGATGCGTGTGACTGGTAGGTCAGTTGGTTTGGTGGAGCACGAGCATGTCCGCGTCCAGTCCGCCGTCCGGGTAGAAGCAGGCGAATTGCTGGTCTGTGGGGGCTGCGGGCACTGCCGCGGCCGAATCCGCGCCGTGGTCCGGCTGCGGCGCCGCGGCCGTTTCCAGGCGCGGCTCGATGGTGAGGCACTTCTCCTGCTTCGCGGCAGGCAGCGCGGCAAATACCGGGCAGCGCGAGGCGAAGTTGCAGCCCTTGATCGCGTCCAGCGGCGAGGGCAGGTCGCCCTGCAGGATGATGCGTTCGCGGGTGCGCTCCAGCTGCGGGTCCGGGACGGGGATCGCTGACAGCAGGGCGCGGGTGTACGGGTGGCGCGGGTTGTCGAAGACGCTGTCCACGTCCCCGACCTCCACGATTTTGCCCAGGTACATGACCGCCACGCGGTTAGAGATGTGGCGCACCACAGACAGGTCGTGGGCCACCATCAGGTAGCTCAGCCCGAGTTCGGCGCGGAGCTGGTCCAGGAGGTTGATCACGCCGGCCTGCACGGACACGTCCAGGGCAGAGACGGGCTCGTCCAGGACCACCAGCTTGGGGTTCACGGCGAGGGCGCGGGCGATGCCTACGCGCTGCCGCTGGCCGCCGGAGAACTGGTTGGGGAAGCGGTTGACGTGGTCCGGCTGGAGCCCCACGAGCTCCATCAGTTCGAGGATGCGCTTCCGGATGTCCTGCTTGGCCATCCCGGCGTTGACCAGCGGTTCGGCCAGGACCTCATACACGGTGAAGCGCGGGTCCAGGGCGCCCGTGGGGTCCTGGAACACCATCTGGAGTTCCTTGCGCATGGCGGCCTTGGTGCTGGCGTCGGAGGCGGCTTTGTTGCTCAGTCCGCCGATGGTCACCTCGCCGTCCTGGTTCTTGTGGAACTCCATGATTTCCAGGAGCGTGGTGGTCTTTCCGCAGCCTGATTCGCCGACGATCGAGAAGCACTCGCCCTCGCGGATGTCGAAGCTCAGGCCGTCGACGGCCTTCACCGTGCCGATCCGCCTCTTGATCAGCGCGCCCTTCATCAGCGGGAAATGCTTCTTGACGTCCTTGAGTTCCAGGACGGTCTTGCGTTCCTCGCGGGGGATCGAGTCAAAGCGCGAGACCGGGACGGCCGGGGCCCGGAAGATTTCGTGGACGTCCACCTCGGTGCCGAGGGAGTCGGTCTTGATGCAGGCGGCCTTGTGCTCCATGTCGCTGCTCCCCCCGCTGCCGGCGACCGGCCAGAGCTCCGGTTCCCCGTGCAGGCAGGCGTCGCTGACCAGGGGGCACCGCGGCGCGAAGGAGCACCCGGTGGGGGTGTGGATCAGGTTCGGCGGGATGCCCTCGATCGGCACCAGCGAGGACTTCTCCGCGGTGTCCACCCGCGGAACGGCGCCCAGCAGGCCCATGGTGTACGGCATCCGCGGGTTGTAGTAGATGTCGTCCACGGTGCCGGTCTCCACCGGTTTGCCCGCGTACATCACCATGATGTCGTCCGCCATGCCGGCAACCACACCGAGGTCGTGGGTGATCATGACGACGGCGGCGCCGGTCTCCTCCTGCGCGGTGTGGAGCACCTCCAGCACCTGGGCCTGGATGGTGACGTCGAGCGCCGTCGTCGGTTCATCGGCGATGAGCACGCGCGGGTTGTTGGCGATCGCGATGGCGATCATGACGCGCTGGCGCATGCCGCCCGAGAACTCGTGCGGGAAGGCCTTGAGCCGGTCCTTCGGGCTGGGGATGCCCACCATGGCGAGGAGTTCGGCGGCGCGGGCCTCCTTGGCCTGCTTGCTCATGGTGGGGTTGTGGACCGTGAGGGCCTCGATGATCTGGTTGCCCACCGTGTAGACCGGGGTCAGGGAGGACAGCGGATCCTGGAAGACCATGGCAATGTCGTTGCCGCGGTAGTGGCACATGGCCTTGTCGCTGAGTCCCAGCAGTTCCTTGCCCTTGAGCCGGACCGAGCCGGTGATCTCCGCTGTCGGGGGCAGCAGGCCCATGATGGCCATCGAGGTGACCGACTTGCCCGAGCCCGATTCGCCCACGATCCCGAGCGTCTTTCCCGGCAGGAGGTCGAAGTCGATGCCGCGGACGGCGTGCACCACACCGTTCTCCGTGTTGAAGCGGACGTTCAGGTCGCGGACCGAGAGCGCAGCATCCGTGGGGGCGTGCAGCCCCGCCACGTGCAGCCGTTCGACGGTGTCCATCTCGGCAGATTCGGTGTTGGCAGTGATTTCGCGGCTCATTTGGTCATCTTCTTCGCGGTCTTCTTGGCGCTGCCAATGGAGCTGGAGCTGGGGTCGAATGCGTCGCGCAGGCCGTCGTTCATCATGGCCAGCGAACCGGTCAGGAGGAACATGACAGTCAGGGGAACCCAGAACATCCACGGGAACGTGGACACCTGCGAGGTGGCTTGGCCGATCAGCACGCCAAGGCTGACGTCCGGGACCTTGATGCCGATGCCGATGAACGAAAACGCGACCTCCGCCAGGATGGCGCCGGTCACGCCGCGGGTGATGTCCAGGACCAGCAGCGAGCCGATGTTGGGGACGAGGTGCCGCCAGACGATGCGGCGCGGCGGGATCCCCATGTACTGGGCCGCCTTGACGAAGTCGCGCTGCATGAGGGACATCGAGAGGGAGCGGATGAGGCGTGCGGTGCCCATCCAGCTGAAAACCAGGAGCACGATGATCAGCAGCAGCCAGCTGGGAAGGTTCTGCTGCAGCCCGTTGCCTCCGCCGCTTGTGGCCACGGCGACCACCAGGAGGGCCGGCATCATGATCAGGGCCTCCAGGACGAACAGCATGACTTTGTCCACCTTGCCGCCGAAGTACGCCATGCTGCAGCCGTAGACGGCGGCGATCAGCACGGACACGAGGCCGACGACGAGGCCGATCAGGATCGAGATCCGGGTGCCTTCCACGGTCAGGGCGTACAGGTCGATCCCGGCCTGGGAGGTGCCGAGCCAGTGCTCCGCGGACGGCGGCGTGCCGATGTTGAAGGGATCGATGGTCTCCTTGTCCCAGCTGGTGAAGAAGCCGCCCACAAAGGAGAAGATCGTCAGGGCCAGGAAGATGGCCAGGCCCGCGACGGCGGTCTTGTTGCGCAGGAAGCGCCGCAGGATGATGGTGGACTTGCCGATCACCACGTCGTTGTTCTCGATTTTTGCCTCGGCGGCAACCGCGGCGGGATCAATGGCGTTCAGGTTGGTCATGGCTACTGCACCCGCACTCTCGGGTCGACAAGCGTGGTGGCAAAGTCAGCCAGGATGGCGCCGATCGCGAAGATGACGGAGCCGTAGGCCAGGGTGGCGGTGGCCGCGTTGACGTCCTGCAGGGCGATTGCGTCGATGGACCAGGAGCCGACGCCGTGCCAGGCGAAGATCTTCTCCGCGAAGAAGCCGCCGGCGAAGATGGCCGGGATGGTGAAGGCGATGCTCTGCGCCACCGGTATGAAGGAGACCCGCAAGGCGTGCCGGGAGATGGCCTGGTTGCGGGTGAGGCCTTTCGCCCGGGCCGTGCGGACAAAGTCGGCGTTGACGTTGTCGAGCAGGTACTGGCGCTGGGCGATCTGGTAGGTGCCCCAGCCCACGATCGTGATGGCGAAGGTCGGCACCGCGTAGTGGGCGAGCATGTCCACGAACTGCGCCCAGCCGTCGCCGTCAAGGCCCGGGGTGGAGATGCCGGTGACGAAGAAGATCCGTTCGCCCACCGTCTCGTTGACGTTGATGGCACCCAGCTGGACGAGGAAGTAGGCGATGGGTGCCGGCACGATGTACACAAGGTAGCTGTACGAGGTGATGACACGGTCCGAGGCCTTGTACTGCCGCGCGGCGGTGTACACGCCCAGTGCGACGCCGATGATCAGGGTGAGGACGATCGAGGCCAGGAAGAGCCGGGTTGAGATCCAGACCCGGTCGCCGAACTCGGCGCTGATGAAGGCGCCGTTGGGGCTGCGCCCCCAGTCCCAGCGGGTGACGATCGCCGTGAGCCAGTCGACGTAGCGTTCCCAGGGGCTGAGGGTCGGGTCGAGGCCCTTCAGCCGGAAGGAGTTGACCACCTGTTCAGGCGTGGGGCGCGGGATGCGTTCCTGTTCCAGCAGCGCCGGCTTCAGCGTGCTGACCGCCAGGAAGTACCCGGCCGTCGTGGTCAGGAAGATCATGAAGACGTAGGTGACGGCGCGCTTGGCGAGATATCGGAGCATGGGGCGTCTAGTTCTGAATCGCCGTTGTCTGTGCAGGGCCGGAGGTTGCGGGGCGGGCCGCAAAGGCCTGCCTGCGCGCCGGATTCTTTACAAGATTCACAACGATGATCCTTCCGTAGTCCCCTTCCAGCAGGGGGTTTCCGCTGCCGATCCGGGATCATGGCCAGCGGGTGTCTGGCCGTGCCCGCGAGCCTCTCGGCGGAGTCCTTGTGGACTATGTTGCGGGTCACATTCAAGAGGAAACTACCACATAGAGATCGCCGTCACGGGCACGTCGGAGGCAGAACCGCAGGTCCACTACCAGATCGTTATGAATGATTCACTGCAATGGATTTGACTGACCGCGCAGAGAAATCTGAGCTATTTTACGCCCTGCAGGCGACGCGCGATACCAGCTCGCGCCAGGACCCTGCGAGGCGCTCGGGAGCAATCCCGTGCACCCGGACGGCGTGCAGGATGCGCTCCGGTTCCACGGTGGCGCTCAATGAGGTGGCCATAAGCCAGGGGTCCGCCGGCCCGCCGGCTTCACGCAGCAGCATTTCGAGGTGCCGGTGCCAGAGCACCGCCGCCGGCACGTCGAACCGGTTGTGGGCAGAGACATCCGCGGCCCGGGCCAGCTCCCCGAATTCCAGCACCCAGGCTATGCGTTCGACGCCGGCCGCGATGAGCCGTTCCAGCGGAGGGACTCCCGGGCCCAGCGGCGGCGGCCCGAACATGAACCGGCCCTGGAAGCCTGCCTCGGCGTCGCTGAGCAGTGTCATCATGAGTCCGGCCCGGCTGCCGAAGCGCCGGAACACCGTGCCCTTGCCGACGCCGGCGCGCTGGGCCAGCGTCGCCATCGTGAGGCCGTCCACCCCGCGTTCCTCGATGAGCTCGCGGGCGGCGTGGAGTAGCAGTCCGCGGTTCCGGGCGGCGTCGCTGCGTTCGGATTCTGCGCCGGGAGCGGCGCCGTTACCTGCGCCGGGCCGCAGTGGGATTGAGCTCACACGGCTAATTGTAGCCCCGGGGAATATTAACCGGACCGCAGTCCGTTTAGCCCTATGAAGGCACCGAAGCCTCCATAATCAGCCAGCCGCAGGAACGCCGCGGCATGACACCAGGAGTACACATGTCCAAGAACACCGTTCTCACCCTCGTCGGCAGCCTCCGCGCCGGTTCCACCAACCAGCAGCTCGCCGAGGCCATCCAGCTGAACGCGCCGGAGCAGGTCGAGGTCCTCATCCACGAGAGCCTCGGCAACATCCCGTTCTACAACGAAGACCTCGACGTCGAGGGCCAGGTCCCCGCTGCGGCAGCCGCCCTCCGCGCCGCCGCCAACGAGGCCGACACCCTGCTCCTGGTCACCCCGGAGCACAACGGCACCGTTCCCGCCTCGCTTAAGAACGCCATCGACTGGCTGTCCCGCCCGTTCGGCGCCGGCGCCCTCAACGGCAAGCCGACCGCCGTCGTCGGCACCGCATTCGGCCAGTACGGCGGTGTGTGGGCCCAGGACGAGGCCCGCAAGGCCGTCGGCATCGCCGGCGCGCAGGTCCTCGAGGACGTCAAGCTGGCTGTTCCGGGTTCGATGGTCCGCTTCGCCGAGGTTCACCCGAAGGACGACGCCGAGGTTGTTGAGCTGATCAAGGGCGTCTTCGACGCTCTGGAAGTCTCCCGCACGGTCGCCGCAGCCTAAGCGACACCCCCCGATTCACCGCCCGGCGCCCCCGGCCAGCCTCAGGCTGCCGGGGGCGTGCTGCGTCCGGCCCGGCTCCTTTGTGAACAAAAGTTTTCTCGGCAACAACAAGGGCTGTATTGTTGGGAATGTGACCAACGAAACACTTGATGCCGCCGCAGAAGTACTTCCGGCCGAGGCAATTGACGCAATCGAACGTGCGGCTACGTCCGCCCACCGCCACGAGCTGCTTTTCTCGGAGCGCGCAGCAAACATCAAGCAGTCGGCAGTCCGTGATGTCTTCGATATCTCGATGCGGCCCGGACTCGTCTCCCTTGCGGGCGGCAGCCCCTACCTGCAGTCGCTCCCACTGGAACGCCTCGGCCAGACCGCCGCGAAAATCATCGCCGAACAGGGCATGAAGGCCCTGCAGTACGGCGGCGGGCAGGGCACGGAAGAACTCCGGACCCAGATCTGTGAGGTGATGGCCGCCGAGGGAATCCTCGATGCCAAGCCGGAGAACGTTGTGATCACCGCAGGGTCGCAGTCCGCCCAGGACGTCGCAACCAAGGTGTTCTGCAACCCCGGCGATGTGGTCCTCGTCGAGGATCCCACCTACGTTGGCGCCCTGAACACCTTCGAGGCCTACCAGGTGGAGGTGGCGACGGTCCCGATGGATGAGGACGGCATCATCCCGGACCTGCTCGAGGCCAAGATCGCCGCGCTGCAGACAGCAGGCAAGAACATCAAGTTCCTCTATACGATCCCGAGCTTCAACAACCCCTCCGGGATCACCCTCGCCCAGGAACGCAGGCAGCAGGTCGTCGATACATGCCGCAACGCGAATATCTTGGTGCTCGAGGACAACCCCTACGGCCTGCTCCGCTTCGACGGCAAGCCACTGACACCCCTGCGCGCGGCTAACCCGGACGATGTCATCTACATGGGCTCCTTCTCCAAAATCTTCGCCCCCGGGCTACGGATCGGCTGGGCCCTCGTGCCCGCACACCTCCAGCGCCGCTACTACCTTGCCTCGGAGGCCGTCACCCTGTGCCCGCCGACGCTCAACCAGATGCTCGTCTCCGCCTATCTGCGGGACTACGACTGGCACGGCCAGATCGAGACGTACCGCGGACTCTACAAGGTACGCTGCGACGCTATGCTTGCTGCCCTTGAGGAGTTCATGCCCGACGGACTGAGCTGGACACAGCCCGAGGGCGGCTTCTTTGTCTGGGTGACCCTGCCTGAGGGCATCGACACCTATCCCCTGCTGAAGAAGGCAATCGACGCCGGCGTCGTATTCATTCCCGGCGCGGCATTTACGCCGTCCGATGAACCGTCCAACAAGATCCGCCTGGCCTTCAGCGCCGTCCCGCCGGAATCCATCCGCGAGGGTGTCCGTCGGCTGGCACCTGTCCTGCGGGAAGCCGTCGAGGCGTTGTAGCCTGAATCATCACCGTGTCTGACCGAAGACGACCGTAGACCCAAGGAGCATTTCATGACCGGAATTATTGTTGTCGGCGTCGACGGCAGTGAGACAGCCTTGAAGGCTGCACACACCGCCAAGGATCTGGCCGCCACGCTCGGGGCCACCCTGCACGTAGTCAGCGCGTTCGACAGCGACCGGACCGAGGTCTTCGGCAGCGGCAGCGACAAGTGGATCGTCTCCGATGCCGGCGAGGCGGAAAAGGTCGCGAAGGGTGTCGCGGACAGCCTCCGCACGCCGGCCGTCAACGTCACCTACGCCGCCGCCCGGGGAAAGCCCGCCGAAGCCCTGATCAAAGAGGCTGAGCGGGCGGGGGCACGGATGATCGTGGTCGGCAACAAGCGCATGCGCGGAATCGGCCGGGTGCTCGGGAGCGTTGCGAACAGCGTGGCCCACAACGCCCCCTGTGACGTCTACATCGCCAAGACCGACTCCGTCGACTAAACGACGACGGACAAGAACACGTCAGGCCGTCCCGGTACCCGCCGGGGCGGCCGTCTTCAACATCCGGCGCAGGATCTTGCCTGAGGCGGACTTCGGCACGGCGTCGATGAACTCCACCCGGCGGACCTTCTTAAACGGCGCCACGTTGGCTGCCACGAAGTCCATCACGGCGGCCTCGTCGAGCCGGTCGCCGAGCTCCCCGGGCTGCCGGACCACAAACGCCATCGGCATCTCCTGGCCGTCGGCGTCAGCGGTCCCGATCACCGCGGCATCGGCGATCCCGGGGTTCGTGAGCAGCAGCGCCTCAAGCTCGGCCGGGGCGATCTGATAGCCCTTGTATTTGATGAGCTCCTTAAGCCGGTCCACGATCGTTACGACGCCGTCCGCCCGCACTGTCGCAACGTCCCCGGTGCGCAGGAAGCCGTCGGCGCCGAGCGTGTCCGCCGTTTCCTCCGGCCGGTTGAGGTAGCCGAGCATCACGTTGGGACCGCGGCACAGCAGGTGCCCCGGCATGCTGGTGCCCTCGGCAGGTAGCTCGATCTCCTCCCCGGTAGCAGGGTCCACGAGGCGGCAGTCCATGTTCGGGACGGTGTAGCCGACCGAACTGACCGGCACACCCTCCGCATCCACCGGGATAAGGTGCGAGACCGGGCTCAACTCGGTCATGCCGTAGCCCTGCAGCACGCGGCAGCCCAGGCGCCCGCCCAGGCTGGCGCCGAGTTCGCCGTCGAGCGGAGCGGCACCGGACAGCGTGGTGTGCACCGAACTGAGGTCGTAGTCGGCGACGAGCGGATGCTTGGACAGTGCGACGGCGACTGGCGGGGCGATGAACAGGTAGCTGCACTTGTGGTCCTGAATGATCCGCAGGAACTCGGACAGCTCGAATTTCGGCATCGTTACCAGCCGGGCGCGCTGCCGCAGGGCCAGGTTGAGCAACACGGTCAATCCATAGATGTGGAAGAAGGGCAGGAGCGCCAGCAGCCGGTCATCCGGGGAGACGTTGAGCAGGCCGCGTGATTGTTCGGCATTTGCCACGAGGTTGCGGTGGCTGAGCATCACGCCTTTGGGCCGGCCCGTGGTCCCGGAGGAATATGGCAGCACGGCCACGTGCGTGGCGGGATCGAAGCTGACCTCGGGGGCGGGTGCGCCCGCACCGAGCAGGTCGCGGAGCGAGGGGTGGCCCTCGGCGCCGTCAAGCACCACGAGCCGCCCGGCCGGGATCCCGGCCTGCGCGGCTGCTTCCCGGGCGCCGGGCAGCAGCGCCGAGACGGTGAAGAGCCACTCCGCGCCGGCGTCGGCGAGCTGCAGGGCGATCTCATCGGCCGTGTAGAGCGAGTTGACCGTGGTCACCGTGGCGCCGGCCCGCAGCAGCCCATGGAACACGGCGGCGAAGGCGGGGACGTTGGGGCACAGGAGCGCCGCGACGCCGTCGACGCCGAGCCCCCGGGCCGCGACGGCTCCGGCCACGGCGTCGATCTGCCCGCGCAGTACGCGGTACGTGGTTTCCGCTCCGCTGGTGCCGTCAACGATGGCGATCCGGTCCAGGTCCTCCTCCCGGAGGCCGCCAAAAAGGTAGTCGTAAATGCTGACGTCGGGAATATCGACGTCGGGGAACGGGCTCGAAAACACGCAACATCTCCTTTGATCCGCGTCCGCCCGGCTGGCGGCGGCTGGTGCCACTCTAATGCCGCCGGCGGCCCCCGGACAGGAAAGCGGCCTATTGACCCACGTCACCCCCGCTGGTGGGCAGCCTCACCCGCGTTGTGGGCCGCCCGCAAAATGCCCGCCGGTAAAATTAGAGACGGCCCCGATGGTGCGGACACCCCAAAACCCAGCGATCCGGGAGACCCCCCTGCGTACATATCAGCGCCGCCAGCTTGTAGGCCACGACATCCTCCTGGCCCGACACGGAAACCACATCAGCGCCATGCGCGTGGACCGCAGCGCCGGCCGCGTGGTCGCTCTCTTGGACGACGGGTCCACGGACAGCGCGCCCAACATGATCTCCCCCGGGCTCCGGATGCCCGACACGGTGCGCAGTGTCCTGCGCGAGGACTGGAAGTTCCTTGCCGTCCTGACCGCGTGCGGAACCGGCCTCGCCGGCGCCATGGTGGCGGCCGTGGTCTCCGTTGCCGGCCTGGTCGGCGACGACCCTGCCCTGGCCCAGATGCTGACCTACGCCGGCAGCTGAGTCCCGGAACCGGGCCGGCTGCACCCCGCCCCGGCGCGTCAGTCCAGCAGCAGCGCGGGTTCTTCCAGGATGGATGCGACGTCGGCCATGAAGCGGGCCGAGAGGTCCCCGTCGACGACGCGGTGGTCGAAGGAGCCGCCCAGGGTGGTAATCCAGCGAGGAATGACCTCGCCGTCCAGGACCCAGGGCTTCTGCTTGATGGTGCCGAAGGCAACGATCGCGACTTCGCCGGGGTTGATGATCGGTGTGCCGGTGTCGATACCCAGGGCACCGATGTTGGTGACCGTCAGCGTGCCGCCCTGCATCTGGGCGGGCTGGGTCTTGCCGGCGCGGGCAGTGGTCGCCAGCTCGTTCAGGGCCAGGGCCAGTTCCTTGAGCGAGAGGTCCTGGGCGTTCTTGATGTTGGGCACCATCAGGCCGCGGGGGGTCGCGGCGGCGATGCCCAGGTTCATGAAGTGCTTGATCTGGATCTCGGCCGATTCACTGCCGTCGGCGTTGTCCACCCAGGTGGCATTGACGCTGGGGTTGCGGGCGGCGGCCCAGATGACGGCCTTGGCGAGGATCAGCAGCGGTGAGACCTTGATGCCCTCGAAGTCGCGGGAAGCCTTGAGCCGCTTGACGAACTCCATGGTCCGGCTGGCGTCGACGTCCACAAAAATGCTGACGTGCGGCGCGGAAAAGGCCGACTCGACCATGGCCTTGGCGGTGGCCTTGCGGACGCCCTTGACCGGGATCCGCTCGATCCGCTGTTCCTGCGGGCGGCCGGACTTGCCCCAGAAGGTGTCCGCCTTGTCCAGCTCGGCGTCGCGCTGGGCCTGGTAGCTGACCAGGTCCTCACGGGTCACTTCGCCGCGGACGCCGGTGGGGACGACGTCGGCGAGGTCGATGCCGAGGTCACGGGCGATCTTCCGGACGGGTGGCTTGGCAAGAACCCTGTTGACGAGGCCACTGATGGCCCCGCCGAGGGTGGGCCGCAGATCGGGCGTCTCCGCGGGGCCGGTCCGCTCCTCGTCGGCAACGGGCTGGGGGCTGACCCGTGCGACCGGCGGCTCCGCGGGTACGGCGGCCGGGCCGGGGACGGTGGTTGCGTGCGTCGAACCCGACGGTGCGGCGGAAACCCGCCGGCGGCGCTTGACGGCGTCGGCCTTGGGTCCGGAACCCACCAGCGGACCGCCGGCCGGGCGCCCGGCGGCCTCGACGGCGTCGGAGGCGTCCGCTTCCAACTTCCCGTACAGGGGCTGCTCAATGACCGGCGCAGGAGCCGCAGCGGCGGGCGCGGCATCCGGGGCCGCCGCGTCGGTGACGCTGATGATCGGGGTCCCGACGTCGACCGTCACACCCTCCTGGACCAGCAGTTCGGTCACGGTCCCGGCAAACGGGGAGGGCAGCTCGACGAGGGACTTGGCGGTCTCGATCTCGCAGATGACGTCATTGACGGCCACGGTGTCGCCTGCCTTGACCTTCCAGGAGACGATTTCGGCCTCGGTCAGCCCTTCGCCCACATCGGGGAGGTTGAACTTGTTAAGCGTCATGGGGTCCTCGGTTTTCGAAAGGCGACATCAGTAAGAAAGGGCCCGGTCCAGTGCTTCAAGGATCCGGTCGATGTCCGGCAGGTAATCTTCCTCCACCCTGGCCACGGGGTAGGGCATGTGGAAACCGCCGACACGGATGACCGGCGCCTCGAGCGAGTGGAAGGCCCGCTCGCTGATCCGGGCCGCGATTTCGCCGCCGATGCCGCCGAACGTCGGGGCCTCGTGGGCCACGATCAGCCGGCCGGTCTTCTTGACCGAGGCCGTGACGGTGTCAAAGTCGATCGGCGAGATGGAGCGCAGGTCGATCACCTCGACGCTGTGGCCGTCCTCGGCGGCGGCGTTCGCCGCGGCGAGGGCCACCGGGACCAGCGGGCCGTAAACCACCACGGTGGCATCCGTTCCTTCGCGCAGCACGTGCGCCTTGAACGGATCCGCGGCGGTTCCGGGGTTTTCGGTGTCCACCTCGCCCTTGAGCCAGTAGCGGCGCTTGGGTTCGAAGACAATCACGGGGTCCTGGCAGTCGACGGCCTGCTGGATCATCCAGTAGGCATCGTGCGGGTTGGACGGGGTGATGATGCGCAGGCCGGCCGTGTGGGCGAACAGCGCCTCGGGCGACTCCGAGTGGTGCTCGATCGAGCCGATGCCGCCGCCGTAAGGGATCCGGATGACGACGGGAACGGTCAGGTTGCCGTTGCTCCGGGAGTGCATCTTGGCCAGCTGCGTGGTGATCTGGTTGAAGCCCGGGAAGACGAAACCGTCGAACTGGATTTCGCAGACCGGCAGGTAGCCGCGCAGCGACAGGCCGATCGCGGTGCCGATGATGCCGGATTCCGCGAGCGGGGTGTCGAGGACGCGGTCCGCGCCGAACTCGGCGATGAGCCCGTCCGTGACGCGGTAGACGCCGCCCAGGGCCCCGATGTCCTCGCCCATAAGCAGCGAGCGGGGGTTGTTGTTCAGCGTCGCGCGCAGGCCCTCATTGATGGCCTTGGCAATGGTCATGGTGGTCATCAGCGGCTCGCCCCTGTTTCTGCCTCGGCCGGTTCCGCCTGGTCGGCGAACCCTGCGCTGTACTCCTCGAACCAGGCCAGCTCCTCGGCCACCAGCGGGTGCGCTTCCACGTACGTGTTGGCGAAGGCGGTCCGGATGTCCGGGGTTTCCAGGTCATGGGTGGTCCTGCGGACATAGGCGGCCAGCTCATCGCCGTCGGCCCTGACCTGCTCGAAGAAGGCGTCGTCGGCGAGGCCTTCGGCACGGAGGTACTTTTCCAGGCGTTCCAGCGGATCCTTGGCCCGCCACAGGGTTTCCTCGGCGGATTCCCGGTACTTGGTGGGGTCATCGGCCGTGGTGTGCGCGCCGACGCGGTAGGTGAACGCCTCGATCAGCACGGGGCCGTGGCCCTCGCGGGCCCGCTCCAGCGCCCATTCCGTCACAGCGTGCACGGCGATGACATCGTTGCCGTCCACCCGGATGCCGGGGAAGCCGTAGCCCTTGGCACGGTTGGCCAGCGGGATGCGCGTCTGCACCGAGCTGGGCACCGAGATGGCCCAGTGGTTGTTCTGGCAGAAGAAAACCACGGGCGCGTTGTAGGAGGAGGCGAACACCATGGATTCGTGGACGTCGCCTTCGGAACTGGCCCCGTCGCCGAAGTAGACCACGACGGCGGCCTTCGGTTCCGCCGGCTGGCCCCCGGCCTCGGCCGCCGCGGCTGCCGCGAGCTTCTGGTCCCGCTGGATTCCCATCGCGTACCCGACGGCGTGCGGGGTCTGCGCCGCGAGGACCAGGGTGTAGAGATGGAAGTTGGTGTCCTTGGGGTTCCAGCCGCCGTTGGAGACGCCGCGGAACTGGCGCAGCAGCTCGGCGAGGTCCACGTTGCGGGTCAGCGCCACACCGTGCTCGCGGTAGGTGGGGAAGATGTAGTCCTGCGGCTGGCTGGCGCGGCCGGAACCGATCTGCGCGGCCTCCTGGCCGGTGAGCGGGACCCACAGGGCAAGCTGCCCCTGGCGCTGGAGGGCGGTGGCCTCGACGTCGAAGCGCCGGATCTTTGCCATGTCGGCATAGAAGCCCCGCAGCTTCTCCGGATCCAGCCGCTTGGCATACTCCGAGTAGACCGGGTCGGTGCCCAGGGTCCCGTCGGGGGCCAGCAGCTGCACCATCGGCTCGGCCGGGTCGCCCAGCCGGGCTTCAGCCGCCGCCTCGCGCTGGTCATCCATCTCGGTACCGTCGAACTCGGTAGAGGGCAGATGTGTGGCGCCCATACCGTCTCCTTGCTTGCCGCATCCGAATGCGCCGCAATCGCTGGGATATATGCCGGACCGGTAATACATTCCCGGCCCGGCATATATTTTGGCTTACTCGTCCCTACTTTATCCGCAGGCCCTTGCCTGCGGGCGTTATGTTAAGCGCTAGGAACGCCGTGGCGGTTTTGTATAGATCGCACAGAGTTCCAGGAAGCGGGTGTTGGCCTCGGCCTCGCCGATGCTGACCCGCACCCCCTCGTCGCCGAAGGCACGGACCGACAGGGCCCGATCCCCCGCGAGGGCGGCGAATTCCGCGCTGTTGGCGCCCAGGTTGAGCCAGACAAAGTTGCCCTGCGCCTCCGGGACGAACCAGCCAAGCTCGCGGAGACCGGCCGTGACGCGGTCACGTTCCTCCACGAGGCTTTGTACCCTTTCTACAACCTCGCCGAAGTGCTGCAGCGACGTGACGGCGGCGATCTCGGCGATCTGGGACACCGCGAAGGGCGTGGCCGTGACGCGCAGGTGCTGGGTGAGGTCCGGGTTGGACACGCTGTACCCGACCCGCAGCCCGGCGAGGCCGTGGGCCTTTGAGAAGGTGCGGAGCACCACGACGTTGCGGTATTTGCGGTACATCTCGATGCCGTCCACGGCGGCCTCGGCGCGGACGAACTCCTGGTACGCCTCATCGATGACGACGACGACATCGGCGGGCACCGACTTGATGAAGTGCTCGGTTTCCGCCGTGGTGATGATGGGCCCGGTGGGGTTGTTGGGCGTGCACAGCAGGATCATCCGGGTGCGTGCGGTCACCGCGGCGGCCATCGCTTCAAGGTCGTGGCGGCCCTCGGCGGTCAGCGGGATCCGGACGCTTTCTGCGCCGGCGACGCCGACGCAGATCGGGTACGCCTCGAAGGAGCGCCAGGCGTAGATGACCTCGTCCGGCTTGCCGTCATCGTTCTGCCCGGCGAACGTCGCCAGCAGCTGGTTCAAGGCCCCGAGGCTTCCGGCTCCGGTGACAATGTCCTCGGCGGGAACGTCCAGGAACTCGGCGAGAGCGCCGCGCAGCTTGCTGCTCAGCGGATCCGGGTAGCGGTTGAAGTCGGTCTGCGCCGCGATGGCCTGCTGCACTGCAGGGATCGGGGGCAGCGGGTTTTCGTTCGAGGAAAGTTTGTAGCTGACCAGGCCCTCGACGGGGACGGGCGGTTTGCCGGCCGCGTAGCGGGGAAGGAGGTCTACCACCGGGCGGGGCCGGATGCCCCCGGCCGTGTTCTCTGATGAAGTCATGCAAACTAGCCTACTTCGCGTCCCTGCCGCTGCCCGGTGGGGATATGACAGCATGGGGCCATGCGCTCAATAATCGTTCGGGTCATCATCAACGGACTGGCCCTGGGAATCGCCGCCTGGATCCTCCCCGGCCTGGAGATCACCACCTCCGCCACCACTGCCGCGGTGGGCAACAGCGGCCTCACGCAGGGCACGGACACCATCGGCATCATCCTGGCGTATCTGTTCATCGGCTTGATTTTTGGTGTGGTCAACGCCTTCGTCAAACCGATCGTCAGCCTGCTGTCGCTGCCGATCACCATCCTCACCCTGGGCCTGTTCACGATTGTCATCAACGCCGCGATGCTCTACCTGACGTCGTGGCTGAGCAGCTACACGCCCGTGCATTTCACCATTTACGAGTTCTTCTGGACCGCGGTGTTCGCGGCCATCATCACCACGGTGGTTTCGCTCGTGGCGGGCCGGCTCGCGGGTGCCGGCAGGCGCTGAGCCCCTGCCGGTCAGGCAGCGGCCTTCCGCGGCCCGGCGCGCCGGGCCTGCGGCCTCCGGTCCGCCTTCTGCGCCGGCATCGCTTCGCGGCGGAGTGAGAACCGGGTGACGGTGGCCGCCCCGCCACTTCCCACGACGGCAGCGAGCGCCACGGTGGACGCCTGCAGCGAGGGGTCCTTACTCACGGCGACGGCCTCCGCCCCGAACGCATAATTGCCGAGCCGGTGCCCGGGGCCAAGCCCGAAGTCGGCCAGCGGCGGGACGTCCAGCGGATTTGTCAGCGTGACCGTCACCCGGTCCTTGGTGTCGGCATTGGACTGCCCGTCGGCCCCCGGCACCCAGTCCTGTTCGTGCTCCAGATGCAGGCTGCTGATTCCCGGCTCCGGGGTAATACCGCCCACGGGCGAACCTGCGGTCAGCACGAATTTCAGATCGTATTCGGCCAGGAACGCCTTGTCCTGGCTCAGGTTCATGGCATGGATGCCGCCCTGGCTGTAGCCCACGGCGGCGAGCGGCTCCCCCGCCTTCGCGCCGGCCTCCCGCAGGGCCTGCCGGATGGCCGCCGCCGTCTCCGCCGATCCGTACGCCAGCCCCTCCGCGATGCCGCCGGAATCGAACGGGTTGGTACCCGCAGGCAGCCCGTCCAGCTGCGTGCCCGGGATAACGACAACCCAGGCGCGCCCGCTTCCGCCGTCGAGCTGCAGCACCTCAATTTCGCCGCTCCTGCCGCCGACAGCCTCGGCACGGAGCAACAGCCCTGCCGGCGAGGCGTCGACGTCTTCCGTCCTCGTCTCCGCGCCGGCGATCCGCACCGGCCGGGGCCGGAGGAACTCGAAGCCGGACGCCGTCCCCAGCCCACGGACCGCGTCCCCGACGCCGGGAGGGCCGCCGGACCCTCCGAGCGCGCCGGCGAGGGCGCCCGGAACTCCCAGCAGGATTGCCATCCGCCCGGACGCCCGGGCCGCCCCATCTTCGGCGATGTCACGGACTGTCAGCGCCGGCATACCGAACCGGCCCCACAGCGGTCCGAAGGCGGGCCCGATCCGGCCCATCCGCAATAGCAGGCTGTTCCGCGCTTCGGTGAACTCGTACTCCCGGTGGCTTGCCGAGACGTCGCGGCAGAGCCGTTCGAGGTCCGCCCGGACCCGCCCCACGGCCCGGGCGGCCTCACCGGCCGCAATGACGGCACGAGTGCCGCTGGCGTAGGCATCGGACTGGTAGGCGAACAAGGCGCGCCGCACCGCGTCGGCTTCCGATTCAAGGGACCCCAGCTGGCCCACGACCGTGTCGAGCGCCGCGGCCCCGGCGAGCAGCTCCTCGAACTGGAACGTAAGACCGCCGACCCCGCCGCGGATCTGCAGCATCCCGTCGGCGGCCGGTGCAGCGGGCCGGGGGGCTCCGCCGGCACCGGCCGGGGACGACTCGGCCATCAGGGACCCGCCCGGCCGGAGGTCAGCATCACCTTCTGGGCGTGTCGGAGCACCACCGTGACGGCGTCCTGCAGGGAATCCCGGCTGCGGCGCAGCGAAGCGGCCTGCAGGGACAGCGATGTCCGGTAGGCGCGCCCGGCCGGGGACTGCCAGCCCTGCATCTCCAGACGGGCCAGCTGGCGGAGCACGGCATCGGCCTGGTCCGCGCAGACCGCCAGCCGCGCAGCGAGCTGCTGGACCTCGTGGCTGCGCGAGGCGCACGCCTCGGCATCGGCGGCGATGAGGTTGCCGGCTACTGCTCCGGTCATTCCCGTGATCATGGCACCGACGCTATGGCCTCCGGACGACGCGCTGAAGCTGCCCGCGCGGCTATGTGGACAACCCGGGCCCGGCCCCCGGCCGGCCGCCCGCAAGTCACACGGAACAGCGCGCTTAAGGCACAGTGCCACTTCGTGAAAGAATCGGGGCATGCCTGAAACTGCCGCCACAGCTGATATCCGCACGCCGTCCGGACGCCTGGCCCTCGCCGCGTCCTCACAACAGATCGCGCTCGGCCCGCTGGACGGCCGCTACCAGTCCGCCGTCGCGCCGCTGGTCGACTACCTCTCCGAAGCCGCCCTGAACCGCGACCGCGTGGCCGTGGAAGTGGAATGGCTCATCCACCTGACCAGCAACAACGTGGTTCCCGGCGCCGGACCGCTGACCGCGGAGCAGCAGGAGAGTCTGCGCGCCATCGTGACCGAATTCGAGGCCGGCTCCGTGCGCGAACTGGCCGACATCGAAGCTGTCACCGTGCATGACGTCAAGGCCGTGGAGTACTACATCGGCCGCCGCCTGGCCGGCATCGGGATCGAACACCTGACCGCCCTGGTGCACTTCGGCTGCACCTCGGAGGACATCAACAACCTTGCCTACGCCCTGGGCATCAAGGGCGCCGTCGAGGACGTGTGGCTGCCGGCCGCCCGCAAGCTCGTCGCGCAGATCAGCGCCATGGCCGAGGAAAACCGCGCCGTCCCGATGCTGTCCCGCACCCACGGCCAGCCCGCCACCCCCACCACCCTGGGCAAGGAACTGGCTGTTATCGCGCACCGGCTGACCCGCCAGCTGAACCGCGTCGGCAGGACCGAGTACCTCGGCAAGATCAACGGTGCCACCGGCACCTACGCGGCCCACGTAGCCTCCGTTCCGGGCGCCGACTGGCAGCAGGTGGCGAAGTCCTTCGTCGAAGGGCTGGGGCTGGCCTGGAACCCGCTGACCACGCAGATCGAAAGCCACGACTGGCAGGCCGAGCTGTACGCCGACGTCGCACGCTTCAACCGGATCCTGCACAACGTCTGCACCGACATCTGGAGCTACATCTCGATCGGCTACTTCGCGCAGATCCCGGTCGCGGGCGCCACGGGCTCCTCCACCATGCCGCACAAGGTCAACCCGATCCGCTTCGAGAACGCCGAAGCCAACCTGGAGATCTCCTCCGGACTGCTCGATGTGCTCGGCTCCACGCTGGTCACGTCCCGCTGGCAGCGCGACCTCACCGATTCCTCCTCGCAGCGGAACATCGGCGTCGCCTTCGGACACTCGCTCCTGGCCATCTCCAACGTGGCCAAGGGCCTGGACCGGCTCGATGTCGCCGAAGCCGTGCTGGCCGCAGACCTGGACACAAACTGGGAAGTCCTGGGCGAGGCCATCCAGATGGTCATGCGCGCCGAGGCAATCGCCGGCGTCGAAGGCATGGAGAACCCCTACGAGCGGCTCAAGGACCTCACCCGCGGCCAGCGCGTCGACGCCGCCCGGATGCAGGAGTTCGTCCAGAGCCTGGGACTTTCGGCCGACGCCGAGGCCCGGCTGCTGGCGCTCACGCCCGGCAAGTACACGGGGATCGCGGACCAGTTGGTGGACCACCTCAAGTGAGGCTCCTGCTCATCCGCCACGGCCAGACGCCCGGGAATGTCCTCGGCCAGCTGGATACGGCCTACCCGGGGCCGGGGCTGACCGAACTCGGCGAACGGCAGGCTGCTGCCCTGCCGAGGTCCCTGGCGAATGAGCAGATCGACCTCCTCTTCGCGTCCACGTTGATCCGCACGCAGATCACCGCGTCGCCGCTGGCCACCGCGCGGGGGCTCGGCGTCGAGGTACTGGCGGGGCTGCGGGAGATTGAAGCCGGCTCGCTGGAAAAGCACACCGACCGGGAATCGCACCTGCGGTACCTCGGGACCGTGTTTGCCTGGGCCGACGGCGAGCTGGACCGGCGGATGCCGGCCGGCCCCAGCGGCCACGATTTCTTTGAGCGCTACGACGCCTCCATAGAGCGGATTGCGGCCGCGGCCGCGGCGGGCAACACCGGGACGGTGGCCGTGCTCAGCCACGGCGCCGCCATCCGCGTCTGGGCGGGCCTGCGGGCCGACAACGTGGAACCGGGCTTCGCGGCCCGGCATGTGCTGGCCAACACCGGCATCGTTGCGCTGGAAGGGGACCCCGACGGCGGCTGGCGGCTGATCCACTGGGACGAGAGTCCGGTGGGCGGCCTGGTCCTTTCGGACCCGGCGGCGGAGGATCCCACCGGCCGCTCGGTGTAGCGGAGTTCTCCGAAGCCTTACGCGCAGGAAACACGGCCGAAACCGGCGCTGCATAGCCTTGATCTGCATAACCCTTCGGCGAATCGAGGCAGTCATGCAGACCAACCCGCGACTCAACATCAGACAGGTCACCTGGGCCAACCCCGTGGGCGCCGATCTGCGAGCGGCCCAGCAGGCCGAACTGGACGCCCGCTTCGGCACCAGCGACCACGAACCGGGCCCGCCGCCGTCGGAAGCCGACACCGCCGTGTTCCTTGTCGCGCACGACAAGGCCTCAGGCCAGCCCGTCGGGTGCGGCGGACTGCGGATTCTGGACGGCCACACGGCCGAGATCAAAAGGCTCTACGTGCTGCCGTACACCCGCGGCTCCGGTGTGGCCAGCTCGATCCTGGCGGCGCTGGAAGCCCATGCCCACGCCCACGGCATCACCTCCATCACGGCCGAGGCAGGTTCCGCCCAGCCCGACGGCCGGCATTTCTACGAGACCTCCGGCTTTGAACCGGTGCCGAACTTCGGACCGTACGTCGGGGTGGAGCACTCGTACTGCTACGCCAAGGCCATCGATTCGCACAGCGCCGCGCACACTGCCATGGCCTAGGGTGTGTTGCTAAACCCCTGATTTGATCCAGATCAGGGCCGAGGCGAGCGTGACGCCAGCGAGGTAGCTGCGTGCCGTTTTGTCGCTTC
>NZ_JBEPOZ010000018.1:0-96602 GCF_040547005.1 Arthrobacter sp. UYCu712
CCTCGCCCTGGATCCAGGCTCCTTCGAGCGGGACGAAGGACTCACGTAGGCCGAACAGCCCCGTCTTCACGGTGACCCAGCTGGGCTTGTCGGTGTCATCGTCGAGGTAGACCTGGCCGATGCCCCCGATCTTTTCCCCGTCGGGGCTCATAACATTGCCGTGGCCCTTGACCAGGCCGTCAATGTCTTCCTTGGCGATCATGATGACTCCTTGGATTCCGGATTCCGGATACTGGATGTGTGGTGGATGGGGGGTGCCGGGGCCTGTCCGGTTGCCGGCGCCGGGAGCCGCAGCGGGCCGGGCCGTGGCGTATGTTGCCGGTGCGGTGGGGGATGGGCCGGAGTGGGGCCGTTGCTGGCCGGCTTAAGGCTGGGAGGGGCCGATGTTCACGAGCCAGTTGACGCCGAATTGGTCGGTGCACATGCCGAAGGTGTCGCCCCATGCTTGTAGGGAAAACTGTAAGGGCGATCACACCAGCCCGTCAAGTGGATGTAGGACGACATACGTGCCTGGTCCAGGCGGAGGCGTTTTCCCCGTCGGGGAGCGTTGCGGGCTGCGGCGGCACCGCGGTCGGACGGTACAGCGCCACCTCCGACGTCGGTGCGGCCCGCCAGCCTGTCCCGTCAGTCATTTACGACTTATTTACCCGCTCCAGCCTACGGCAGGCCTAGGTAAGCCTTGCCTAAGTACCGCCACGGAAGGAGAGCACATGAGCGGCGAAAGCGGCCACCCAAGCTATCCGTTGTGTGTGTTCGACGCGGTTGCCCGACGCGTTCAGGACCTCAGCCCCAACTCCGCCGCGTCACCTTCGCCGGCCCGGATCTGGACCGGTTCGGAGTTCCCGGACCGACGCTTGATCTGCGAATCAAGCTCCGGCTGCCGGTCCGAGGGCATGCCGTGTCCAGGCCTGGGACTCCCAGCGGGCCGCTCTCCGACGGCTGGCACCAGCACTGGCTTCGCGGCGAGCAGCCCGGGCGCGGGGTACTCCGCAGCTACACGGTCCGCGCCCTGCGGACCACGGACCAGGGGCGGGAACTGGACGTGGACTTTGTCCTCCACCCTGCCGAGACCGGCCGCAGCGCGCCAGGATCGGACTGGGCCAGGACAGCAACACCCGGCACTCCGGCTCTCATCATCGGCCCGGATTGCCGGATTATCAGCACTGCGACCCCCTGGAACGCGACAGGCATCAGATGGGCGCCGCAGGGATCCCGCAACGTACTTCTCGCCGGTGATGAAACAGCCGTCCCGGCGATCAGCGCCATCCTGGAAGCCCTCCCGGCTGGCGTCGGTGGCAGCGCCTACCTGGAAGTGCCCGACGCCGGCGACGTCCAGGACATCCGCACCCGGTCCAATGTCCGGGTTACCTGGCTGCCGCGGAACGCCGCTCGAGGCGAACTCCTTGTCGGCGCAATCGAGCAACACTGTGGAGGGCCGTCGGACCGCCGACTTAATTACCGGCGCGCCGCCTTCGGATGCACATCGAAAATCTGGGACCGGACCTCGCTGCGCGAGCAGGAGAACCTGATCGGCAGGACCAAGTCCGAGGGCGCCCAGCTCTCGGGCGGCACCGAATTCACGGATCCCGACTTTGCGGCAAGCGGGCGTGCCAGTGAACCGCTGATTGGCACCGACGCCCGCGTCCGGATCGCACACCCCGCGCACAACCATGGAGTGCATATGCTGCGGCGCGGCTACAACTACAGGGACGGCTCGGACGGGGTCGGGCACCTGGACGCCGGGCTCTTCTTCATCGCCTTCGTCAAGGATCCGCGGACACACTAGGTTCCGATGCAGCAGGCCATGGCCCGGAACGACACGCGGTCTGTCGAATACCTGGAGCACACCGGCTCGGGCCTGTTCGCCGTTCCTCCCGGAGTCAAGCCCGGAGGCTTCATCGGGGAAGGGCTGTTCGCGGCCTGACCCTCTGCAGGATCGTTCTCAGTGCTTCTTGCGAAGCCAGGGTCCCAACAGCCGGGTGGTGACCGGAAGAAAGACGTACGTCATCAGCGGTGTGAGGAGGCAGGTGGCCAGCAGCACCTGGAATACCAGTGGCCATTCCCGGGTCAGCGGGTGCAGCAGGAAATTGGCCAGCAGGCTCAACGGGAAAAACGGCAGAAAGATGCTGACCATCTGCTTCCACCGTGGCGGCACCACGGTTTCGGGGACGGTAAGCCGGGCATCGCCGGGCTGGGCGAACCAGCCCTCAATGCCCGTGCGCCGTTCAACTTGGGTGACTTCGACGAGGTCAGCCGCACTGTCTATCCACCAGCGCCGTTCGCCGGACTCTTCCCACGCACTGAGTAGATCGGCATCGGCGAAGCGGTACAGCATGTGCCATTCGTTCGAATCCGCGGATGTGCGGACCCAGCCGGAGCCGAGGTAACCAGGCCATTCGCGGGCAAGTTCCTGGCCGGCGTGGGCCCAGGCACTGGCTTGCCGGGTCCGGCCGGGTTGGACGGTCCTGGCAACGGACACGGTGACGGGCTGGGGAAGCGAAGCGGGGAGAGGCACAACAGGAATCTTACCGACGGCGCGGCCATGGCCGGCCATTGTCCGAACCGGGCACCCAGTTGGTCCCTCCTCTGGCGCGGTGCGGCGGGGAAGACGAGAATGGGCTCGTGCTGCCCCGTAGGCCTGGCGGAGGCGCCGACGTGATGAACGCCGCCGCCCGAAAGATCCAGCGCATCTTTCTCACGTTGACGCTGGGAAATACCCTTGCCGCCTCGTTTATCTGGGGGATCAACACCCTGTTCCTGTTGGACGCCGGGCTCAGCAACCTTGAGGCGTTTGCCGCGAATGCCTTTTTCACGGCCGGCATGGTGTTGTTCGAAGTTCCCACGGGCGTGGTTGCCGACGGTTGGGGGCGCCGCATTTCGTTCCTGCTCGGCACTGTGACCCTGGCCGTATCGACGTACCTCTACTACGTGCTCTGGCAGCTTTCCGCCCCGTTCTGGGCGTGGGCAGTTGTGTCGGTGTTGCTGGGGCTGGGCTTCACCTTCTTCTCAGGCGCGGTTGAGGCATGGCTCGTCGATGCACTGCGCTTCTCGGGCTACGAAGGCGGCCTGGAAGCGGTGCTCGGGCGGGGACAGATGGTGTCCGGCGGCGCCATGCTGGTCGGCTCCGTGGCCGGCGGTGTGATCGCGCAGGCCACCAATTTGGGCGTGCCGTTCCTGCTGCGTGTCGGTGTGCTGTTGGCCATGTTCGCCGTTGCCTTTGGGCTCATGCGCGACGTCGGTTTCACCCCCGACCGTTCGGCCCGTCCGCTCCAGGCGAGCCGGGCCGTGCTCGCCGCCTCGATCGAGAACGGCTTGAAGAATCCGCCCGTCCGGTACGTGATGCTCGCTGCGCCGTTCAGCGCCGGCGTCGGGATCTATGTCTTCTACGCCCTGCAGCCGTACCTGCTTGAGCTCTTCGGGGACCCGCGCGCGTACTCCGTGGCGGGTCTGGCGGCGGCGATTGTGGCCGGGGCGGAGGTGGTCGGCGGCTGGCTGGCGCCCCGAATCCGGGGCCTCGTCCGCAAACGCACGACCGTGTTGGTTGCGTGCAGCATCATGGGCGCATTGATCCTGGTCATGCTTGGATTCACCCGGGTTTTCTGGGTTGCCCTGGTGCTTCTTGCGCTCTGGGCGCTGGTCTTCTCGGCGGGCATCCCGGTGCGGCAGGCCTACCTCAACGACATGATCGCCTCAAAGCAGCGGGCAACAGTGTTGAGCTTCGATTCCCTTATGGGATCCAGCGGCGGTGTGGTGGTGCAGCCGGTGCTCGGCAGGGCCGCCGACGTGTACGGCTACGCTGCCTCGCTGGCGATCAGCGGCGTGATCGAGCTGATCGCGGTACCGTTCCTGCTGGCGAGTCGACGGCAGCACGCCCTTGCCGACCAGACAATTGCCTCGGCCGGCACGCCGAACACCGAACCCCAGCCGTCGTAGCTGTTGTGGCACGGGTTGGGCGCGGCTACGGCGCCGTCCGGAAGCCGATCTCGCCGGCGACGGCCTCCTGGGGCGTCGCCCTTTCCGCGAGAACGGCGATGGCCAGGGACAAACGGCCGGGCAGCGGAGAAACGGCCAGACGGAGCCAGAAGACATCCGAGTAGACATGGAACCGGTCCGGACTGACGCCCAGTTCCTCAGCGGCCGCCAGCACGTGCCCATGAGCAGTCCGATACCGTGCAGGCGTCAGCCGGTTTTGGCGGAGCTGGAGCTCCAGATGCACGTCCAGGTCCGCCAGATCGAGGGCGGCCTCGGCCCGGGATGTTCCATCGAAGTCCAGCAACCCGGGAGCGGAGGGGCCGTCGGTGGCGATGATCTGTTTGTCGTGGAGGTCGCCGTGAGCCCATACCAGTGGATCCGGTGCCGCCCGGAGCAGTTCCTCCGTCACCTGCCCTGCCCGGGCGAGCAGGATGCCTCGCTCACGCGACAGCTCCCGGACCTCGTCAGCGCAACTCAACCAATGGTCCATCCGTCGCCGCACCCTGGCCGCTTCCACCTCGGGAGAATGGAGCGGAAGGCTGCTCAATACTCGTTGTTCGGCGGGCACGTAAGCAGTGGTCAGTTGCGCCACCCAGGCGTGCGCCCATTTCGCCCACGCCCGATCGAACAAATCATCGCCGGCCTCGGAGCCGTCCCCGCCCAGCTCGTTCAGGGTTCGTCCCGGGATGGCGCTGAACACGATGACGTCCTGGGAGCTGCGGCGCAGGATCCGGGGAGTCGTGAAATGTCCGGCGTCCAGCAGGACGTCCAATTGCGCGCAGCGTTCGGCTGGAACGATGGCGAGGCCGGGCCGGAAAACCTTGATGTAGCTGCCCTGCGCCCGGATGACCGCTCGTTTGTGCGGCATGTACCTGACTAGTACCCCGTGCTGCGATTCCGACCGCAACGCCGGCAGCCGCGGATCGTCCAGCGGGATAAGTTCGAAGTGGCCATGGCGCAGATGGGCGCCCCGGACGCCGGGCCGTCCCGGTGTCCGGACCTCCAGGATGTAGTCTCCCGGGGTGACGAAGGGCCAGGCCCGCTGGACCTGCCAGGTTGTGCCGGTGTCGTCGTCGGCGAAGAGGGGGACGGGGGAGCACCAGCTCATGTGACCAGCTCCGGTTCCCGGTGCGGTGCGGGCGCCCCTGCGTCCCGGGCCGGTGCCCGGGACGCAGGCCAGCTCCCTCCATGCATGTTCACCGCGGTCCTCAACCATCCGCAAGCTCCTCCGGCGTACGCCGGTTCCAGTGCAAGCATGACACCCAACAATGAGGCATCCATGAGAGGGGCATGAAAGTTCCCTCATGAAACCCACCACTCACGGTCGTTCAGCCGATGCGCAGTTCCAGGGCCTCCTGCCCGATCCGGGCGGCCCGCCCGGACATGCGGCGTTCCAGGTACCGCGCCAAGTGGGAGATCAGGACGTTGGTGACCACGTACACCGCCGCGATGATCAGGTACGTCTGGATCAGGTGGTTGGTATAGGCCGTGAGATTGTTGGAGGTCTTCATCAGCTCCGGATAGCTGACGGCGTAACCCAGGGTGGTGTCTTTGAGCAGGACCACCAGCTGGGCCACCATGGAGGGCACCACGATCCTGATCGCCTGTGGAAGTACGACGCTGCGCATGACCTGGCCCTCGGACAGGCCCAGGCTGAGTCCGGCCTCGCTCTGACCGGCGGGAAGGGCCTGGATGCCGGCCCGGAAGATCTCGGCCATCACCGCCGAACTGCACAGCACGATGGGGATGACCAGCTTCCAGAAGATGTCGGGGTTGATGCCGTATTGCGGGAGTCCGCTGACGAAAATATAGACCACCAGCAGAAGCGGGACGGAACGGAAGAACTCGATCCAGCCGGTGGCGAAGCGCCGCAGGACCGGGCGGACCGACAGCCGGCCGAGGGCCAGGACAAGTCCCAGCGGCAGCGCAAAGACCGCGGATGCGGCAGCCGCCGCGATCGTGTTTCCCAGTCCCGCGAGCAGGAAGAGCAGGTAAGGCGCCTGGGTGAATTCCACCCAACGATCGGGCGCGAGTTGTCCGGCCTGCCCGAAACGCAGGAGCGTCACTGCCGCGAGACCGGCGATGCCGAGCAGGCTGAGGACGGTGAGTATCCGGATCCGACGGCGGGCCCTCGGGCCCGCCGCGTCGAAGAGGCGGTCTTCGGTGCTCATGGCCGGAACCACATCATCGTTGCACCCGGAGCCGATTTTCCAGCCGCGCTCCGAGTCCGCCCGCCAGCAGCGAAATGATCACATAGGCGCCGGCGGCCACCAGGTAGGTGGTCAGCCCGAGGGCGGCTTCGTTGTTGATTTCCGAAACCTGCAGCGTGAGGTCCTTCACCCCGATGACTCCGGCCAGCGAGGAACTGAGGAGGATGCCGATGAACACGTTGACGATCGGCTGGATCACGCTGCGGAAGGCCTGCGGAAAAAGCACAAAGCGCAGCACGCCGAAGAAGTCCAGGCCAATGGACCGGGCCGCCTCAACCTGGCCCACCGGCACGGCATTGACGCCGGTCCTGATGGCTTCGCAGGTGAACGCGCCGCCCAGCAGGATCATGGAGATCGCGGCGCAGGAGAACAAGTCGAACGTGACGCCGATGTCCGGCAGGCCGAAGGTCACCACCACCAGCAGGCTGATCAGCGGGATGTTGACGAATAGTTCCACGTACAGCCGCCCCACGGCGCGCAACGGCACGATGGGGCTAACCCGCAAGGCCGCCACGGCCGTTCCGACCACCAGTGAACCGAGGAAGGCGACGGCGGTCAGCCGCACCGTCATCCAGAGACCGGCCAGCAAATCGTCGAGGTAGGTCGTGAGCAGCTGGTCCATAGGCCCGGTCTCAGGCCCCGATGGCCGGCGGCTTCGGCGGGTCTGTCTTGAGCACCTGGCCCACGGTGGCCCTCCACAGGGCGTCCCACGAGCCGTCGTCCTCGGCGACCTTCAACCACGCGTTGACGAAGTCCAGCGCATCCGTGCCTTTGTGCAGTCCGATGCCGTACTTGTCACTGTTGCCGAACGTGTCGCCGACGATCTTGACGTCTTTGTTCCTGGCGGCGTTGGACAGCAGGATGGACTGGTCGATCACGTATGCCTCCACCCGGCCCTGCTGGACGGCGGCGAGGCACTTGGGGTTGTCATCGAAGGTCTGCACGATCGCCTCCGGTGCCACCTCTTTCAGCAGGGTGACACCGGTGGAGGCGCTCTGCGTCGCGACCGTTTTTCCGGCAAGATCCGCCACTGACTTGATCGACGTGTTGTCCGTCTTCACCAGGATGGCCGATTTGGACTCGTAGTAAGGGCCGCCGAAATCCACCTTTTCGGCCCGCTTGGGCGTGATGGAATACGTGGCCAAAATGACGTCCACCGAGTTGTTCTGCAGCAGGGTCTCCCGGGTATCAACGGTGACCTGCGAGAGATTCTCCTTGGGCTCGCCGATGATGTACTTCGCGAGAAGCTGGGAGAGGCCAGCATCGAATCCGGCGACCTTGCCCGTGGCAGGATCACGCAACGAGAACAGCGTGGAGGTGTCCGTGCCACCGCGGACCAGCTGGCCCTTGGCTTTGATGGCCTTCGCCCAGGCGCTGGCCTGCACCACCGCATCGTTCGCCACGGCGCCCTTGGCCAGGACCGCGCCGAAAGCCGCAAGGTCGATGACGGAGCCTGCCGCCGCTGTTCCGCTGGCGGAACCGGACGGAGCAGGCAGCGTGGGTGAGCCGCCACAGCCCACGAGGGTACCGGCCCCCAAGGCTCCCAGCCCGAGGGCAAGTGCTCCGCGCCGGCTCAGGTGTATCGACGAAAACCGTTCAAGATCTGACATGGTGTGGTCCTCTCATTGCCGGCGACGCCCAACCGATCGCCCTCGTCGGTTCCAACCTATGACCGGATCCCTATCGAACGGGGCGAACACCGGAAAAAGAGCCCCTGATCGTAACAATCAGCGGGCACGTCCCACCCGCAGGCTAAAGTCCGGCGCGCCGGCTGGCAATGCCCGATGTGATTCAAGGGCGCAGTGGAAGTCAGTTCTGTCATGTAACGTGACGATTGCTTCTCCAAGTCCGGGACACACCCGTTGGTTCCGCTGTACAGTGCTGTCACGGACTCCCACGTCCGCCGGCGGGGGACATCGTGCGTGGGCAGGCCGGTTCCGGGCTCAGCCGGAACGCGGAACAAGGGAATAGCCAATGTCGACGGATCCGTCCAACTTTCCATCGTGCAGCGACAACGAGCAGCCGGAAGTACCCGGGGCCACCGAGCACCCCGAGGCGGGGGCCTCGAGAATACGCCGGCAGGCCGCGGAGATTGTCAAGGCGGTGCTGGCACAGACTTCCCCGGAGCATGCCGGCGTGCGGGACCAACTCCGCGAATACCTGGCCTTAAACCCGGGACACCCGGAAATAGCACTCGCGGAACATCTGGTCTCGCTGGGGACGCTGGCTGACTACACCGGCGGCTTTCAGGAGGCGCAGCGCCCGCCCTCGCCGGCCGGGGAGGACTACCCGGCAGAAGCGGGGCCCGCCGGGGCTACTTCACGCATTTTGTCGGTCCTGGCGCACCGGACGCTGTTGACTGCTTTCCAGCCGATATTCGACCTCTCTTCGGATGCCGTCGTCGGCGTCGAGGCCTTCACGCGGTTCATCGGTGACGGTAGCGAGGAACCGGGCCAGTGGTTCGCCGAGGCCGCCAGCGCAGAGCTCGGCAGCGAGTTGGAATTTGCGGCGCTGGAGTCCGCCATTGTTGCCGCGCGGAGCCTGCCCGGCCACCTGTACGTGGCGCTGAAGATCTCACCGGCCTGCTGCCTTGACCCGCTCCTGCCGGAATTGCTGCAGGAATCGGAACTGTCACTCGGCCGGATAGTCCTCCAGCTCACGGAGGCGCTGACCGATGAGGAGGCAGTAGCCCTGGTGGCGGCCCTCGCACCCCTGCGGGCGCGGGGAGTGCGCCTGGCGGTCGACCACGTCGGCTCGTACTTCGCCTCGCTGCGCCACGTGAAGCAGCTCCAGCCGGACATCATCAAGCTGGACCGGAACCTCATTGCGGGCGTCGATACGGACCCGCTCCGCCATGCTTTCGCTGAAGCCATGGCCGGCCTCGCGGGGCAGATCGGTGCGTCGGCAACCGCGGAAGGAATCGAAACCAGCGCCGAACTCGCGGCCGTCACCGGTCTTGGCATGACAACAGGCCAAGGCTACTTCCTGGGCCGGCCGTCCACCCGGCCGGAGGACTGGAACAGCTGGGTCATTCCGGCGGACAAGGTCGAGGCGCTGACGGATCCGGACACTGCCGCGAGGTCATGACGGCGGAATCATCCGTCCGGACACCGCGGCATAGCTATTTCTCGTCGTCCCTGTAAACGAGTCCGATTTGGCGTCGGACGGCGTCCATCGCCGCCATGACGAGCGCGCTCTCCTCGGGCGACAGGATGCCGTTGGCAGTTGCCCCGGCGGCGATAAGCCGTTCCATCTCCTGGGCCTGGAACTGCATTCCGCGGCCGGTGACCGGCTCATCGAAGGTCTCCACGAGGTTCCCGTCAGAGTCGTATCTCGTGAAGGGCGAAGGTGCGTACCAGACAGAATCGATCTCGATCCTGCCTTCCGTGCCGATGATCGAGGCATGGTTCGGCCCGGCCGTGTCCAAAGCGCAGTACAGCAGCGCTTGCTGCCCCTCGCTGTATTCGAAGATCATCGCGGTCTGCCGGTCCACTCCCGTCGAAGTCATGCTGGCGGTCGCATGGATGTTGACGGGAGCACCGAAGACGTCGAAGGCGAAGGAGACGGGGTAGATCCCCAGGTCCAGGAGCGCACCGCCACCCAGCGCGGGGTCGTTCAGGCGGTGCAGCGGATCCTTCGGCAGGTTCTGGTTGTGGTCCACGATCAGCGTGCGGACTTCGCCTAGCGCACCGGAGCTGATCAGGTCGCGGATCCGGACCATGTGCGGAAGGTAGCGTGTCCACATGGCTTCCAGGACGACGAGTCCCTTGGACGCGGCGAGCTCCACAATTTCCCGTGCCTGCCAGGCGTTCATGGCAAAGGGCTTCTCAATCAGCACATGTTTGCCTGCGTTGAGGGCGAGGAGCGCGTTCCCGTAGTGGAAGGGATGTGGCGTGGACACGTACACAACATCCACCTCGGGGTCGGCCACAAGGTCCTCGTAGCTACCGTGGGACGACGCTATGTGGAATTTGTCGGCGAACTCCGCGGCCGATGCCTGGGTCCGGGAGCCCACGGCCTGGATGGCGAACCCATGGTCTATCAAGTCCGAGGCCTGCAGGCCGGCGATGAATCCCGTCCCGAGGATTCCCCACCTGGCACCGCGGATGGAGCCATCGGCGGCAGGACTCGTGGCGTTCTCCGACATTTGTTCGTTTCCTTCCGGGCAAGCGGGCAAGTGGTCATGCGGGCGTTGTGAGCATTGTGGACGCATTGGCAGTCCCGCCATGGCACATTCTGCCCCTTTTCTCATGGTGCCGGGGCCTGATCCCTCAATACGGCGCCGGAGAAGGCCATTGCGTCTCGAAAGCTGCCCTCGGCGGGGGAGCTAGTGCGCTCCTCCTCCGTTGCCCCGCGCCGGACAGTTGGCCACCACCGGCTAAGGCCCCGTGAAGCCGTCTCGCACGGCCGCCAGTTCTAGGACGCGCTCCCGGCAGAGGCGCCACCCGAGCATCAGCAGCGGAACGATGACCGCCAGCGAGGCTATGGTCCAGGTGCCCACCGGGGAGTCGAAGGCCATGAGGACCAGGACCGCCAGCAGGAAGGCGAGCGTCAGCCAGCCGGTGACGGGCGAGCCCGGCATCCGGAAGTCCGGACGCAACAGCTCACCGCGGCTGGCCAGCCTCGCCAACTGCATCTGGCACAGGACGATCATGCCCCACGTGCTGATGATGCCCAGGGACGCGACGTTGAGGACGATCTCGAATGCCTCAGCGGGAACCAGCGCGTTCAGTACGACGCCGAGCACCGCCACTGCCGCGGTGAGGGCGATGCCGCCGTACGGCACGCCCGCCTTGTTCATGCGTCCGGCAAACTTTGGCGCCGATCCGGTCACTGCCATGGAGCGCATGATGCGTCCGGTGGAGTACAGGCCGGCGTTGAGTGACGACAGCGCAGCGGTGAGAACCACCAGGTTCATGATGGCGTCCACGCCCTCCACGCCGATGGATCCGAAGAAGGTGACGAACGGGCTTTCGCCGGCCTTGTAGGAGCTGTACGGCAGGAGCAAGGAAAGGAGGGCCAAGGAGCCGACGTAGAAGACCGCGATCCGGACGATCACCGTGTTGATGGCCTTGGGCATGATCTTTTCGGGGTTTTCCGTTTCACCGGCCGCGGTGCCGATCAGCTCGATCGACGCGTATGCGAACACCACGCCCTGCATCACGACGATCGCGGGCAACAGGCCGTTGGGGAACGGGCCGCCGTTGTCCGCGATCAGGCTGAAGCCAACCTCCTGGCCAGCCACCGGGGTGCCGAAGACTACGAAATAGATGCCCACCAACAGGAAGGTCACCAGGGCGACCACCTTGATGAGGGCGAACCAGAACTCGAGCTCGCCGAACACCTTGACCGAGATGAGGTTCAGCCCAAGCACCAGGACCAGGGCGGCCAGCGCCCAGGTCCACTGCGGCACATCAGCGATGGGGGCCCAGTACTTCTTGAAGAAGTTCATGTAAAGCGCGACGGCGGTGATGTCCACAATTGCGGTCATGGCCCAGTTCAGCCAGTACAGCCAGCCTGTGACGAAAGCGGCCTTTTCGCCGAAGAATTCGCGGGCGTAGGAGACGAACGAACCCGAGGAGGGCCGGTGCATCACGAGTTCACCGAGCGCACGGAGGATCATGAACGCGAAGAAGCCGCAGACGGCGTAGCTGATGACCAGAGCAGGCCCGGCCGTAGCCAGCCGGCCGCCGGCGCCCATAAAGAGTCCGGTGCCGATGGCTCCGCCGATGGCGATCATCTGGACCTGGCGGGGTTTGAGGCCCTTATGGTAGCCCTCGTCTTCGACGTGGAGGGCGGCTGAGGAGGCGTGGGCATGCACCGGAATGGTGTGGTCGTTAATGGCCTGGTTCTGAGTGCTGGTCGGTTGGGGCTGTGTCATGTCAGTCCTTTGTCTATTTGCTCAGGTTGGCGAGGCGCTCGGGGCTGAGAAGTTCCTGGAGCTGCTCGGCGGTGAGCAGGCCGTGTTCCAGGACCAATTCCGCAACGCCCTTGCCGGTGGCGAGGGCTTCCTGGGCGATGGCGGTGGCCGTCGCGTAGCCGAGGTGGGGGTTCAGTGCGGTTACGAGGCCGATTGATTGTTCCACCGTGAGCCGGAGGTGTTCGGTGTTGGCGGTGATGCCCCGGACGCAGCGTGCAGTCAGGGTCCTGCAGGCCGCTTCGAGGTGGGAGATGCTCTTGTGGAGGCTGTGCACGATGATCGGTTCGAAGGCGTTGAGCTGGAGCTGGCCGGCTTCGGCGGCCATGGTGATGGTGACGTCGTTGCCGATGACTTCGTAGGCCACCTGGCTGACCACTTCCGGGATCACAGGGTTGATCTTGCCGGGCATGATGGAGGACCCGGACTGGACGGCCGGGAGGTTGATTTCGCCAAAGCCTGCACGCGGTCCGGATGAGAGCAGCCGGAGGTCGTTGCAGATCTTGGACAGCTTGACGGCGACGCGCTTGAGCACGCCGGAGAGGTGGACGAACGCGCCCACGTCCTGGGTGGCCTCGATGAGGTCCACGGCGGTGACCAGCGGCAGGCCGGTGATCTCGCCCAGGTGCCGGCAGGCCGCCTCGGCGTAGCCTGGCGGGGCGTTCAGTCCGGTGCCGATGGCCGTGGCGCCGAGGTTGATCTCGTGAATCAACAGGTCCGCTTCCGCGAGCCGCAGCCGGTCCTCGCCGATCGTGACCGCGTAGCTGCCGAACTCCTGGCCCAGGGTCATGGGCACGGCGTCCTGCAGTTGGGTGCGGCCCATCTTCACAACGGTGCGGAACTCCAATGCCTTGGCGGCGAACGCTTCCTCCAGTTCGGCGAGGGCTTCGAGCAGTTCCCGGGCGGCGAAGATGGTGCCGAGCTTGACGGCGGTCGGGTAAACGTCGTTGGTGGACTGGCTGAGGTTCACATGGTCGTTGGGGTGAAGCCGGGCGTAGTCGCCCTTGCGGTGGCCCAGGAATTCCAGCGCCCGGTTCGCGATGACCTCGTTGGCGTTCATGTTGGAGGACGTCCCGGCGCCGCCCTGGATCACGTCCACAACAAACTGCTCGCTGAACTTCCCGTTCATGACGTCGGTGCAGGCGGCCTCGATGGCCCGGGCACGCTCGGCGTCGAGCAGTCCGAGCTCGTAGTTGGTGCGGGCTGCTGCCAGTTTCACGGCGGCCAGCCCGCGGACCAGATGCATGTTGGTTGAGAGCGGCTGGCCGGTGATGGGGAAGTTTTCCACGGCGCGGAGGGTGTGGACGCCCCAGTAGGCGTCGGCGGGAATGTCGCGGTCCCCGAGCAGATCGTGTTCGGAGCGCAGGCCGTTTTCGGGGCGGAACGCCGTGCGGGGTTCGGGGGAGCTCATGGCTGTCCTTCGGGGGCTTCGGGGGCGGGGGTGGTGGCGGAGAGGAAATCTGTGGGCTGCAACAGTCCTACGGCCCGGCCGCCGCCCAGGACGGCCTGCGTGGCGATGGCCGCGAGTGGTGCGGTGTCGACGTCGAGCGCCTCCAGCGCGCGGATGGTGACCGGCATGCGTGCGCGGTCGCCGCCGTCGGAGATCTTCAGGGCAATGGCACGGCCGTCGGGCAGGCCTACCAGCTGCACCCCTTCGAATCCGTCCTTGGCCAGCAGCCCCGGCGCCAGGCGCATCAAGTTCGTGACATCGCGCCCTCCGCCGCCCACCATCTCCGGGTGGCGGCGCATGGCGTCCGCGACGGCGGCCTCCGCGCCGTCGGCCGGGGGAGCAAAGGTGTGCACCCCCGCCGAGGCCAGGCGGCCGAAGGCGCGGGCCATGCCGCGGAGGGTGAGGGCGAAGAGCGGGGTGCCGCAGCCGTCGGTGCTGACGCCCGCCGGTTCCTCGCCGGTAAGCTCCCGGACGGTTTCCGCCACAAGCTTCTGAAGGGGGTGCGAGGGGTCCAGATAGCCCTGCACGGGCCAGCCGTTGATGACGCACGTGGCGGCCATAGAGGCGTGTTTCCCGGAGCAGTTCTGAGCCAGTCGGGTGGGTGAGCCGCCGTCACGGAGCCATGCTTCGCGTTCGCGGACGCCATACGGGAGATCGGCGCTGGTTTCGAGCGATCCCGGCGTGAGGCCGTGGAGCTGCAGGATCCGGGCGGCGCCGTCGCGGTGCATCGCTGCGCCGGAATGGCTCGCGGCCGTGAGGGCCAGGAGGTCGGCGGGCAGGTCCAGCCCGGCGCGGACCATAGCCACCGCCTGCAGTGGCTTAAGTGCCGAGCGCGGGTAGAACGGCGCGAGCGGATCACCCGCCGTGAGGAGGGTTCGGGTGCCCGCGCCTTCCGCGGACACGGCGATCACCGAACCGTAGTGGACGCTTTCCACCACCCCGTCGCGGGTCTGGGCCGCGAGGGGGACATGCTGCGGCAAGGCGGTGCGCTCCAGTCGAAGAGCGATGTCGGTCAGGGCAGGGAAGGGCATGGCGTCCTTGAGAGGGTTGCTGGCTACTGGCTGAGGATGGAATCGAGGGCGACGCCCACGGCGCGGAGGTGCTCGCCCATGGCGGCACGGGCGCCGGCCGGGTCACCGCTTTCGATGGCCCGGAGGATGCGCTGGTGCTCCAGGTCAGATGCGAGCTGCCGGTCGGCCACGATGTTGAGTGTTTCGGACTGATGGGCCAAGGCGTCGCGGATATCGGCCACGACGCTTTCGAAGACCTTATTGCCGCTGGCGCGGGCGATCGCGGCATGGAAGCAGGAGTCGAGGCTGACCCAGGCCTCGGGGTCATCCTCGGCGGCCATGGCGACCACGATGTCCCGGAGGCTCTCCAGTTCCTCGGCAGTGCGGCGCTGCGCGGCGAGCCCGGCGGCGGGCACTTCGATGTGGGGGCGCGCTTCCGTGAGGTCCCGGGCGGAGTAGTGCCCCAAGTCGAGGTCCTTGGCTACGCGGTTGGCGACGACGAATGTCCCTTTACCGGTTTTCGTCACGGTAAGTCCGAGTGCCGTGCTGGAGCGCAGCGCTTCGCGCACCACCGAACGGCTCACTCCGTAGCGGTGCGCGAGCGTGGTTTCGGAGCTCAGCTTGGCGCCCACATCCAGCCTGCCGGATTCGATCTCGGCCCGGAGGGCGTTGAAGACGGCCTCGGCGGCACTGAGGCGGGGCAGCGGCTGGCGGCCGGGGTCAAGGGGATCTGAGGCAGGCTGTCCTGCTGTCCGGCTGTCTGACAGGTTCACGCCTCGAATATGGCATGGATCACACGGCCGTGTCAACGTGTGACGGGCCTGCTGAAGTGCCTGCCCCGGTGCTAGTCCTCCAGGTGGACGGTGAGGTCGAGGTGGATGCCGTTGGTGGCCAGCCGGTCCGTCAGGAAGCTGGCAAGGCTCGCCTCGCTCGCAGTGTGCTCGCTTTTGGCGATGGCGCCCCGCAGGCACGCCATCGATTCCGTCGTCTTCACCGTGGACAGCGGCGCGCGGTGATCTGATGTCAGCCGCTCGATGTCTGTCCGGAAGGCGCGCTGGTGGCCTTCCCGGACGGTGGCTCGCAGGGTGAAGGGGATAAAAGCAGTGGGCAAGGGGCATCCTTTTTCCGGCGGCGGCCACATGGCCCCGTGCTTAGGACAAGCAGCCCACGACCCGTCCTATTCCGCCGGGAAGGGTACTGAGTCAGAGCTCACGCCCTCCGCCCGCTTGCGGGCTCCTCCACTTCCCGCGGGGCGATGGTGAAGGAGGCGACACGTTCCAGCCCGGGGTGCAGCGTGTCCCCGCGGTTCGCGACGCCCGTCTGCCACCACAGGTTCAGTCCGTGCGGTGCCACTTCGAGGCAGGCCAGGTTGTTGTCGAACCACGGCCCTTTGATGCCGGACCAGCGGAACGGCGGATCCGGTACTTTTGCCGAGCGCGCCACCAAGGCTCCTACCGGCTCGGCCAGGCCGTAGGACAGGATGGCCGTGACGAACCTCATCAGCCGGGGCAGAGGGTTGCGAATAGGGGAGCAGACGGCCTGCACGATCCGGCTTCCCGAGGAGCGCTCCACTTCCGAAACGTAGGAGAAATGTACGTCCCCGGAGAGGAAAATGACGGTCTCCGGCGCCGGGCCGCGTTTGCCATCGGCGACCTCGGACGCCATGGCCGCCACGTCCTGGAAACTTTTCTGGAAGGCTCCCCAGTGTTCAAGGTCCACCGCCCGGCGCAGCTTCTCGCCGGCACGCGCGGCCAGGTTCCCCCACGCACCCTCGGACACGGCCTCATTCCAGGACTCCACATGGTGCAGGCCCATCGGCAGCAGGAAAGGCAGGGACGTCGCCACCAGCAGGTGGCGGAAACCGCCGCGCATCCGGCCGTCGAGCCAGGCCATTTCCGCGTGGTCAATAAGGGCGCGGCCGTCCGGGTCCAGGTTCCGCGCGGCGCGGGAGTCCACCACTATCAGCCTGGTGTCACCGAAATCGCGGCAAAAGCTCCACCGGTAGGACTCCGGGTCCTGGTCTGCCCGTTCTGCGAGACGGTCGAGTTCCGCGCTCAGGTCGGGCTCGGACCCTTCCCCGTGGCCGACAACAAGCTGCCACGTCGCGTCCCGGGCCCGTTCCTGCGGAGACAGGTTCCCCAGATGCTGGTAGACCCAGTAGCATGCCAGACCCGCGACTATCCGTTCGTGCCACCAGGAAGTGGCCTCCATGTCCTTCTTCCAACTCTGCGAGGAGTTCCAGTCGTCGCGGATGTCATGGTCATCGAAAATCATGGCGCTCGGCAGCGTGGACAGCAACCACCTGTTCGCCGGGTCCGACCACGCCAGGTTGTAGAGGTGGGCATATTCCTCGAAGCCCTTGAGCTCCTCGCCGGGCGGTTCATCTATGTCCCGGCGGGCGCGGATGAACTCCTGCATCTGGTCGCTGGTCGCGTCGGCGTACACCTGGTCCCCGAGGAAGGCGACCAGGTCCGGCCATGCGAGGTTGCTGTCGGAGGCCATCCGAAGTGCGTACGCACGCAGCGAGTCGATGCCGTGCCTTCGGTTGCCGGACTTGTCGTGCGGGACGCTGGTGCGGCAGGAACCGTAGGCCATTCGTAGCGGCTTCCCGGGTTTCAGCGTCGCGATCACCGGCGGGGGGAACCCGGACGTGGCATCAGGCCAGACCCGTGTTCCGTTGACGTCCACGGTGTAGGGCGTGACTGTGCCCGGCTCCAGTCCGTCCATCTCCACCAGCGCGAAGTGGTGGCCGTGCACAGCGAAAGTGCGGGCCTCGCACGCCCTGCCGCCGGCACGGACCGAGACCCGGGCGGCATCCCGGGTTTCCACCCAAATACTCGCCGAGGTCTCATCCACATACCGCATCATCGGGCCGAGCACCAGGAGTGATGTCGTCATGTCTCTGTTGTACCCGCTCCGACCCGAGCAAGGCCATGCCGCGGTGGAATCCGAAAGAACTTTCGATAGCCTCTTAATGCCGATCATGGGCGCCCCCATGATGCCAGACAGCTTCACATGCGGCTACCCAGGGAGAAATCATGATCACTCGAGGCGATGTGCTCGAGGCCGAGAGCCGCATCAGCGGCCAGGTGAGGCGCACACCCCTGCTCCGTGCGGGTACCTCTGCCGCTCCGCTCTGGTTCAAGTGCGAGTTCCTGCAGCACACCGGCGTTTTCAAAGCCCGCGGGGCATTCAACCGCCTGCTGGCAGCGCGCGAGCGGGGCGAACTCGACCCCGGCGCCGGCCTGGTCGCGGCGTCCGGCGGCAATGCGGGCCTGGCAAATGCCTATGCCGCGGCGGTACTTGGCGTTCCGGCAACGGTTTTCGTGCCGGAGGCCTACGCGGCCGCAATGGATTACGTCGAAGCGAGCGGTGCACTGTTTTGCCATGCCTACGACCAGCTTGAGATCGCTGCCGGCGCAGGTACTGTCGCCGAAGAGATTCTCCAGGATGAGCCGGGCATCGACACAATAATCGTCGCTGTCGGTGGCGGCGGACTGTACGCCGGGGTGGGCGCAGCTTCCGAGGGCAGGGCGCGTGGTCGCGGTTGAACCTTTCAACATCCCCACCCTGCACACGGCGCTCAAGGTCGGCCGGCCGGTCGATGTGCCCGTGTCCGAGATCGCGGCGGGTTCCCTGGGTGCCCGGCGTGTGGGTGAGATAGGTTTCAGCATGGCGTCGAGGGTCCCGCCGGCCTCGGTGCTCGTTGACGACGAGGCCATCGCCTCTGCCCGCAGGCAGTTGTGGAGCGACTACCGTATCCCCGCCGAGTACGGCGCCGCGGCCGCCTTCGCCGCGCTGACGTCCGGGGCCTATGTTCCCAGCGAGGGGGAACGCGTCGCAATCATTGTCTGCGGAGCCAATACCGACGTGCATACGCTGGAGCGCCAGCCCTGACCAAGATATTCCGCCGATATCTTTGACTTTGGCCAGAGCAGTCCCTAGCTTTAAGCGCACAGGTTTGGATTTACTTCGGCAACAGGCTTACCTGCCTGATTTCAGGACTCACTTCAGTTCTGCAGTTGCAGATGCGTGGCTAGTCAGTCGAAAGTAGCGGTCCCCGAGTTACTACCACTAATATCCCACGCCCAAAAGGCGGTGAGATTGTTCTGCGCTGGCTGATTTCAATAATCTACGTGGTCGAATGCGAGCATTTCCATTCACCATCAAACCGCAGGGGTAAGACATGAAAATCAGGTCCACCACAGCAGCCGCACTCATGATTTTTCTTATGGTCAGCGCGTTGGTCGCAGGAATGCCGGCTCCAGTCTCGGCTGCGGGTACAACGTATTACGTCAGTGCCGCGGGGATCGACAGCAACTCCGGATCGTCAAGCTCGGCGCCATGGAAATCGCTGTCAAAGATAAACTCCACCGTCCTCCAGCCCGGCGACACCGTCAGTTTCCGCAGGGGCGACACCTGGACGGGAGGCATCGTGGCCAATCAGAGCGGGACCGGCGCCGCTCCTATCACTTTGATTGGCTACGGAAGCGGCAACACCCCGACAATAACCGGCGGTCAGTCGGGAAACTGCATCAGGATCAACGGCAACTACACCATTGTTGACGGACTCCGCGGGGTCTCCTGCGGCTATGCAGGCATCAGCATCACCGGCGACCGAAACACGGTCCGGAATTCAAGCGCCTCGAACAACGCTGTCGGCATCAAGGCAGGCGCGGGGTCGGACTTCGGGATATACACCGGCAATGTGCTGACGAATAACAACATCATGAACGTGAAAACGCCTGGCTCGAATTGCGGAACTCCGCAGGCAGTGAACTGCAGTGACGACTCAGGCGCTTTCGGCGTGCTGATCAACGGCAACGACAATGAGTTTTCCGGTAATACGGTCAGCGGATCCAATGCGTTTTCCTACGATTACAACCGCGACGGCGGTGCGTTCGAAATCTACAACGGCAACCGGAACAGCATTCATCACAATGTGGCCCTCGACAACAATAATTTCTCGGAGCTTGGAAAGTCCTCGGGAACTGCGGACGGAAACACCTTCCGTTACAACCTGGTCCGTTCAACCTGCGGGGCCAACTGTTCAGAGGCCAAAGGCCTGATCGCGCGCGGAGCGGGCACATCATTCGGTCCCACCAACGGTACGGTCTTTGAATTCAATACGGTATATCTGAATGGTTCGCAGTCCCAGGCGATTGTCTGCCATGCGGGCTGCCCTTCATCGACGGTCATCCGGGCCAATATCCTGGTGGGCGTCAAGAACTCCCTATGGATCAATGGCTCCGGCTGGACAGAAAAGCAGAACGTCCTCAACGGTCCCATCAACTTCACGCGCAACAGCACATCCACCACGGCGCCGGCTCGTTTCGTGAACGCACCGGCCGACCTCCACCTCACGAGCACCAGCCCGGCAATTGACCGCGCCGGGACCAGTTTTTCCACGTTTGACCTGTCCGGGACTACAGTCCCCCAGAACGGGGACTGTACCGGAACAGCGGCGGCCGACTCGGGGGCCTACGAGTTCGACTCGCCCAGGTGCTGACAAGGCGGTCTTTGAAAACCCAGTCCGGACGGCAGTTCATGTCCGTGGCCCTGTTTGGATCGGACTTCCGGGCCTAATGTTGGGCCTGTAGAACCGTCGACAGGAGTGCCGCCATGATTACGCTGCAGATTGAACACCAAGTCCGGGACTTTGGCATGTGGAGGAGGGCTTTCGACAGCGATCCGCTGGACCGTGCCGCTTCGGGGGTGCGGTCCTACCGGATCTCCCGTCCGCTCGACCAGGAGGACTACGTGATGCTCGAGTTGGATTTCGAGTCGCAGGAAGCTGCTGTGGACTTCCTTGCCCGGCTGCAGAATGACACGTGGAAAACCGGTGTTACAGCGCCTGCGCTGGTGGGTGAACCATCGACCAGAATCATCGAGACGGTCGCCATCGAGATCGTGTCCGCCTCCTGAATGCCGTCGAAAGTCCGGGGCACCCTAGGAGCCGGGAGCCCTGTACTTAATCTCTCCGGCCATCCGCATGGCATCCATCGATTCTTCGACGGTCAGCAGCACCGTCGTTTCGAACGAACTCAGCGCACCGCCCCCGCTGATTGCCAGCGCCACCGCGGCCATGGATACGTTGTCGGGGGCCTCCCACAGGTTGAAGCCGTCGTGGGTGCCGAACGCGTACCAAAAGCCATGGAGCTTTCCTCCGACGGATTCTATGTAAGTCTGGGCGGCCTTCCTCCGGTCCTCCGGGTTGCTGATCAACCTGGTCCAGGTCTCTGGGGTGTAGCTGAACTTCGACAGGTAGAGCGGCATCGTGGTTCCCCTTTTCGGTCCATACCAGGGCTGCGGATTCCCCAAGAATGGCAGTCTGCCGGCATGCCAGCAATGGCAAATGCTTTCAGCGGCGGCCGCTTTTGCTCTGTGCTGAAAGCGGCGCCCTGAATACGAGCCTCGCCCGTCAGGCGTCGCCGGCTTGTTCCTTCCGGACGAGCGCGTCCAGGATCGGCAGTTGGCCCCGTACCAGCTTGATGCGGGCATCGGACTCAGTGGTCCATGCAGCGTCGTCGATCTCGGGATAGTCCCGGACTATGCCGGATCCCTTCGGCCACTCAAGCGGAAAGGTGTTGCTTGCGATCCGCTCGGGGGCAAAGTCCGCCTCGGCCGTGAAGACCGTGATGATCTTGCCCGAGGGTTGCCGGAAGGAACCCAACAGGGCGTAGTTGGCGGGCGGTGCCGGGGTGCCCATTTCTTCGGCGAACTCCCGCTGGGCTGCAACCTGGGGGTCCTCGTCGGGAAGGTATTCGCCCTTGGGGATCGACCAGGCACGGGCATCCTTGTGGGCCCAGAAGGGTCCGCCCATATGGGCAATCCACACTTCCAGTTCCGGTCCGGCGCTCCGCCGGTACAGCAGAATGCCTGCGCTCCGCACCGTCACTTGTCCTCCATTTCCCTAGGCTATCCCCGCGGACGACGTCGAACATTGACGATCCAGAAGCTTCTTCCGCGGCCGGTTAGACGCCGGACCGCACCGGGCGGCGGCGCAGATACGCACCCGACGGCGGCAGCCACATCAGGACAGCACCGGCAAGGCTCAACACCAAACCGGTCACCATCAGCACTGAGGATACGGCGCCCGGCGCACTCAACCGGCGCCGAGGGGCGGCAGCAGCTGGCGGTTCCTGATCCTCGAATCGCCGAACTCGACTCCCAGCGCGCCGATCTCCCAGGGGCCGGAGCCCCTCGTCTTCGGGCGCCCCACTGCAATGTGGGGTGCCCAACGGGGGTACCGGAAACCGAGGGCGCGGGAGCCGAGTATGAAGTCGTCGATGTTGTCCACGAGCAGCTCGTCCAGCAGTTCGTGCAGCGCCTGCACGAGGCCGACCTGGTAGTCATGCACCGGCTGCGGGGCATCCACTTCCAGCCCGCACACGCCTCCGCCGCCCAGAACGACCAACCTTTCGGCGCTGCCGGAAAAGCCCCGCAGCACCGGCAGCGCCGTCAGCCAGGCAACCGTCTTGAAGGTGGCATCCTCGACGCTGGTGACGCCGTTGGTCCACTGCGTGACATCCCGGCAAAAATCCTCAAGTACGCCGATGTGCAGCAGGGTCATGTGCAGCCCGTTCCGCCGGCGCAGCGCGTCGACGTGGCTGGCCAGTTCCTCATAGTCCGAGGGCACCGATCCGATGGCGAGGACCGGCACCTCCACCGTGATGCGGGGGAGCATTTGCATGAGATCTCTTCACCCGGTCATTTGTCCGGGCCCGCTGTTTCGAGCCAGCTTTTCAGGAGGGGCACAACAACTGCGCTTTGCGTCGCACCGAGGTGGCCGAGCCCGGGCAGTACCTGCACGTCCCACCCGGCCGCGGTGAGCTCCCGCTCATGTTCGGCCAGCGCCGGTCCAATCCGCACTTCTACGTCTCCCCATCGGGGTCCGTAAACAATTTGATCGGCGGAGCCGGCAAACACCAGCCGGGGCAGGCCGCGGGGGACTGGGGCCGTTGCGTCGTCGAAGCTTTGGAGCGCGTCGTACAGGGTGGGGAACTGCCGTGTTTGCGCTTCGCTCGCTTGTATCGTGGCTGCGTCCCAGTCACCCGGTTCCGCCGTCGCATCCGACTCGGGAGGTTGCTGCCCTGCCCAGGCGGCCACGGAGTGCGCCGCCTTGGTCACCGCGAGCATGCTTTTGTACGGGCCGTCGAGCGGCGGGAATCCTCCCATGACCAACGCCCAGAGACGGTTGGTGCGGATCGCGAGCTGCAAACCGCAGAGGGCCAGCCACGAGTACCCGAAATAGCCAAACCCGTCGGCGTGGCCGGCGTCTGCGATGGCCAGCAAATCGGCGCTGATGTTCTCCGGAGTGAGGGTGTGGGGCGCCAGATGCGCCATCCGGTGTCCTTCGTAGTCGGCGGCGATTGCCCGATAGGACCGCGAGAGACTGGACACAAGGTTCGGCCCCAGGTCCGGGTCTGCGCCCCGCGCACGCATCGTCGCGGCGTCTGCCGCGGGATAGGGCTCCACCCTGGCGGGGAGGAGAAGCGTCCGGCCGTTACCTCTGACCGTGATCGGAATAGTGGTCCCGTCGTGCAGGACGGCACCAGCACTGTCGGCCACCACGATCTCCATCCGTCGTAGTATCTGGTCCAATGGCCAGTCTGTCACCTAAGCGCTGGATAGGGGTGGCAAAGCCGCAGTGATTTCGTGGCCTGCCTGCCTGCCTGCCTGCCTGCCTGCCTGCCTGCCTCCCTCGTGCCCGGGCCAGTGGCGCACAGTGCCGGCGCACGTCGCTCCCGTTCAATTTCCTGTTCAATCTAAGACGCCGGATAGATCCCTGCCGGCCCACAAGTAGGGTCTTGACGCGGATGTCCGATGCGGGGGACTCTCGTGTCAGGTCCTCCGGCAGTCCGGGCCCGTTGCAAGGTCCCGGCGCCCCCGGGTGCGCGGCCTTAGTCACCGATCCGAGGAGTGTTCCCATGAGCGCGCAATTCAACGAACTCCTTACCCGGCAGGTCGGGAATGAGTTTGCGGCTTCCCAGCAATACATTGCCATCGCCGCCTGGTTCGACGGGCAGGATCTTCCCAGGCTTGCCAAGCACTTTTACCGTCAGTCGCTCGAAGAACGGAACCACGCGATGATGATGGTCCGGTACATCCTGGACCGCGGCGTCAAAGTCACTATCCCGGGCATCGATCCGGTCCGGAATGATTTTGCGTCGGCAGAGGAGCCCCTGGTTCTTGCCCTCGCCCAGGAGGTTGAGGTGACTGACCGCATCAAGCAATTGTTCGCGGCGGCCCGGGCGGAAAATGACGCACTGGGTGAGCAGTTCATGCTGTGGTTCCTCAAGGAGCAGGTCGAGGAAGTGGCATCGATGTCGACGCTGCTCAACGTTGCGCGCCGTGCCGAAAATCTCTTTGACGTTGAGACTTTCCTTGCCCGTGAACGCGTGGGCGACGCGGACCCGCGCGGCGGCCGGCAAGGCGGGGGCCACAGTCATGGAGCCGGCCATGGCGGACCGCCCGAGGACTCGGGTACGCCCGAAGCCGCAGGCGGACCGCTCTAGTTGGTGCCGCGGCCTCCCGGGGCTGCAGCCACTGGATGCAGAATTCATTGCCCTCGGGGTCGAGCAGCGCGACGTGCCAGCCGTCGTCGCCGTCGAACACTCTTGAGAGGGTGGCTCCGGCCTCAACGCATATATCCGCATGGGCGAGGGCCCGGCGTCGTCCGTCCTCTTTGGATCCCGGCCCCTCGCTGGCGTGGATGTCCAGGTGCACGCGGTTGTTCGCGACCTTGCCCTCGGGGACGGGCTGAAAGAACAGCCGGGGGCCGTTGCCGGACGGATCGACTACGGCGCCACGCCATAGTTCATCCGGGATGTCCTGGGCCGCGGCGAATTCCGCCCGGCCCGGGTATCCGGCGGGCGGCTCTTCGAGGTTGTAGCGCAGGGCAACCGCCCAAAAGCGCGTCATGACCTCGATGCTGTGGCAGTCAAAGGTGACTTGGAATGAGTAGGACACACCGCCCGCCTTTCGTCGTCGAATGAAACCCCATGCACCTGCAGCCATTGAAGTCTACCGTCACGTCAACTAATGTTGACGAAATGGAAGTGGGACGGATGAAAACACTCGTGGGGTCAATGGATGGCAAAGGACCGGCCGAGGCGCTGTATGCCGTGGCTGAATTGCGGAAGGAAGTAGGGCGGGCCGAGGGGGCGCTGGTCCGGAAGGCGAGGCAAGCGGGGCTGTCCTGGGAGGCCATCGCGTTGTGCCTGGGTGTCAGCAAGCAGGCGGTGCACAAGAAGTACGGGAAGCAGTAGCCCCCGCATCAGCCGTGGGCAAGGATGGCGTTGATCAGTTGGATGAGTTCGGCGGAAGCCTCCTCGGTGACGGCGGGGCCCACTTTGACAGCGGTGGCCGCCAGATTGCCCCTGACGCCGGTGACGGTGAGGACAGTCTGTTCCGCCCCGGTACCCAAACTCTGCTTGGCGAGGGCGGCAAACGACTCATCCCCGGCGGTGGCGGCACCCACGGGCGTGGTCTCGGTCGTGATCTTCTGGCCGGCGGCCTCGATGGTGAAGGTCTGGCATTGCGTGGCTGCGCTTCGGGCTGCCTTCAGCTGGGCGGTCATGGTCTGTGCGTCCTGGAGCGCGATGACCGTAACGACCGTTGCCGCCTTGTCGGCCGCCGACATGGTGCTTCCCGCAGCGTAGGTGCTGTTCTCCGGTAGCTGGGAGTTGCTGTCGGCGAGGACTTTGCAGGCAGTAGGCGTGAAGACTGCGGACTTGAGCAGTTCCTTGGATTTGATGATGCCCTGGTCGATCTGTGCTGAAGGAACCACCGTCAACGGGCGGCCCTCCGAGTCCTTCAGCGCGGAGATCAGAGCCGTGAGGTCCTCGTTGCTGTAGGTCTTAGCCAGTGTGGGTGTGGCGCTCTGGGTTTCCGCGGTAGCCGGTGAGGCCGCTGCCGTTCCGCTGCCTGTGCCTGCCCCGCAGCCCGTAAGCGCCACGAGTGCGGTGAGGACAAGGGCTGCCGGTGTGATGCGTCGCTGCATAAGGTGATCCCCGTTCTATCGGCCGGTCCGCCTGCCGGGAGACGGACCCGTGCGGCGTGGTGAAGCACGCCGGAAAGAGGTAGGAGGGGGGCAAATCGGAGGGTTTCCGGCGGTGCCGGAACGCCGGTGCGACGGTCCCCCCCCTCGTGCACCGCTGGCTGACGCGATGGCGCCAAGGCTACAGGACGGGATCGGCAGCACAATAGAGAGGCCACTACCTGTTTCTGACACTCGGCAACGGTGGACGGCAGGCGCGGCCGCCGGAGGTAGCCTGTCCAGATGCATGGTGATGATCGTCTTGCCCTCGTCCGGTCGGCATACGACGTCGTCGCACAGAGCTACGCGAGGCTGCTGCCCGATGCCAGCTTCGAGGCGCCGGAAGACCGCCGGATGATCGAGTCCTTCGCCGCCAGCGTGAGCGGCGGGCCCGCCCTGCCGGTGGTCGATGCGGGTTGCGGGGCAGGCCGCATGACCCGGTTGCTGTCGACACTGGGAATCGATGTAGCAGGAATCGACCTGTCCGCTGGAATGGTTGACGTAGCCCGCCGGACCTATCCTGACCTCAGCTTCGAGGTCGCCGAACTGGCGGACCTTCCTTACAGCGATATGGCGTTGGGCGGGGTCTTTGCCTGGTATTCGATCATCCATTCGCCGCCCGGTGACCTGCCGCGGGTCTTTGCGGAGTTCCACCGTGTCCTGGCTCCCGGTGGTCACGCGATGTTCAGCTTCCAGGTAGGCGATGGCCCTCGGCAACTCTCGCGCGCCTACGGGCACGATGTGTCGATGGAAGCGCACCTCTTCGCACCGGAGGCCGTCATCGAACAGCTCACTGTTGCCGGCTTCAAGGTGGTCGCCCGGATGACACGCGGCCCCGGGCCCCGGGAGAAGTCGCCCCAGGCTGTCCTGCTGGCGCAGCGGCGGCCGGCCGCCGAGCAGCCGAGGTACGTCCGCTACCAGGCAAGGCATCCAAATGGCCGCGGCACCTATCCCGGAATTTTCGCGCTCGCAAATGGTCTGGCCGATGGCGGGAAGCTCAGCAAGGAGGACCGGGCCGCGTGGCGGCAGGCCAACGACCGGTTCGACTCCGCCTGCCCGGACCCGGCGACCGTGGATGCGTCAGTGTACGACCGTGGAATCAACCCCACCGCCCAGTCGTGGTTCAAGACCACCGCGAAGCACCTGCTGGCGGACCTGCCTTTCTACAAAGAGCTCTTGCGTCGCCACGGGATTGAGTTCCACGTGCTGCACTCCGACGACCCGGGATCCCTGCTCTACGAAGATGAAGTCCAGATTGTTGTGGCGCCCCGACTGACGGTTCCTGCTGCGCCTGCCGGGTCCCCATGAGTGTTGTCTTCGTGACCGGGATGTCCGGCGCCGGTAAGTCGACGCTTCTGCGCGAGCTGGACCTGCAGGGCTTCGATACGGTGGACACCGACTATGACTCGTGGTGTATCGATGTGCACGGTGACTGCGTGTGGGACGAGCGAAGGATGGCGTCGCTCCTCGCCAGGAACGGTCCGGCGTCCTGTATGTGTCCGGCACCGTCTCAACCAGGGCCGGTTTCACGACCGGTTCGACGCCGTCGTCCTTCTCAGCGCACCGCACGACGTTCTCTTTGGCCGTCTGGTTACCCGGACGACGAATGTCTAGGGAAAGCGGGCGGCCGAGCGCGACGAGATAGCGCACAACATCTTCACGGTCGAGCCCATGCTCCGAAAATCATCAACCCGCGAAATCGACACCACCGCTCCGGTGGACACCGTCGTCGCACGTCTTATCCGGACAGGGGAGGACCCGCGGGCTTAGCGTCCCGCCTAGTCCGTGGTCCCGCGGGCTTAGCGTCCCGCCTAGTCCGTGGTCCGGCGGCTCGGGCGGGTTGTCCCAGCCTGGTCGCCCCGACGGTTAGCGGCGCCGGCAATGGCGGCCGTCAGCCCGGAGAGCACCTCTGCCGGTGTTCCTGATGCGGGGAGCTCGGTGAAATGCGCGTATTCGGGCGACGATTCGTATCCGGTGCTGAGAGCTTCGAGCTCCTCGATGGTCTCCGAATCGGTGCCACGTGCCATCACTCTTTCGTGCGCCTGTTCGGGGTCGACAACGAGGTGGACGACCAGGTCAGGTTGTGGCAGATGCCTGAGGAGGGAAGGGAGGAACCTTCCCCGGGGGAGGCCTCGCGCCTGCCGGAGCGCCAGCTGGCAATGCAAATGACGGTCCATGATCACCAAGCCCGGGTGTCTGTAGGCCCTGGCATGGGAAATCAGCACATTTGCGGTGCGGAGTACTGTCTCCGCGGCATCAGCCAGCCGCGGGTGGAGCTGCACCCCAAACCGTGCGCTGAGCAGCGACATCCTGCGCCGGCCGGCGTAATTGCTGAGCAGAAGCGCGTCCTTGCCGTCCCGTTGGGCGGCGGCGACCGTCGCCTGGGCGGCTGTGGTCTTTCCCGAGCCGTCTATTCCTGTTAGGACAATCAGCAAACAAACTCCTGGTAATGGTGGGGCGCCGGGGGACCTTGGGAAGGGTATACCACCGGCACGGTCAGGGTGGAGGCCTTCGGCCTGTGAGAGGGCCCGCCAATTACTCCAACGCTGGAAACGGCGAAATCGTCCCGACCGGGAATCTCCGCGTTTCGACGTCGTCTCCGGTTCACACTGTCAGGCATCACGGCAGCCGGCCTAATCGGCTGTCCGTGCACGCCCGGATGGCTGTCCCGCCCCGGGTGGAAGCCGGCCCGGCGCGCACGGCGCTGGGCCCGTCACGGCGTCGGCGGGAAGTAAAAAAGTAGCCCGCATTTTCCTGCGGGCCCGTACTAGGGAATACTTGAGGACTTCTATGGGTTGAACCTCTGTCAGACAAGCCCGCCAAAGAAAAGAGAATCACTCAGGTGGCTACCGATTACGACGAAGTACGTTCCGACGTTAAGGAATCCCAGGCGAGTTCCCTGGAGGCGCTGCAATCCGCGAACGCCCCGGATGCCCGCAGCGTCGTGCGTGAACTGGACGAGACCGACTCGATGGACGACTCGATCGTCCCGGGCGGCGAATTTGTCGCCGAGGAACTGGTTGTGCAGGTCATCCCCCAGGCGGAGGACGAATTCACGTGTTACTCCTGCTTCCTGGTCCGGCACCGCTCCCAGATCGCGCGGGAAAAGAACGGCCACGTCTACTGCATTGAATGTGAAGGCTAAGACGTAGCCGCGAACCGGGCGGATCGCAGTGCCCGGGAAGGCGCACGACCGAGCGCGCCGTTCGATCAACCAAGAAAGCCCGGCCGGGATATCCCCGGCCGGGCTTTCGTGCATTCGAGTCCCGCTGACCGGTGTATCGCCCTACTTTGCGGCGTCGGCGAGCATCTGGCGGAAGTCCGCCTCGGTGTTCAGCGTCAGTTTTTTGCCGTTGAGGAAGAACGTGGGTGTGCCAGCGACCCCCAGTGCGTTGCCGTCGGCAATATCCTTCCGGATCCGGTCGCTGGTCTTCTCGTCAGCCACTGCGGCGTCGTAGGTGGCCAGGTCCAGCCCCAGCTCCTGCGCGTACATCCGGAAGACGGGTGCCTGGGAATCCTGCTGTCCACCCCATTCGGGCTGGGTTTCGAACAATTTCGCCACCATCTGCTCGTATTTGCCCTGCTGCGCGGCAGCCTCGACGGCCAGTGCGGCTGTGCCGGAGTTCCGGTGCGCGGAGAGGGGGAAGTAGCGGTTCACGAAGGTGACCCGGTCGCCGTACTCCTTCCTCAGTTCCTCCACGAGCGGATGGGCTGCGCGGCAGGACTCGCATTCGAAGTCCAGGAACTCAACCAGTTGCGCTTTTTCGACGCCCGGTGAGCTGAGGCGGTGGCTGTCCTCGCGGACCAGTTGCGCGCTGGCCGCCGGCTGCGGGGCCGCCGGCGCGGGCTTGTTCGCGGTGAACACGGCGTACCAGATGAGGCCGGCTGCGACGATGGCCGCCAGCAGGATCCAGATGACCAGGCGGGCCTTCCTCGCAGGATCGTTCGGGGCGGGCACGGCTTTCGTGGAGGTACGTGTCATGGGTGCGGGATGCCTTCCTGGTTGTGGTGGGCGGGTTCGATGCTCACGCGATTCGGTCCGGGGGCTGGTGCGGAGCCGGCGCAGCAGGCGTCCCCCTTCCACGCGTTGACGCCCTCCCGGACGGCGATCCCGGCGATCACCAGAGCGGCGCCGGCGTCGGCCCACCACCAGCCTAGGGCACTGTTCAACACCAGCCCGGCAAGCAGCACGGCCGAGAGGTAGGTGCAGAGCAGCGTCTGCCTGGAGTCCGCCACCGCCGTGCGGGAGCCGAGTTCCCGCCCGGCCCGCCGCTGCAACCACGAGAGCACCGGCATGATGGCCAGGCTCAGGGCTGCGATGACGATGCCCGGGGTCGAATGCCGGGCCTCGCCGCCGCCCGCCAGGGACGTGACGGAGTCGACGGCGACGAAGGCGGCAAGGGCGAAGAATGAGACCACGATGATCCGCAGCGTGAGGTGTTCGCGCCGTTCCGGGTCTTTGGCGGAGAACTGCCAGGACAGGGCGACGGCGGACGCCACCTCGATCACGGAGTCCAGTCCGAAGCCGATCAGCGCGGAAGAGTCGGCCACGCCGCCGGCCCAGAGCGACGCGACCGCCTCGATGACGTTGTAGCTGATGGTTGCGGCGGCGAAGCGGCGGATGCGCCGGGTGAGCACGGCGCGGCGGACGGGGTCCGGTCCCAGCCGGAGTGCCGTCATGCCAGGCACGTCCCGTCGGGGGCGCAGCAGGCCGGATCCACGGCGAGGACAACGCCGATCAGGTCGCCGATGGCGTGGCCCAGCCGCGCGTCGGCGAGTTCGTACCGGCTCCGGCGGCCGTCCGGAACGGCGACCACAAGTCCGCAGCCGCGGAGGCAGGTGAGGTGGTTCGACATGCTCTGCCGTGAAACTCCAAGGGCGTCGGCGAGGTCCGAGGGGTACGCCGGATCCGTTGCCAGTGCTAGCAGGATCCGGGCCCTGGTCGGATCGGACACCGCGTAGCCGAACCGCGCCAGTACCGGTGCATGTGTGAGGGCTTCCATAAATCCAAAGTACAGCCACTGGTGTATTCAATCAATCGTGTACTAGTTTCCTGCCGATATGAACTGGAGGATGCTGTAGCCGACGATGAACAGCCCGATGGCCAGTGTGGCGATGGCCTCGATGCTTCGCCCGTTCCGCTGCAACCAGGTGTACAGGGCAGTCAGCGGCACTTCCGCACGCTCCGGGGAACGCATCCAGACGGCGACCGGCAGGACGACGGCGGACTGGGCGACGGCGGCGTAGGCGAGGACGAACAGCGATCCTTCGAGGACCGGCGGTTCCCGGACGCTGATCAGCGCACCGGCTGTGACGGCGAGCAGGAGGGCCTTCGGGTGCAGGTTAAGTCCCAAGCCGAGGACCACGAACTGCCAGGGCCGGGCTGAATGGAACTTCGTCTTGAGTTTTCCTAGCACGGCGCTGTCCGACGTGGTCTTGTGCGTGAACAGGTAGATGGCGTAAGCAATGAGGATTGTGCCGATGAACAGGCCAAACCATGACAGGAACACGTCCCTGTCCACCTCGGGCCTGACCGGCAGGAAGCGCAGCCCGACCGCCGAAAGGCCGACCATCACGATCGATCCGGCGACGCTGGGCCTGATCTATCCCGGCCGGAAGGAAACCCTGGTCTTTCTGCAGGAGGCAGGAGTCGAATATTTTGCGATGCTCCCGCTGAGGCCGCTGCACGGACAGTGGCAGCGCCCCGACCTGCGGAACCACCGGAAAATCGTCGTCGTAGATGGAAGGGTGGGATTCACCGGTTCGCAGAACCTGTTCGACGCCGGCTACAACACGAACAACAACCTGGAGTGGCACGAACGGATGGTCCGCCTGGAGGGGCCGGCCGTCCGTGAGCTCGATGCGGTGTTCGCGACCGACTGGTATAGCGAGTCAGATACCCTGCTGTCGCTCAACACCAGCCCCGTGGTCCTCGGAGAGGCGTCGGGGCATATCGACGCCCAGGTCCTGCCAAGTGGTCCCAGTTTCGACAACGACAACAACCTGAAGCTCTACACTGCGTTGATCCACAAGGCCGAGCGCCGCGTGAGCATCACCAGCCCGTACTTTGTGCCCGAGGATTCGATTCTGCTGGCCATTGTCACGGCGGCTTCCCGCGGACTGAGTGTTGAGCTCTTTGTGTCGGAGATCGGTGACCAGAAGTTGGTCTACCACGCCCAGCGCTCATACTACGAGGCCCTGCTCCGCGCCGGCGTGCGGATCTACCTGTACCGGGCCCCGAAAGTGCTGCACTCGAACTTCACCATCGATGAGGACGTTGCCGTCATTGGATCCAGCAACATGGACATCCGTTCCTTCAGCTTGAACATGGAAGTATCCGTGCTGGTGCACGGACGCAAGCTGGTCGATGACATGCGGGGGATTGAAGACGGTTATCGGAAGGACAGCCGGGAACTGCAGCTCGAGGACTGGATGCGGCGGCCGATTGGCGAGAAAGTCGCCGACAACCTCGCGCGCCTGACCTCATCGCTCCAATGGTGCGCCGGCGTCAGGCCTCGGGTCCGGGGGCAGGCGCCTCTTCGGCGTCCCAGACGACCTGGACCCAGCGTTGGCCTTCGTCGTCCCACGACTCTGAGTGCCCCAGGCGGGCGACGTCCTCGTAGGCGACGTCGATGCCGCGGCCCTGCAGAGTCTCGCTCAGCTCCTTGGTGGCGGCCCGGACCGCGGCTGCGACAGCGTCGGGAGTGTCGGACGAGACGGGACGGGATGCTTCATATGTTGAACTCATGGCACCATACTTCACGTTCGGTCCGCCGAATGGAACAGTTGGTTATGGCGCAGGCCGGGGCGGGAGGTTCCGGGTGGCCGGACCCTGGATGACGGAGCCGTCGATGGCGAAGCGGGAACCGTGACACGGGCAATCCCACGTGGCGTCGGCGGGATTGAAGCCGACGGGTGGGAGGCTGGGCCATCCACCTTCAGCTATGGAGCGCCCATGCATAGTTGTAGTCGGGGTGATCCTTGTAGTTGGCGGCGAGGATGATCAACACGGAACGGCGGGCGAGGGCAACGGGTCCGTCAGCATCTGCCGGATCTGTGATGCCGTCCGCCTCAGCGGCCACCTTCCAATCAGCCAGGATTCCCCGCTGGTGAGCGCACTCCGCCAGAAGCGCCTCTGTGAGGGGCGGGGGGACGGCCATGTTGTCGCTCGTTGCTGTGCCGTTGGCCTGGCTCTCGATGAAGTTTCGACCTTGGATGCCGGCCTCTTGTTCGGAGATGCGGGCCTCAAGGAATTCGACAATGTTCATGCCGACAGTCTTGCATCTGCACACAAAGAATTAGAGCCCGAACTCTTGACTTGAACTCGAAAGCCGCAGGGCGTCCCGGGTTGTGCGTCCGGCCGCTTTTGGCTTTGTCCTGCCAGTGGCAAGTCGCAGGGCTTCTCTGCGGGCATGGCTGTGGGTACCCTCCTCAACAGATATCCGGAGTTCAGTCCAGGCTCTTGATCAGTTTCATCATTGGATGCGACATGATGCGGTGGACACCGGGAAGTTTGGTCATCTTCTGCGTCTGGATGCGTTCGTATTCCGCTCTCCTCTTTACGGGCATCGTCGCCGGTCTCAAGGGGGCGGGGCGCTGTGGGACCGCCTCTTCCTCCCGCTGGTCGCGGCGGCCGCTGGCTCGCTGACCATGACGCTGATAAGGCACCCGCTCGTGTCGGCATCGCCGACACTGTTCGGGCTGGCCGCGGTGTTCCTGTTTCCCTACATCCACAGGTTCTTCCACGGACTCCGGCACCCGGTCATCTACCTCACGCTCGGTGGCGTCGTTCTCGGTATTCCGGGAGCCGTCGGAGGGCGGATCACCTTGTTCAAGGGGTCACCATCGGGTCTGCCTTTCGAACAGTTGCACACGCACTCGTTCCAACCATGCCGCTTGGCCTGGCGGTCGCCTGTGGAATCCTCGGGGTGGTCCTTGCGGTGGCCCGCGACGGATGGATGGCCTTCTTCTTTGCCGTCGCCGTATCCGGTGACATTGCCGTACTGCCCCTCCTGTGCCTGGTCATCCTGCCCACATGGCTCTTGGTCTCGCGGGCGCCGGAGATGCTGGTGAGCCCGGATCCGCCCCGGATGACAGAAACCACCGCGGGCTAACCAGGCAGAGCCGGAATGTCCGGAACCGCAGCGGGTCCGTGGGGATCGGACCGGCCGCAGGTCCCAGGTGTAGGTTTGCACCAACCGACAAAGGGGTCCCCATGAGCTACAAATTTCGAACCGTCCGGGTTCGCGGCACCGACTTGATTGGAACCATTGCGCGCAAACACGGGAGCGCAGCCGAGATCTTCGAAACCTCGAAGGACCCGAGCACCTCGGTGGTTCCCGTGTACTTCCAAGCGACGGGCGAGATCCGCTTCTTCGACAGGGCAGTGCTGGAGGACGTCGTGACGCCGGCCGGCTAGCCCAGGCCCGGCACTTTGCCGGCCGCCGCGGCAGGATCTCGTTGTGTAAGCGTCGGATGCGAGCGTGAGCGCGGATCTTCCTACGTCGCGAGCTGGCGGCGCACCATCTCATTGATCCAGAGGGGCGCGAACGGAGACGTGCAGTTCGGCGGAGTCGGGTAGTCCTTGAGCACCTCCAGGCGCTCACCGATGTCGATTGCACGGCTGCGGTGCTCGGCGTGCTCGATCCCGATTTGCGCCAGGCAGTGGTTCATCGCCCACTGGAGGCGATCCGGGGCTTCCTTCATCTCCGCGTCGATGACGTCGAGCAGTCCTGCGAGGTCGAGGCCCTCGGGCTTCTTCGCCACCCGTTCGGTGGTCAGCGCCCAGCCGGCACTCGCGACCACTGGATCCGGATCCGCGGACCAGGCCTGGCGCAGCTCTTCGGCGTGCGGGTTCTTCTTCACCACGTAGTTCACGAGCCAGTCGTGCACCTTGGGAGTGCGCGCCTCGCGCAACATGACGTCCAATTCGCCGCGCTCGAACGCCTTCGGGCGGCAGATGAGGATCGACAGCAGTCTCGCCGCGGTCTCGCCCGTCTCCCAGAGCTGGCGTGCGAGCTCCTGCTGCGTCTTCAGCCGCTTCGCGACCGCGCGCAGTTTGCTGAGGTTCACACCGTGTTTCTCGTTCACCTCCCGCGCCCTCGGGTCCTCGAGCGCGGCCAGCTCGGCCATCACCCCGGTCAGAGTCTGCTCAGCCACCTGGGCCTCCTGTCCATGAAGTCGAGTTCAGCCTACTGCCCAGGTTCCGGTACTTTTCCAGCCGCCGCGGCAGCAATTCGGTGATCCCGGCGGATGCGAGGGTGGCGAGCTCGTATTCGATGGCCCGGCCCATCCGCTGGCAGAACGCCCGGCACTCAAGGGACGCGTCGCCGCGTTCATCCACGATGTGTTCAACGAGGCCGTTGGCGTGGAGGGACGCGACATTGATGCCCTGGGCTTCGGACATGGCAGGTGCAAAGTCGATGCTGCGGTGGACGATGGCGCTGGCACCCTCGGGCGGCAGCGGCGACAGCCAGGCATGCTGGGCGGCGATGGTGCGGTCCCCGGGCAGGAGCGCCAAGGCCCCGCCCCCGGCCCCCTGTCCAAGCAGCACGGACACCGTGGGCGAGTTGAGCCCGATCAGGTCGTGCAGGGACCGGGCGATCTCGCCAGCCAGCCCGCCCTCCTCCGCCTCCCGGGAGAGCGCCGCGCCACCGGTGTCGATGACGGTGACCAGCGGCAAACCGAGTTCCTCGGCCAGTCGCATGCCGCGCCGGGCCTCGCGGAGCGACGCCGGACCCATCGCCGTCTGCTGAGATGGCCGGGGCCTTGTGTGGCCTATCACGACGCAGGATTCCTGGCCGAACCGGGCCAAGGCCAGTTGAAGGCCGGGGTCTTTTTCGCCCTGGCCGGTGCCGTTGAGCGGAAGCACATCCCGGGCACCGTGCGCCAGCAGCTGGCGAAGGTCCGGCCGGCGCGGATTCCGGGAGATTTCAATCGATTCCCACGCAGTGGCTCCGGACGGTGCAACGGACAGCGTCGGGGGAGCGGCGACAGGCGGACGTCGAGCCGCGACCAAAATGCTCAGGGCGCGGTGGACGACGTCGGACAGTTGCGACGGCGGGACCACTGCGTCGACGAGTCCTTTGTCGAAGAGGTTTTCGGCCACCTGGACATTTTCCGGAAACGGCACGCCGTGGAGGGCCTCGTAGACGCGGGGCCCGAGGAAGCCAAGCAGGGCACCGGGCTCGGCCACGGTGATGTGGCCAAGCGAGCCCCACGACGCCATGACGCCGCCCGTGGTGGGGTGCCGGAGGTAGACCAGGTAGGGCAGCCCGGCCTGCCGGTGGGCCCGGACGGCAGCACTGATCTTCACCATGGCCAGGAAGGCGATGGTCCCTTCCTGCATGCGGGTCCCGCCCGACGCCGGACCTGCGAGGAGCGGAAGCCCTTCGCGGGTGGCCCTTTCGACGGCGGTGACGATGCGTTCGGCTGCAGCCAGCCCGATGGAACCGCCGAGGAACCGGAATTCGCTGACGATCACGGCGACCCGGCGGCCTCGGATGAGGCCTTCGCCGGTGAGGACCGATTCGTCCACCCCGGTTTTTGCCCGGGCGGCGGCCAGTTCCTGCCGGTACTCCGGGCCGGGACCCGGGTCCACAACCGGGGTGTCCCAGCTCCGGTATGACCCGGGATCGAGTACGGCGGTGATGAGTTCGGCGGCGTCGAGGTGCCGTACTTTCTGCTGTGTCAGCATGCGTCAGCCTTCCTGCGCTGTGCCGGCCGCGGAGCCGGCTCCGCCGGCCGGCGCCAGTCCGAGCCAGTGCCGGATCTGGTCCCCGTCCTGGTCCAGCAGCGGTGGTGCGGTATGCGTCTTCAATGTGGTTTCTGCGGTGTCGGCAGCGGTGAAGAACCGCAGCGGCGGACCCGGCAGGCTTACGGTGCCGAGGATTTTGTGGTCGACGTCGATCACGAGCCCCTGCGAGTGGACCTGTTTCCATTCGTACACTTCGGCCAGGGTCCTGACCTTGCCGGCCGGGATCCCGGCGTCGTTCAGTTTGGCAAGCAGCGGTTCTGCCTCGAAGTCGGAGAAGGCCTGCTCGATATCTTCGATGACCTTCTCCCGGTTGCGCACGCGGTCCGCGTTGGTGGCGAACTCCGGCCGTGCGGCGTCGATTCCGAATGTCGAAGCGAACGTGGTCCAGAGCTTTTCGCTTCCGACGCTGATCTGTACGCTGCCCTGCCGGCAGGGGAACAGGCCGTAGGGGGCGATGGAGGGATGGTGATTGCCCTGGGCCCGCGGCACCTCGCCAGCAACCGTGGCCCTGGTGCCCTGGAACGCGTGGACCCCGATCAGCGCGGCAAGCAGGGACGTGCGCACGATCTGGCCCCGGCCCGTCCGCTCACGCTGCAGCAGTGCCGCGAGTGTGCCGAACGCTCCGTACATTCCGGAAAGGAGATCGGCGATCGGCACGCCGACGCGCTGCGGATCGTCCGGCCCGGACCCGGTCAGGGACATGAGGCCGGCTTCGCCCTGCAGGATCTGGTCGTAGCCGCTGCGCCGGGACTCCGGCCCGTCGTGCCCGAACCCGGTGATCGACAGCACCACCAGCGCCGGATTCAGGGCGTGCATCTCCGCGGCCGAGAACCCCAGCCGGTCCAGCACACCGGGCCGGAAGTTCTCGATGACAACATCCGTGCGCTTCAGGAGTTCGCGCAGCACTGTCCGCCCGTCGTCGCTCTTCAAATCCAGTGCGATGGATTCCTTGTTGCGGTTGCAGGACAGGAAGTAGGTGGCCTGCGGATCGTCCTCGGGTCCGACGAACGGCGGTCCCCAGCCGCGGGTATCGTCTCCGGTACCGGGGTTCTCCACCTTGATCACCCGCGCGCCGAGGTCGGCCAGCATCATCCCGGCGTGCGGGCCGGCCAATGCGCGGCTCAAATCGACCACAAGGTAGCCCGCGAGGGGGCCTTCGGCTTGCGGCGTGGGTTCAGTGCTCGTCATGGTCTTCCTTCTCTTGCGTGGGGTGCCTGCAGTTGCGGTGGTGCAGTGGTTGCCTGGCCGGCTACATCCAGCCCGGGACCACCATGACCAGCCAGGCGATGGCGGGACCGGCGGCGACGACGATGCCGCTGTAGGCGAGAATCTGCTTGTAGAACTTGTCCTTGTCCACGTCTTCCGGCGCGTTGGCCAGCACCAGGGCACCGTTGGTGGAGAACGGGGACACGTCCACGATTGTGGAGGCCACGGCCAGGGCGGCGATGACCCCGACGGCGCCGATCTCACCGGTGGCCAGGAACGGCACGGCCAGGGGGATCAGGGCCGCGAGGATGGCGGTGGAGGACGCGAAGGCTGACACCACTGCGCCGATGTAGCAGATCAGCAGGGCCGCCAGGAGCGGCATGCCCAGGTGGGCCACGCCGTCGGACACGAACTTGATGGTGCCGGCCTCTTCCAGGACGCCCACGAAGGTGAGCATGCCGCAGATCAGCAGCACGGTGGACCAGCTGATCTTGTTGACGGCGCCTTTCTGGGCTGCCGGGGAGACCAGGGCCAGGATGATGGCGATGGTGATGGACACAAACCCGACGTCCACCTTGAAGCCGAGGGAGATCACGGCCAGGGCGATCAGGCCCAGGATGGTGACGAGCTGGGGCAGGGACGCGCGGGCGCCGCTGGCCGGAGGTGCGCCGGCCCCGGTGGACCCGGCTGAACCGGTTGACGGGGCTGCGCCCGAGCCGGAGGTGCCCTTCGACGAGACGCCGGCGGCGGAAATGTCGGATCCCGAGCCCTGCAGCGTGACGCCGGCCGCGCGGGCCCCGACGCTGACGGACATGCGCTTTTCAGCGGCGTGTTCCATGAGGCGGCCGCCGCTGGTGGACAGCAGTTTGCTGCCGCCGAGAACGATGAACAACACGAGGGCAATGGCGAGGTTGAAGACGAAGCTCGCCAGGAAGATCGCGAGGGGGCTGGCTTCCAGCTCGGTCTTGGCGATGATGCCGTTGACGGTCACGCCGTAGACCGCGATGGGGGAGAAACCGCCGGCCTGCGCGCCGTGGACCACCATCATGCCCATCATGAGCGGGTTGATCTTGTGCCTGGCGGCGAAGCTCAGCGCAATCGGCGCGATGATGGCGACGGCGGCGGGGGAGAGTGCGCCGACGGCGGTGATCACCGCAGTGATGGCGAACATGACCCACGGGATGAGAGCCACCTTGCTGCCCACCAAACGGACCGCGCCCCGGACCAGCAGGTCAATGGTGCCGTTGTTCTGCGCAATCGCGAAAAGGTAGGTGACCCCGACAATCGTCAGGAACAGGCCGCCCGGAAAGTTGGCGAGGATGTCGTTGGTGGACATTCCCAGCACGACCGAGCCGAGCAGGAATGCGCCCACGAAGGCCAGGGCACCCATGTTGAGGGGGAGCACCGTGGCCAGGAGGAACATCACCGCCAGGATGATGATGGACAGGACGGGAGCGGACATCGTTGTTCCTCCGGATCAGAAAGCGGGTGGTTGACTGGCTTAGTGGCCTAGCCTCCTAGACACTAGGTGTCTTTGTCAATAGTTCTCCGGTAGTCTGGGTACCTAGGACCCCCGGAAGGACGCGCATGGCAAAGCAGGCAGCAACGCACCAGATTTCCCGCGTTTCCCGGCCCCGGCTTTATGAGCAACTGGTCGAACAGATCATGGAGTTCATCGAGTCCGCCGAGATGGGGCCCGGAGACACGCTGCCGGCTGAACGGGAACTCGCCGAGCGGCTGGGAGTTTCGCGGGCAACGCTGGCCCAGGCCCTCGTGGCACTGGAGGTGCTCGGCGTGATAGACGTCCAGCACGGCACTGGCGCGGTGCTGGTCTACCGCCCCAATGTCCCCTCCGTGATCAAGGGCCTCCGCGAGCACCGCAGCAGGCTGCCCGAGATCGTTGAGGCGCGGAGCACGCTGGAGGTAAAGCTGGCCGAACTCGCCGCCGCGAGGCGCAGCGATGAGGACATGAAGGCCATCGACACGGCACTCGACGCGATGGCCGAAGAGGTGGCCTCCGGTGCCAAGGGTGCGCGGGGCGACGAGCTCTTCCACCAGGCGGTGACCGCGGCGGCGCACTCCGCCGTGCTGGCCCAGCTGATGACTTTCATTGCGGGCATGATCCTGGAGACGCGCCTCGAATCGCTCGGCCAGCCTGGCCGTCCGGAGCAGTCGCTGGCTTCGCACCGCAAGATCGCGGACGCGATCCGGGCCGGGGATTCAGCGGGAGCGGCGGCGGCCATGCTGGAGCACATCGACCTGGTTTCCGACGTCGCCTTGCTGAAGAACGGCTGAGTCGAAGAACTACGCCGCGCCGGCCCACCGGGGTGCTGTTGCCGCCCGGCGCAGTGCCCTGGCCCTGATGTGGAAGTCCTCGGCCGGCTTGCGGCGGCCGTCTTTGGCCTGCGGAACCGCGCCTGGGGCTGCCGCGGCTACGGGTTTTTGCAGCATGCCGGCCGGGCAGAGGTCGGCGATCAACCCCATGCCGGCGTATTCACGGACGGCGGCGATCCCGGCGACAGCCGCTGACTTGGTGTCGAATGCCGCCGACACAGCCATCACGGTGCCGTCCGGTGCCTTGAGCCGGAACCTGAAATTCGACTCGTCGTCCAAGAACACTTCAAATGTGCCGGCCATGGCTATCCTCCCGGTCTGCGGGACTGCCGCAGCGTCATCGCCGCGGATCGGCCTCAGCGCATCGCTGCGCCCGTGCCCGCTGGTCTGGTCGGACGATCCCGCTGGATCATCCATCTCGTGATATCCAGTCTGGGTCCGGACCGTACGGGCATACAAGACCGGGCAGGTTAACCCTGGGTAAAACCCGTGCAACGTCCGCGAGACGCGGATCTTCCTGGCGGCACCAGCCTAGGAGTTTCCGTACCAGTCGAGGACACGGAGCGCCCGGAGCGTGTTCCACCGGCTCGGCCGCCCGTCTCCGTCCTCCAGCGCGAAGTGCACTCTGCCGGGATGAGTGTTCTCCAGCAGCCAGGTGCCATCCGGCTGCCGCTGCGAGCGCACCACCTCGATGGCCTCGGCCATGCGGGTGTCCGGCGGCCCGCCGGCGGCGCGGAAGTACTCGAGAACCCGGAGCACGTCATACTGCCAGCGGGTCGGAAACGAGGCCTGCAGCCAGTCCTGGTCGATCAGCTCGCCGGTTGTCTTGCGCCGGAGCAGCCGGCGCTCGAGCAGGTACTCCTCGCCACGGCGCCGGGCTGCGAGCGCGGCCGGGGACCCGCCGCTCGCTCGGTCGTGCTCCAGCAACCCTTCGAGCACGTTGATCGTGGTGCCGAACGAGGAACGGGTGGATCCTCTTTCCGCTTCACAGTTCCAGCCGCCGTCGGCAAGCTGCTCGCCGAGCAGACGGGCCACCACGCCGTCGACGTTTTCGCCGAAGTAGGCGCCCAGCGCGACTGCCATCCCGTTGATGCACGGTTCCACTTCCCCTTCGAAGAAGGGCTGGTCGCCCTCCTCCCAGCGGCTGTTTTCCCGGACGAAGCCGACGGCGCGGCGGGCTCCGTCGCTGCGGGGATCGAGCCCGAAGTCGCGCAGCAACAGCAGGCTGTAGGTGGTCGCTGTCCAGGGTTGGCCCTTCTCGGATTCGCCGAAGTGCGAGGGGAAATACGTCCCGCCGTCCCACTGTCCGTCGTCGCCTTGCAGCGCGAGGAGGCGGGCGCCCCAGCCTTGGGTGGCAACGCGGGCCCGTTCTGCGGCCAGATCCTCCGGCGGTGTGCGCGTGAGATCGCGCAGGACCTGCCAGCGGATCGCAGGGTCAGAGTCGAGCAGCCAGTCGAGCACGTCCATCCGGACAAAATAGCACCCTGCGGGCCGCCATGACATCGTGCCGGGGACCGGGTGTGACTCAGCTGCCTTTGGGGGAGTGGGCGCGTTCCGTTTGGACGTCCTGCTGGTCGGTCGCGGCCCAGCTCGCAAGGAGCCGGACGGCGTCGTCGGACGGGCTGCCGGGCTCGGGGCTGTAGACATACAGTGACAGTCCCGTGTCGGCGGACAGTTCCATGGCCTCGAACAGCAAGTGGAGGTCCCCGACCACCGGGTGGTGGAAGTGCTTGGCGCCGGTGAAATGCAGCCGGACGTTGTGCGCTGCCCACCGGGTGCGGAACTCGTCGCTGCGGGTGGACATTTCACCGATCAGGTCCGTGAGGGCACGGTCGTACGGGTCGCGGCCGGCCGTGGTGTGCAGAATCGCGACAGTGTCGTTGGCCGCGCGCTCCCAGTTGGGGTAGAACGAGCGGGAACGGTCGTCCAGGAAAATGAACCGGGCGTGGTTTGCCGGGCGTGCCGGGTTGGCGAACATGTCGCTGTACAGGGCGTAGCCGAGCGGGTTCGCGGCCAGGATGTCCAGGCGCCCGTTGCCGACGTAGGCCGGCGCACCGGTGATCGCGTTGAGCGCCAACTGCACCCCGGGGCGGATGAGCTGCTTCGGGGCGGGACGACGGCGCGCCCTGCTGCCCGCGGAGGCGGCGAGGGCCAGATCGAACAGGTGGGCCCGCTCGGCCTCGTCCAGCTGCAGCGCCCTGCACACTGCCTCGAGCATGTCTTCGGAGACGCCGGCAAGGTTGCCCCGTTCCAGGCGGGTGTAGTACTCGATGCTGATGCCGGCGAGCGTGGCGACCTCCCCGCGCCGCAGCCCAGGCACCCGCCTGGTACCCCCGTAGGCGGGCAGCCCGGCCTGTTCCGGCGTGATCTTGGCCCGCCGGGAGGTCAGAAACGCGCGGGCCTCGTTGCGGTTGTCCATCCCCCAAGCCTAGGCGTACCCCGCCGGGGGAGGGAGTCCCTGCGGCGGCAGAACCACGTTGCACGGATAGTGCGCCGACCGGCGAACCACCACGACAAGAGGATGGGAAGAACATGACTGAGAAAAAGGTCTATTTCATCACCGGCGCAGGCCGGGGGATGGGTGTGGACATTGCCAAGGCTGCGCTTGCCGCGGGGCACGCAGTGGTCGCCACCGGGCGGAACCCGGAGAAGGTGGCCCAGGCCATAGGTGAAGCCGGGGACCTGCTGGTAGTCACCCTGGACATCACAGACCCCGCCGCGTCCGAAGCGGCGGTCCAGGCCGCCGTCGAGCGGTTCGGCCGCATCGATGTGCTGGTCAACAATGCCGGGAACTTCATCGCAGGCTTCTTCGAGGAGATCAGCCCGGAGCAGTTCCGCTGGCAGATTGAAACGAACCTGTTCGGCCCGATGAACATCACCCGGGCCGCCCTGCCGGTGATGCGCCGGCAACGTTCCGGGCTCGTGCTGACGGTCTCCTCCTCCACGGCCGCCCCGTTCCGCATCCGCACCATGGTCGTCGAACCGGGATTCTTCCGCACGGATCTGCTCACGCCGGAGTCCACGGACTACGCCGAACGCACCCGGCTGGCCGTCTCGGCGTGGAACGGAATGAACGGCCGGCGGGGCGGAGATCCCGCCAGGCTCGCGGACGCCCCTGCGCGGCTTGCAGGCGAGGACCAGCCGCCGCTGCTGGGTAGCCGGCGCCGACGCCGTCGAGGGTGTCGAGCGGAAGGCGAAGGATCTGCTGGCACAAGTGGACGCCCACAGTGCGCTGTCCTCATCGCTGGCCTTCGAGCAGACCTAGACCCGGGAGGCAGCCCCGGCATCCCGGCGCTTAGACGTACCTGCCGAACCAGGCCAGCATGTCGTTCCAGGCGGCGGTAGCTTGCGCCTCGACGTAACGCTCGCTCGTGTCGTTGTGGAACGCGTGGTCTACGCCGGGATAGACGGTGAGCTGGTGCCGGACCTCCGTGCCTCCGAGAGCGTCCCGGAGCGCCGGCATTGCGCCGGTAATCCGCTGATCCAGCTCGGCGTAGACGCCGAAGACGGCCGGCTGGATGGACGGGACCTTGGCCAGGTCGGGAGAGGGCCCGTAGAACGCTGTTGTGGCCTTCAGCCCGGGCAGGTCCGTTGCGGCCTGCCAGGTGATGCCGCCGCCGAAGCAGTAGCCGTTCATGGCGATCCGCCCGTCCGCCACGAAGTCCTGTGACTGCAGGTAGTCGAATCCCGCAGCGAAGTCGGAGACGTGGCGCTGCGGGCCGGCCTTGGTCAAGGCGCCGGAGACGGCGTCCGGGTCCAGGCTCGCGGTGCCTCCTTCCCTGCTGAGCAGGTCCAGCGCCAGGGCTGAGTAGCCGGCCTTGGCGAAACGGCGGGCCACGTCCTGGATGTGCGGGGTCAGACCGCGGTTCTCGTGGCAGACCAGCACGGCGGGTCCGGCTGTTCCGGACTCCGGCCGGGCAAGGTAGGCGCTGATGTCGGTTCCGCTGGACGGGAAACGCACCGTGGCTGTTACCAGGCCCGCGGCGCCTTCCGGGACGGACAGCGGGCTCTTGGCCCCGGGTACGGAACCTGCCGAAGCGGTTCCGGTCCCGGTGGGGGACGATGGAGTGGGCATCGGGTCGGTGCTGCGCGGGACTTCCTCCGGGGTGCAGCCGACCAGCAGCATTGCCGCCGCCGCCGCGGCCATACTCCCGGTAATGAAAGCCACGCGGCGGGTGAACGTGCGGTGGGTCATGTCGCCGGAGCGGAAGTCGTCGAAGAATTCCTCGATCAGGTACTTCTCGAACTTGCCAAGTTGGGTCATCCCGGGCCTCCTGGAGTGTGCCGCATATCCTCCTCCGAAGTGGGCCATCCGGCAAGAGGTCCGGCGCTCGGCCCGGCACGGTGGGAACCCGCTAGCGGCGCCCGATCATCGCTTGCTTTGAGGTCCAGCCCCGCCCTTGCAGCCGCTCAAAACCGTCCAGCAGGAGATCGAGGGCAAACTCGAACTCGAACTGGTCATCGCAGCCGTGCCCGACGACCGAACCGTCGTCGTGGCTCATGGATGTCGCGATCGCCACGATGTTCGGGTACCGCGCGGCCATCTGCTGGAGCATGGCAGCGCGGGCGTCGGCCGGTATTTCCGACGGTGGCTGTGCTTGAGGGTCGGCCGCGTCCTGGAACAACTCCTGGGTGAAGCCCCACATGCGTCCGCCAATCGCATGCATGACGTGGTGGGTGAGATCGGCAGAGAAGCCGCCCGCCAGGAACATCCCGGTGAAGGAGTCCATGTAATCAAGGACGGCCGGTGTCTTGTTGGTCCGGGATTCGACAGCTTGCCTGGCCCACGGGTGGCGCTGCAGCGCCCGACGCGCCGAGAGCACCCGCAGCCGCACCGCAACCTTCCAGTTGGCATCCCGGACGGGGGGATCGATCCCGCCGATGATGACACCCACCATGCCGTCGAGCAGCCCTTCCTTGTTCGCGACGTGCTTATAGAGCGCCATCGGCACCACGCCCAGTTCCTCAGCGAGCCTGCGCATGCTGAGCGACTCGAATCCGACTTCATCCGCGAGCGCGACGGCGGCCTGCAGCACACGCTCCCGGTTCAACGGAGTCCGTCGCGCCGTATCCAGCTGCTGAGTCATCCCGACAACCTTTCCGTAACAGTCCTCCCTTGACAAGTGTACTGCGTACACCTACGGTAGGCCGCATTAGGTGTACGCCGTATACCTGCTAGATTCGAGGATCCCGCCATGACCGCAGCAGCCACCCGAGTCCGCATTCCCGCCCGGCGCCCGAGGCCGCAGTGGCCCGTGCCCGCCGCCTTGATCCTCCTGAGTCTCATCCCGGTTATTTTCGGGGCCCTGCGGCTGGCGGAACTGACGGGCTCTGCCGTCGTCACGCCGCAGAACGCGCGGTTCTTCGCCTCGCCGATCCCCGTTGTAACCCACATCGTCTCGGTCACGATCTACAGCATGCTCGGGGCGTTCCAGTTCGTTCCCTCCCTGCGCGGCCGGCGCGGCTGGCATCGCATTGCGGGGAGCATCCTCATCCCCGCAGGACTGCTCGCCGGCCTATCCGGCCTGTGGATGTCGTTGTTCTACCCGCTCCCGGCCGGCGACGGAGACCTTCTCCTGGTCCTGCGGCTGATCTTCGGTACGGCCATGGTGCTGAGCATCGTCCTGGGGCTCGTGTCGATCAGGCGCCGGGATTATGTCCGGCACAGCGCGTGGATGACACGCGGCTATGCGATCGGCGTCGCCGCGGGTACCCAGGCCCTGGTGGGCATCCCGTGGCTGCTTCTGGTCGGCCCCACCGACGAGCTGACCCGGGCCGTCCTTCTGGGGGCGGCATGGGTTAGCAACCTCGCCGTCGCCGAATACGCCATCTACCGGCGCTCCGGGCGCTCCCGTCCGTCCGTACGGTCAACCGGTCGCCCCTGATCGCTTCTTCCGGTGGTCCGAAGCCTGCTCCGGCTAGTTGATTTCGGCCAGCGGCCGGCCCGGTCCGGGACCCTCGGCGGACCCCGCCTGGACCGCCCCGATGAGGCGGATCATATTCGCATGCAGCTCTTCTGCCTCGGACCGGGTGAGCGAGAGCAACTTCATCATGGCATGGGGGTCCAGGCCATCGGAACCGGCATCTTCAATGGCGAACCGGGCCTGGTTTCGCTGACCGACCGGTGTCTTGTGTTCCTCACAAAATGCGCTCCGCGGCGCGCCCTCTTCAGGTGCCCGCTGGAGTCCGTCGGAAGCCTGACGCTTGGCACGAAGACCACCGGTGAGACCTTGACGGCGGATCTGGCAGGCACCACTGCCATCATCAGCAACCTGGGTCATGGCGAAGGCCACGCCATTGCTCGGACGTTCCGGGAAGCGCGGGAGAATCTCCGCCCGCCGCAGAGCGTGGCCCGCAGGTGACTAGCTGGGCCGGTGCCTGCTGCTGACCCGCGACAGAAGGAGCCGGGCGAAGTGGACCGCGGCTTCCCGCCGGCACGGCCCGTTCCAGATGATGAAGTTGTCAAAGCGGTGGGCCCCGGGCCGGTTCGTGACTCCGGCCGCCGCGTCCCTGATGCCCTGCAGGTCCCGGACCGTCAGCGGCAGCGGAGCCTCGGCACGATGCGACGTCGAGCCGAGCGGAAAATCCCTGCGCGGCGTGGTCGACATTTCGATGTGTGCCCCGAGGACAGCTTTGACCTGGTGCGACGCGGCGAAATCGCAGAGTGTCCGGAGGGAGGCTTCAAACGCCGTGAAGTCACTGACGTAGAGCCGGCCCGGGTAGACCGTGTCTCCGGTGAAGAGCGTGCCGGTCACCGCATCGTAGACCGTGACTGCCGAGGGGTGGTGGCCAGGCGACGGGATCACCTCCAGGACACGGCCGCCGAGGTCGACCTCCGCAACTCCGTCCGGCCAGCCGGCAAGCGCAAAAAAGCCGGCGACGTCCCCGGCAGTGTGGCCGACTATCCGGGTGAGCGGCCGGCCCGCGAACTGGCCGTCTCCGGCCACATGGTCACCGTGGGCGTGCGAGTGGGCGACGATGAGCGCGTAGGCCTCATGGGGATGGCGCTGAAGCCACTCGTCGATGAGCGCGTCGACTGTTGCGCGCAGGGGAAACCTTGCGGCGTCCTCGGTGGCGCCGGTGTCCAGGAGGAAGGCCGTGTGGTCGCCAAACAGCAGGTAGAGAAACGGTGCTTCGAAGTTCACCGCCATGTTCTGCCGGAGGATGACCGTGGTCGGGTCGGCCCAGTGAATCTGGATCGGGGCAGCTGCGCCGCCCGTGCGGGCAGGAGCCCCGGCGTGCCAGGTCACATCAAGATTCAGCTCGGTCACCGCGCCATTGTCTCATCCAGGCGCAACAGCAGAAGCCGCCTCCGCCGGGTGTCCGGTCTGCAGGATTTCGGTGGCGTGCTCGGCTATCCACGTGACCAACGGCAATAGCAGGGCCACAAGTTCCTGGCCGCGGCCGGTGAGGCTGTAGTCGACCCTGGGAGGGATGACCGGCTGGGCATCGCGGCGGATGAAGCCATCGCCTTCGAGCGTCTTGAGGGTCTGGGCGAGCATCTTCTCACTGATGCCCTCGGCCCGGCGGCGAAGCTCGCCCCAGCGGAGCGGGCCGTTCGACAACGCCACCAGGATCAATACGCCCCATTTGCTGGACACGTGATCGAGGACCGTGCGGCTGGGGCAGCCGGCAGGGAAAATTTCGGCTGCCCCGAGGGTCGCCGGTTGTCCGATCGAGGTACTTACTTTCATGCCAGTACCTTACCTGAAAGTGCGTACTCTCTTTGGGGAAGTAATCCGTTTTCGGTGCAGTTGTTATCGGTGTCAGTCATCCCCTTCGTGAAAGGACCACCATGACCCTCGTTATCACCGGCGCCACCGGACAGCTCGGCCGCCTTGTTGTTGAAGCGCTCCTCGAGAGCAATGTTCCCGCGGACCAGATCGTGGCGGCAGGCCGGAACACCGCCAAGCTCGCCGACCTCGCGGACCGCGGCGTCCAGGTCCGGCCGATCGACTTCGACGATCCGGAGTTGCTGCGCAAGGCCTTTGCCGGCGCTGAGAAAGTACTGCTGATTTCCGGCACCGACGTCGGCCAGCGTGTGGAGCAGCACCGGAAAGCGATCGAGGCCGCCAAGGAAGCGGGCGTCGGTCTGATCGCATACACGAGCATTGCCAACGCGGGCCGCGCCGAAATGCAGCTTGCAGCCGAACACCAGGGCACGGAGAAGGCCCTGCAGGATTCGGGTCTGCCGTTCACCCTGCTCCGCAACAGCTGGTACCTGGAAAACTACACCGCGCAGCTCGCCAACTTCCTCGAGCACGGCGCCGTGCTCGGCAGCGCCGGCGGCGGCCGGGTAAGTGCGGCCACCCGCGCCGACTACGCCCAGGCGGCCGCCGCAGTCCTGCTCCTGGAGGACCAAGCCGGAAAGGTCTACGAGCTTGGAGGCGACGAGCCCTTCACTCTCAGCGAGCTCGCGGCCGAAGTGGCTGCGGCCGCCGACCGTTCGGTGCAGTACCAGGACCTGCCGGCAGAGAAGTACACGGAGGTCCTGGTGGGTGCCGGGATGCCGGAGGGCTATGCGGCCATCCTGGCCGACAGCGACCTCGGGATTGCCCGGGGCGAGTTGCTCGTCACCAGCGGGGACCTGAGCACCCTTATCGGACGTCCGTCCACGCCGATGCGCGAAGCCGTGCGGACCGCCATCAGCGCAGTTCCCGGCGCGCTCAACGCCTGACCCGGCGTCGAATCACCCCGGTCACCAGCATGCTGGTGGCCGGGGTGATTTGTGCACGCCCAGGGGCGGACGGGTCTGTCAGAAGGCGCTGCTGGCGAAGGACGTCAATGCCTCGACCACAAGATCGTGGTCCGCTTTCTGCGGCAGCCCGGAAACCGTCACCGTTGCCACCGCCCCGGTTCCCTTCACGTACAGCGGGAAGGCCCCGCCGTGGGCGGCATATCGGGACTGGTCAAACCAGGCGTTGTCCTCGATTCTGCCGCCGCCGAGCCGCCCGCGCAGTCCGACGAGGAGCGACGGCTCTGCGTATTGTTCTGCGGTCCGGCTCTTCCGTTCCACCCAGATCTCGTTGTCGGCTGTTGCTCCGGCCAGGGAAGCGCGGAAGAGAATGTGGGCGTTCCTGCGGATATCGATCGCGATGGGGAGATTCCGTGACGTTCCCAGCTCCACCAGCAGCAGTCCGAGGGCGAGCGCCTCGGTCTGGCTGAAGCTGCCGAACTGCAGGGTCGCCATTTCATGTTCGATGCGGCTGATCAGGGACCGGAGGGATGATTCCGGTTGTGCTGCGGCAGAGTCCGGATCGAACTCTGCTTCCGGTCCGGACGTCGCTCCGGGCGGTTCCTGGATCATGAGTCAAGACTTTCGTGTTGATGGACTGTCCGTCGGGCGGCATGCGCGCGGAACTCCCTGGCAAGATCCTGCCACGAGGTCATGGAAAACGGCAGCGGGGCCCCTCTCAGAGGGCCCCCGCGTTGGTGGGCGGTGCTAGCCGGGGTGGTATTCCTCGTTGCCGACGTGTTCGCCCCACTGGGTTTCCGGGCCCTGGCCTTCGCCAAGGGCTTCCCACATGGCCAGGTGGGTCATGAAGTGCTCCGGGGCCGCGCCGTGCCAGTGCCATTCCCCGGGCGGTGTGTAGACAGTGTCGCCGGGCTTCATCACAACCACGTCGCCGCCCCGGGACTGGACCAGGCCCACGCCCTCGGTGACGTGCAGGGTCTGTCCGGCCGCGTGGGTGTGCCAGGCCGTGCGGGCGCAGGGTGCGAACCGCACGGTGTTGACGCGCAGGCGGGAGGGCTCCGCGCCCCTGGCGATGACGTCGAACCACACGTCGCCGGTGAACATCTCCGCCGGACCCCTGGTGCTCGGCAGTTTTGCCTGGACTTCCATCCTGTCTCCTTCTATGTCGATGATGTCGCCGGGTGCGCGGTCCTAGTTGAGGGTGGAGATCTCGATCACGAAGCGGTACCGCACGTCCGAGGCCAGGACGCGTTCGTAGGCGTCGTTGATCTTGCTGGCCGGGATGACTTCGATTTCGGCGCCGAGGTTGTGTTCGGCGCAGAAGTCGAGCATTTCCTGGGTTTCGCGGATACCGCCGATCGCGGATCCGGCGAAGGACCGGCGCCCCATGATCAGGGCGAACACGTTCACCGCGAGCGGTTCCGCGGGCGCGCCGACGTTTACGAGGGCACCGTCGAGGGTCAGCAGCTGCAGGTAGGAGCTGATGTCGATGGGGGCGCTGACGGTGTTCACGATGAGGTCGAAGCTCCCCGCGAGCGTCTCGAAGGTCCCTTCGTCGCTCGTGGCGTAGTAGTGGTCCGCGCCCAGCCGCAGCCCGTCTTCCTGCTTCTTCAGGGACTGGGACAGGACGGTGACCTCGGCACCCATGGCGTGGGCGAGCTTAACGGCCATGTGACCGAGACCGCCGAGGCCGACGACGGCGACCTTCTTGCCGGGGCCGGCGCCCCAGTGGCGCAGCGGGGAGTACGTGGTGATGCCGGCGCACAGCAAGGGCGCGGCGACGTCGAGCTCGATTCCTTCGGGGACGGTGACGACGAAGTCTTCGGTCACGACGGCGTGGGTGGAGTAGCCGCCCTGGGTTATGGTGCCGTCGCGGTCGACTGCCCCGTAAGTGCCGGTCATTCCGTTGAGGCAGTACTGCTCCTCGCCCCTCAGGCAGTTGACGCATTCGCGGCAGGAGTTGACCATGCAGCCGACGCCGACGCGGTCGCCGATCTTGTGCCTGGTGACTTCCGGGCCGACCTCGGTGACGATTCCGGCGATCTCGTGTCCGGGGACCAGCGGGTAGGTCTGGGGTCCCCAGTCGCCGCGGACGGTGTGGATATCGGAATGGCAGATGCCGGCGAACTTGATCTCGATCAGGACGTCGTGGGCGCCAAGGTCCCGGCGCTCGATGGTGGTCGGGGCGAGGGGGCCGGTCGCCGAGGTGGCGGCGTAAGCGTTAACGGTAGGCATGTTTCTCCAGTGCTGGTGATGGTGCGTTGGGGATGGTGTCTATGGACCCCTACCAAGTAAACAGGGACCCCACGCCGCACGGGAGTCCCTGCTGATGCGGGTACTGGCCGTACCCCCTTCGCCCTCGTCAGAGCATGACCTTGTAGAGGTCGACGACAGTCTCTTCGGGCGGAGAAGCGAAGCCGCCTTCGATGCCCTCCTGCATCCGGGGGAGCAGGATTCCGTCGCGGAATTTCTCCCAGCTCTCCTTCGATTCATGGACCGCCACGATGGTCCAGCCGCCCCCGGACAAGCCTGCGGCGTGGAAGATCTGGCCCTCCGGCAGGACCCCCTCACCGGGATGGACGGCGGCAAGGGAGGCCTCGTACTGCTCTTTGGTGCCTCCCGGGAAGAAGTGCACGATTCCGTACGCCGTGGTTGCCATTTCTGCTCCTACAATTGTGTGCTGGACTCGACAAGGCCAGCCGTAGACTCCACCCTCGGGCGTGTCAAGGGGCCGTGTAGTTGAACCGCATGGGCACCGCGGTGGACTACTCCGCCCCACGGACTTCAGGGACGGCCGCACCCGCCCGGGGTAGCATTCCGGTATGGCTATCGCACGCTTCCCAGGTTTCGTTATCGATTGCCCCGACGCCGGGGCCCTCGCAGCGTTTTACGGCGACCTGCTGGGCTGGAATGCAAAGGTCGACGGCGACTGGGCCGAGATCCGCCCCGGCGACGGCAGCAACTGCATTTCCTTCCAGCAGGTAGACGGCTACCAGAGGCCTGACTGGCCCGGGCAGTCCAAGCCACAGCAGATGCACCTGGACCTCATGGTGGAGGACCTGGAAGTGGGAGAAAAGGAAGCCATCAAACTGGGGGCCATCAAAGCAGAGACTCAGCCCGGCAACACCTTTAGGGTCTTCCTCGACCCGGCCGGTCACCCGTTCTGCCTCTGCGTGGACTAGCTCCTCCGACGGTGAAGCGGCGGGCCGTCTGTCCTGCCCCACTTCCAACGATCGGACGGGCGCGCTGCAGGGCGGCCACTCACGGTTGACGGTGATCGTTGGGCCGTGCGGGGGAGCAGCCCCCGGACTCACTCCCGGGTGGAGGCCCTGACCACCAGCTCCGGCGGGAAGACCACCTGGCTGGGTTCAAACCCGGGCTCCGCGGCGGCCTCCCGCAACAGCAGCTCCAGGGCGGTGGACCCGATCAGGGCGCTCGGCTGCCGGATGGACGAGAGCGGCACGACGGCGGCGGCCGCGAACTCGATGTCGTCGTAGCCGATCAGCGCAATCTCCTCCGGCACACGGATACCGCCCATGAGCATCAGGCCCTGGAGAACTCCGACGGCCAGGAGGTCGTTGGCCGCGAATATCGCATCCGGGCGTTCGGCCGCAGGCCGGCGGCGGATGGCCTCGCCCGCGGCCCGGCCGGAGAGCACCGTCAGCGAGTCTGTTTCGACGACCTCCAGGGTTGCGCCGCTGACCGGTTCCATGGCTTTGAGTGCCCCGGACAGCCGGTCCGCCACCTGGCGGATGCTGGCCGGTCCGCCGACAAACGCGATCCGCCGGCGGCCGACGGAGAGCAGGTGCGCTACGGCCATTTCTCCGCCGGCCAGGTCATCCACCGCGACGGAGGAAAAGCTCAGGTTCTCCGTCTGGCGGTCCACGAGCACAGTGGGGATGCCCCTCCGGCGCAGCTGCTCCAGCCGCGGGATCACGTTCCCCACCGGTGAGAGCAGGACGCCGCGGACGCGCTGCTGTTCGAAGAGATCCAGATAGGCGGACTCCCGGTCCGCGTCCTCGTTGCTGTTGCCCACCAGTACGGTGAAATGCTCCTTTGCGGCGCGGTCCTCGGCACCCCTGGCCAGCTCCGTGAAGAAGGGGTTGGCGGCGTCCAGGACCACCAGGCCGATGCTGTGGCTCATTCCGGCCCGGAGCTGGCGGGCGGCGTCGTTTCGAACGAAGCCGAGCTTGTCAATGGCTGACTGGACCCTGGCCATGACGTCGGCCGAGACCTTTTCCGGCCGGTTCAGGACGTTGGAGACCGTCCCGACCGAGACGCCGGCCAGTGCCGCGACGTCCTTGACGCTGGCTGAAACCATTTTCCTGAGCTCCTGAAGGTGGGCGCCGCCGGCCCGGGAAGGGGGACGGCCGGGGCGGGCGTGCGCAAATGCTTTCCTCAGGATACCGTTCGGAGCCGGTTTTGAACCCTTTCAAATGAAACGAATCAAAACGATCCGGCCGGGCCGATTGGGCGCTGTTGACGAGACCTCCCCGAACCCCTATGATTCAAATCACAGCACGTTATGAAACGATTCATTGCGTTGTTCGCTAAGCCCCAAAGGTGCGGTCAATTTATGCAGCAGACAAACAGTTCCCGGTCCGGTCCCGCGGGGGAATCGTCCGGTCCAGTCCTCTCCCTCGCCCATGCCGCCAAGACCTTCGGCCCCGTGGTCGCCCTGGCCGACGGAACCATCGAAATCCTGGCCGGCGAAGTGCACGCACTGGTCGGGGAGAACGGCGCCGGGAAGTCCACCCTCGTCAAGATCCTCGCCGGCCTGCACCACCCTGACTCCGGGGACTTCCGGGTCAGCGGGGAAAGCGTCCAGTTCCGCAATGTCGGCGAGAGCAAGGCCGCCGGGATCTCCGTGATCTACCAGGAACCCACGCTCTTTCCCGATCTCACCGTCGCCGAGAACATCTTCATCGGCCGCCAGCCCAAGGGCAGGTTCGGACTGATCAGCAAGGCCGCCATGATCCGGGAGGCGCGCAAGCTGTTCGAGCGGCTCGGCGTCCCCATCGACCCGACGCGCATCGCCGAGGGCCTGTCCATCGCGGACCAGCAGATCATCGAAATTGCCAAGGCCATCTCGCTGGACGCGAAGGTCCTCGTCATGGACGAGCCCACCGCCGCCCTCAGCGGCGTGGAAGTGGAGCGGCTGTTTGCCGTAGCCCGCAGCCTGAAGGACAAGGGCACCGGCATCCTCTTCATCTCCCACCGCTTCGACGAGGTCTTCGACCTGTGCGACCGCATCACTGTCATGCGGGACGGCCGGTACATCTCCACTCACCGGGTTTCAGGCGTGACGGTGGAGCAGATCGTCCGCGAGATGGTGGGCCGCGACATCGGTGCGCTGTTCCCCAAATCAGCGGCGGAGATCGGCGATGTGGTCCTGAAGGTGGACGGACTCAGCCGTGCCGGGGTTTTCCGGGACATCAGCTTCGAGGTCCGCGCCGGCGAAATCGTCGCACTGGCTGGCCTCGTCGGCGCCGGCCGCACCGAGGTCGCCCGCGCCGTGTTCGGCATCGATCCCTACGACGCCGGTGACATCAGCTTCGAGGGCCGGAAACTCAAGTCCCGGGATCCGCAGGCCGCGATCACCGCGGGCATGGGCTTTGTTCCGGAGGACCGCCGCAAGCAGGGCCTCGTGATGGACCTGTCCGTGGCCCGGAACGTTACCCTGACCCTGCGCCACAAATTCGCGACGGCGGGCCTGATCAACGGTGCGGCGGAACGCCGGGCGGCACAGGACTGGAGCAAGCGGCTCCAGGTCAAAACCGGCTCGCAGGAGCATGCCGTCTCCACCCTCTCCGGCGGAAACCAGCAAAAAGTGGTGCTCGCCAAGTGGCTCGCCACCGACCCCCGGCTGCTCATCATTGACGAACCCACCCGCGGGATCGACGTCGGAACCAAGAGCGAAGTCCACCGGCTCATTTCCGACCTCGCCGGCCGGGGCATCGCCATTCTGATGATCTCGTCCGAGCTGCCCGAGGTGCTTGGCATGGCGGACCGGGTCCTTGTCATGCGGGAGGGCCGGATCACGGCCGAGCTTGACCGCGCCGATGCCAATCCCGAGTCGGTCATGCACGCAGCAACGTCTTCCGCAGGAGGAACCCCGTGAGCTCAGCTTTGGACCACAAGAAAGCAACGACGACGGCGCCTGCCGCCGGCGCCCGGGTCACCATGGCCTCGGTGCTGCGGCTGCGCGAACTGCCCGTACTGATCGCACTGGCGATACTGGTGCTCGTCACCTACCTGATCAACCCGCTGTTCCTCACGCCCCAGGGTGTGAAGGACCTCCTCCTGAACGCCACCATCATCATGATCCTGGCCGCGGGACAGACGCTGCTGATCATCACCCGGAACATTGACCTCTCCGTCGGTTCGATGCTGGGCCTGGTGGCCTTCGGCACCGGATCGGTCTTCTCGGCGATGCCAGACCTGCCGATCATCGCTGTCTTCGGCCTCGGGATGGCCTTCGGCGCCCTGCTCGGCTCCGTGAACGGCCTGCTGGTAACGGTGGCGAAGGTCCCCGCCCTCGTCATCACCCTCGGCACCCTCTACGTGTTCCGCGGCCTCAACAATGCCTGGGCCGGCGGCAAGCAGTTCTTCGCCGGTGACCGCCCTGACGCATTCGGCGCCCTTTCAGTGGACACCGTGCTCGGATTCCCCATCATCACGCTCCTCGCCATCGTGGTCGTCATCGCCGTCGCGGTCTATATGGCCGGCACCCGGCCGGGCCGGGACCTCTACGCCATCGGGTCGGACCCGGATGCGGCCACCGCCTTCGGGATCAAGGTCTCCAAACGGGTCTTCCTGGCGTTCCTGGCCAACGGGGCGCTGGCCGGACTGGCCGGGGTGCTGTACGCCAGCCGGTTCAACTCCGTCGGCGCCACAACGGGTACCGGCATGGAACTGACGGTAGTTGCCGCCGCCGTCGTCGGTGGTGTCGCCATCTTCGGCGGCAGCGGGTCCGTGGCCGGGGCGGCCCTCGGCGCCGTGCTGCTGACCACCATCACCAGCTCGCTGACCGCACTGCGGGTCGACAAATTCTGGCAACAGGCGATCGTCGGCGTCCTGATCCTCACCGCCATCATCATCGACCGCGTGGCAAGCCTGCGCACTGCCAGGAAACTGCGGATAAGCGAGGCTCGCAATGTCTGAGACCACATCAACCACCGCGGCCCCGGCTCCCGTGGCCGACAGCACCAAACCGCTCGCCAGCGAACCCAAGGGCCGGACCGGCGCCGCGCGGATCCTGACCGGCCGCGACGCCATCACCATCTACGCCCTGGCCGCCTTCCTGATTTACGCAGCCATCGCCATTCCGCGCTTCGCCTCACCGGTCACCACCGGATTCTTGCTCCTGGACGTGATCCCGGTCCTGCTGATCGCGATGCCCATGACGCTGATCATCATCACCGGCGAAATCGACCTGTCCGTCGCCAGCACCGCGGGCCTGACCAGCGCCCTTATGGGTGTCCTCTGGGCCGGCGGCATGGACATCTGGCTGGTACTCGCCATCAGCCTGCTGGCCGGAATCGCAGCCGGCATGTTCAACGGATTCCTGATCGCAGTCCTGGGACTGCCCTCGCTTGCGGTCACGATCGGCACCCTGGCCCTGTTCCGGGGACTGGCCCTCGTAATCATCGGCGACAACTCCGTGGCCAACTTCCCTAAGCCCCTCACAGCGTTCTTCACCTCCAAAATCGGCGGCACCGGCATCCCGACAGTCATGATCGGCGTCGTCCTGGTGATGGTCTTCTTCGGGGTCCTGCTCCACTTCACCCCCTTCGGACGCGGGCTCTTCGCCATGGGGTACAGCAAGGAAGCGGCCGGTTTTGTGGGCATCAACGTGGCCCGCAGCAAGTTCTGGCTCTACGTCGCGTCCGGCGCCGTTTCGGCACTGGCCGGCATCTACTGGACGCTGCGCTACACCAGCGCCCGCAGCGACAACGCCTCCGGACTGGAACTCGCCGTCATCGCCGCTGTACTCCTTGGCGGTGTGTCGATCTTCGGCGGCAAGGGATCCATCCCCGGTGTGATCGCCGGCGTGCTGCTGATCGGGACACTCAACTACGCCCTCCGGCTGGCCCGCGTGTCCGACGTCGTCCTGATCACCGTGACCGGGCTGCTCCTGATCTTCTCCGTCGTGGCTCCGAGCGTCGGCGCGGCCATCAAGCAATGGCGGCACACCCGGCGGGTCCGCCGGAATTTCGCCCCGAAGACACCCTGAAAACCTGCCCACCAGCAACCGTGCCCGCCCGGGACCGGATGTACCTACCCAACGATGAAAAGGGAAGAACAATGATGTTGAACCGCAAGAACACAGGCCGGCCCGGCCGTTTGGCGACGATGGCTGCCGTCACCGCCGTGGCCGCGCTGGCGCTGACCGCCTGCAACAGCGGCTCGGGATCTGCCGGCGGCAGCAGCCCGGCAGCGGGCGGGGAAATGAAAATCACGTTCATCCCCAAGCAGCTGAACAACCCGTACACCGACGTCGTCCTGGGCGGCGGGAAGAAGGGCGCCACCGAAGCAGGCTTCGCCTCCTCCCAGGTCGTCGGACCGCTCGAAGCGTCCGCGTCCAGCCAGGTGTCCTTCATCAACGCCGAGACGCAGGCCGGCACCAACGTCATTGTGATCGCGGCGAACGACCCGGACGCCGTCTGCACGGCCCTGGGCGAAGCCCGGACGGCCGGCGCCAAGATTGTCGCGTTCGACTCGGACGCCAACCCCGACTGCCGCGACGTCTTCATCAGCCAGGTGGTGGCCAAGGACGTGGCCCTGATCCAGACCAAACTGATCTCCGAGCAGATCGGCGGCAGCGGCGAAATCGCCATCCTGTCCGCCACCGCCAATGCCACGAATCAAAACGAGTGGATCAAGTACATGGAGGAGGAGCTCGCCTCCAACCCGGCGTACAAGGACATCAAGCTCGTGGCCAAGGTCTACGGCGACGACAACGACACCAAGTCCTTCCAGGAGGCGCAGGGCCTCATGCAGGCGCACCCGAACCTGAAGGGCATCATTTCCCCCACCACTGTCGGCATCGCGGCCACCGCCCGGTACCTCTCAACGTCCGCGTACAAGGGCAAGGTAGCCCTCACCGGGCTGGGCCTGCCCAATGAAATGCGCCCGTTCGTCAAGGACGGAACCGTCAAGGAATTCGCACTGTGGGATCCCGCCCAGCTCGGCTACGTTGCGGCGTTCGCCGGTAAGGCCCTGCAGGACGGCAAGATGACCGGCGCCGAAGGGGACACCTTCACGGCCGGCGAACTCGGCGAACGCAAAGTCGAGAAGGGCGGACTCGTGATCGTCGGTCCGCCCACCGTCTTCAACACGGAGAATATCGACAAGTACAACTTCTAACCGAACCAGGCAGCCGGGCGGGCCGCTGAAAGTCCGCCCGGCACCTCCACTCCTTCACCCCCCGCTTCAGAGACCAGAGTTCCCTTTTTCATGCCGGAAGGCCACCTCACATGAACCCGAAACAACCGGCCGACCGGCTGCTGCAGACGCACCGGCGCCGCCCTACCCGCATCGGACTGGTCTCCGGCGGCCTGGGCGCCTACTGGCCCCAATTTCCTGAACTGCTGCCGCAACTGCAGGAGTCCGTCCGGTACGTCACCTCCCGGTTCCAGGAACTCGACGCCGACGTCGTCGACACCGGCTTCATCTCCGACGCCCAGGAAGCGGCCGCGGCCGGCGAAAAGCTGCGCGTGGCGGACTGCGACCTGATCGTCATTTTCCTGACGACGTACCTGACATCGTCCATGGTGCTGCCCATCGCCCAGCGTGCCAAGACCCCGGTCCTGGTGATCGACCTGCAGCCGACCGAGGCCATGGACCACGCCAACTTCGACACCGGCAAGTGGCTGGCCTACTGCGGCCAGTGCCCCGTGCCGGAGGTCGCCAACGTCTTCCGCCGCGCCGGAATCGACTTCCGCTCCGTGTCCGGGCACCTCAAGCAGGAATCCGCTTGGGAACGGATCACCCGGTGGGTCCACGCCGCCGGCGTCCGGGCCCGGCTGCGGAACGCCCGCCACGGGCTCATGGGCCACCTGTACCCCGGCATGCTGGATGTCGCCACCGACCTGACCACGGTCTCGACCACCTTCGGCTCCCATGTGGAGGTGCTGGAATTCGATGACCTGCGCGAACGCGTGAACGCGGTGACCGGGTCCGAGGTGGCCGAACGGCTGGACCTGGCCCGCCAACTCTTTGTGCTGGACGACTCCGTGAACGACGACGACTTCGCCTGGGGCGCCAAGGTCTCCGTCGGGCTGGACCGCCTGGTGGCGGACTTCGATCTCGATTCCGTGGCGTACTACCACCGCGGGCTCGCCGGGGAACTGCACGAACGGCTCGGAGCAGGGATGATCCTGGGCTCCTCCATCCTCACGGCCCGGGGGATCCCGATGGCCGGCGAGTTCGAACTGCGGACCTCCATTGCCATGCTGGCCGCCCAGGCCATCGGCGCCGGCGGGTCGTTCACCGAGATCCAGGCCCTGAACTTCTTCGACAACGTTGTCGAAATGGGCCACGACGGCCCGGCGCACCTGGCCGTCTCGGCACAGGAACCCCTGCTGCGCGGACTTGGAGTCTTCCACGGCAAACGCGGCTGGGGCGTCTCGGTGGAGTTCGATGTCCGGCAGGGACCGGTCACCACGTTCGGCCTCGGCCAGGACCCGGACGGCAGCTACGTCTTCGTCACCTCCGAGGGCACTGTGGTGCCCGGACCGCTCCTGGCGATCGGCAACACCACCTCCCGCGTGGACTTCGGCGGAGACCCGGGCGTCTGGGTGGACGAATGGAGCCAGACGGGCATCGGCCACCACTGGGCCCTGTGCGTCGGCCACCGCGCTGCCGACATCAAAGCGGCAGCATCCCTGCTGGGCATCGAACACCGGCATGTGGTGCTGTCATGAGCACCCGGCGCGTTTGCTTCCAGCTCCAGGTGAAACCCGGACTTATCCCCGAGTACACCCGACGGCACGCCGCCGTCTGGCCCGAGATGCTCCAGGCGTTGAAGTCCTCCGGCTGGTCCAACTACTCACTCTTCGTCCGCACTGACGGCCTGCTGATCGGTTACTTCGAAACCGACAACCTGCCGGAAGCCCAGGCGCGGATGGCAGCCACGGACGTCAACGCCCGCTGGCAGAACGAAATGTCCGGCTTCTTCGAAGACCTCGACGGCGCCCCGGACACGGGCTTCCTCCAACTGACTGAAGTATTCAACCTCGAGGACCAGTTGGCCTCCGCTGCGGCCGTCCTCACCCAGACCAACTCCAAAGGAGACTGACGTGTCCATCCCGACCGACGTTTTGACCACGCTCGAACATCAGAGCATTGAACTGCCTTCCTGGGCGTTCGGCAATTCCGGCACCCGCTTCAAGGTGTTCGCCACCCCTGGCACCCCGCGCACCATCGAGGAAAAGCTCGCCGACGCCGCCAAGGTCAACGAGCTGACCGGCCTGGCCCCGTCCGTGGCCCTGCACATCCCGTGGGACAAGGCCGATGACTACCAGGCGCTGGCGGACTATGCGGCCGGGCTGGGCGTGAAACTCGGAACCATCAACAGCAATACCTTCCAGGACGATGACTACAAGTTCGGCAGCCTCACGCACAGCGACCCCGCTGTGCGCCAAAAGGCCGTGGACCACATGTACGAGTGCCTGGAAGTCATGAACATGACCGGTTCCCGGGACCTGAAGATATGGCTGGCCGACGGCACCAACTACCCGGGTCAGGGCAACATGCGGGCCCGCCAGGACTGGCTGGCGGAGTCTCTGCGCAAGGTCTACGACCGGCTCGGCGACGATCAGCGCCTGGTGCTCGAATACAAGTTCTTCGAACCGGCTTTTTACCACACGGACGTCCCGGACTGGGGCACGTCCTACGTGCACTGTGCGGCCCTGGGCGAGAAAGCCAAGGTCTGCCTGGACACCGGACACCACGCGCCGGGCACCAACATCGAGTTCATCGTGGCGCAGCTCCTGCGCCTCGGGAAGCTCGGCTCGTTCGACTTCAACTCCCGGTTCTACGCGGACGATGACCTGATCGTCGGCGCCGCGGACCCGTTCCAGCTGTTCCGCATCATGACCGAAGTGGTTCGCGGAGGCGGCCTGGAGCCGGTCGCCGGCGTGGCGTTCATGCTGGACCAGTGCCACAACATCGAGGGGAAGATCCCGGGCCAGATCCGCTCGGTCCTCAACGTCCAGGAAATGACGGCACGGGCACTGCTCGTGGATACCGCGGCACTGGACGCCGCGCAGAACGCCGGCGACGTTTTGGCAGCGAACGCGGTGCTGATGGACGCGTTCTACACCGATATCCGCCCCGGACTGGCGGAATGGCGGGAATCCCGCGGCCTGCCCGCGGATCCCATGGCTGCCTTCGCGGCCAGCGGATACCAGGAGAAAATCAATGCCGACCGCCAGGGCGGCCACCAGGCCGGATGGGGAGCCTAAGACCATGACTAACCCAACAGTTGAACAGCTTGTAGCCCGCTCCAACCGCCTCGGCGCGGACAAGCGGAACACCAACTACGCCGGCGGAAACACCTCCGCCAAGGGCACGGAGAAGGACCCGGTTACGGGCGAGGACGTCGAACTGCTGTGGGTCAAGGGCTCCGGCGGGGACCTCGGCACGCTGGCCGAATCCGGGCTCGCGGTCCTCCGGCTCGACCGGCTGCAGGCGCTGAAGAACGTCTACCCCGGCGTCGGGCGTGAGGACGAGATGGTGGCCGCCTTCGATTACTGCCTGCACGGGAAGGGCGGCGCCGCCCCCTCGATCGACACCGCCATGCACGGGCTGGTCGACGCCGCGCACGTGGACCACCTGCACCCGGACTCCGGCATCGCGATCGCCACGGCCGCCGACGGCGAGGCCCTCACCAAGGAGATCTTCGGCGAGAAAGTGGCGTGGGTGCCGTGGCGGCGCCCGGGCTTCCAGCTGGGCCTGGACATCGCCGCGATCAAGGACGCCAATCCGCAGGCCATCGGCACCATCCTGGGCGGGCACGGCATCACCGCCTGGGGTGCGACCAGCGAAGTGGCCGAGGCCAACTCTCTCTGGATCATCGAGGAAGCCGAGCAGTACATCGCCGCGAACGGCCGACCGGAGCCCTTCGGCCCGAAGCTGCCCGGCTACGCCGCCCTCCCGGAAATCGAGCGGCGGGCGAAAGCCGCCGCCCTCGCCCCGGTGATCCGCGGCCTGGCCTCCACGGACAAACCGCAGCTGGGGCACTTCAGCGACGACCCCGCCGTCCTGGAGTTCCTCGAAGCCGCCGAGCACCCGCGCCTCGGTGCGCTGGGCACCTCCTGCCCGGACCATTTCCTGCGCACCAAGGTCAAGCCCCTGGTCCTGGACCTGCCCGCGGACGCCACGGTCGAGGACGTGACCGCCCGGCTGAAGGAACTGCACGCCGCCTACCGGGCGGACTATCAGGGGTACTACGACCGGCACGCGGCCCCGGACAGCCCGGCGCTGCGCGGCGCGGACCCCGCGATCGTGCTGGTCCCGGGGGTGGGCATGTTCTCCTACGGGGCGAACAAGCAGACCGCCCGGGTGGCGGGGGAGTTCTACCTCAACGCCATCAACGTCATGCGCGGCGCGGAGGCCATCTCCACCTACGCCCCGATCGAGGAATCCGAGAAGTTCCGGATCGAATACTGGGCCCTGGAGGAAGCCAAACTCGCCCGGCTGCCCCAACCGAAGTCACACGCCACCCGCATTGCCCTGGTGACCGGGGCGGCGTCGGGCATCGGCAAGGCCATCGCCACCCGGCTCGCCGCCGACGGCGCGTGCGTGGTCATCGCGGACCTGAACCTCGAGAACGCGCAGGCGGTCGCGGCTGAACTCGGCGGGCCGGACACCGCCATCGGCGTCCAGGCCGACGTCACCGACGAAGCCCAGGTCACCGCAGCGATAGACGCCGCCGTCCTGGCCTTCGGCGGCCTGGACCTGGTGGTCAACAACGCCGGTCTCTCCATCTCCAAGCCGCTGCTCGAAACCACGGAAAAGGACTGGGACCTCCAGCACAACGTCATGGCCAAAGGCTCCTTCCTGGTCTCCAAGGCCGCGGCGAAGGTCATGATCGCCCAGGACATGGGCGGGGACATCGTCTACATCTCCTCCAAGAACTCCGTCTTCGCCGGCCCCAACAACATCGCCTACTCCGCCACCAAGGCCGACCAGGCCCACCAGGTCCGGCTCCTCGCGGCAGAGCTCGGCGAGTACGGGATCCGGGTCAACGGCATCAACCCCGACGGCGTGGTCCGCGGCTCCGGGATCTTCGCCGGCGGCTGGGGCGCCAAACGCGCCGCCGTGTACGGCGTGGACGAGCAGGAACTTGGCAAGTACTACGCCCAGCGCACCCTCCTCAAGCGCGAGGTCCTGCCGGAAAACGTCGCCAACGCCGCCGCGGTGCTCACCAGCGCCGAACTCTCCCACACCACCGGCCTGCACATCCCCGTCGACGCCGGCGTCGCGGCCGCGTTCCTGCGATGACCACCGTGCCAACAGCCGATGCCGACGGCGGCGTCTTCGCCGCCGTTGACATCGGTGCGTCCTCCGGCCGGGTGATCCTGGGCAGGATCACGGATGCCGCCGGGGACCCTGGCGTCTCGCTGGAGGTTGTGCACCGGTTTCCGAACGGTGTGGCGGAGTCCGGCGGTGGCCTCCGCTGGGATTTCGACGCCCTGTTCGCCGAGGTTCTCACCGGACTCGCGGCCGCCGCGAAGGCGGCCGCGGGCCGGGGCGGGCAGATCGAGAGCATCGGGATCGACACCTGGGCCGTGGACTACGGTCTCATCGACGCCGCCGGGGAGCTGGCCGGCCAGCCGTACAGTTACCGGGACGACCGCAGCCGGGCCGCGGTTCCGCGCGTCCACACGCTCCTGGATCCGGCCCGGTTGTACGCCACGACGGGACTGCAGTTCCTGCAGTTCAACACCATCTACCAGCTCGCCAGCGAGCGAAACCTGAACGGTCTCCAGGCACTCCTGATTCCGGACCTGATCGCGTTTCTGCTCACCGGCGTCCGCCGCACGGAGGCCACCAACGCCTCCACCACCGGACTCTTCGACGCAGCAGCGGGGGAGTGGGCCACGGAGTTCCTGACGGCCCTGAACCTTTCCCAAAACCTCTTCCCGCCGCTGATCCAGCCCGGCGAAACCATCGGCACCCTGCTACCGGCCGTTGCGGACCGGACCGGGCTGCCGGCCGCGACGAAGGTGGTCGCAGTCGGCTCGCACGACACAGCCTCCGCCGTCGTCGCCGTCCCGGCAGACCAGGAGAACTTCGCCTACATCTCCTCCGGGACCTGGTCCCTTGTCGGCGTCGAACTGAACCAGCCCGTCCTTACCGAAGCCAGCCGGCAGGCCAACTTCACCAACGAACGCGGCGTCGACGGCACCATCCGCTACCTCCGCAACGCGGGCGGGCTCTGGCTCCTCAGCGAATGCCAGCGGACCTGGGCCGGGCAGGGGTGGACGGTCCCGTTGGCCGAGCTGCTCGACGCAGCTGAGGCCCTGCCGGGCGGCGGACCGCGGATCAACGCCGATGACCCCTCGTTCACGGCACCCGGGAACATGCCCGAGCGGATCCGTGCCGCCGTGCGGAACACGGGTGAACTCCTCCCTGACGTACCCGCTGCAGTGGTCAGGTGCATCCTAGACAGCCTCGCGGCCGGGTACGCCCGCACCATCGCCGACGCGGAGGGGCTCGCGGACCGGCCTATCGACGTCGTCCATATTGTGGGCGGCGGCTCGCAGAACCGGCTCCTGTGCCAGCTCACGGCCGACGCTACGGGCCGGCGCATCGTCGCCGGTCCGGTGGAAGCCACGGCACTGGGCAACGTACTGGTCCAGGCCCGCGCAGCCGGCGCTGTCACCGGAACCCTGGCGCAGCTGCGCCGGAACCTGGCGGCGGGCCAGGCAACCCGCAGCTACGTGCCCGGCGCGCGTGTTCCGGGGCAGCCGGCGGGCTGAAAGGGCAAGTAGCCGCGGCCCATCGACAAGCCCATGGGCCAGGAATAGCCTTGATTCGTTCGAGACTGACCGGACAACGATGACGGAGAAGTGGCCACAATGGGAACTGCAGAAAATGCTGAACTGGTCCGGCGCGGATACGAGGCGTTCAGCTCAGGTGATATGGCGACCCTCAGCGAATTATTCGCCCAGGAGGCGGTCTGGCACGTCGCGGGAAACGGCGTGCTTTCGGGCCGGAAAGAGGGGCGGGACGCGATTCTGGCCTACTTCGGTGAGCTCGGGACGCGCTCGGAAGGCAACCTGAAGGTGACCGTGCAGGACATTGTCGCCGGCGAAATCCATACCGTGGCTCTGCAGCACAACGCGGCGGATAGCAACGGCCGGACCCTGGACATTGACGGCGCGATCGCCTTCCAGGTCCGTGAGGGAAAGATCATCGAAGGCCGCGAGTTCTTTGCCGACACGGCCCAAGGAGACGCGTTCTGGGCCTAGCCCGGCGCTACTTTGACGCGAGGAGTGCCGCAGCGGCAGGCTCAGCGGGCTCGTCGGCGGGACCTTCCGTTTCACGTCCGGCGCGGCGTTCCTTGAGGAAATAGACCAGTCCGGCGGCGATGGTGGACGCCGTGGCGAGGGCGAAGAGACCCGGGGTGACGCTTCCCGTGTGCTCCTTGATCAGGCCGAAGCCGGAGGGCGCCACGAAGCCGCCCAGGTTTCCCAGCGAGTTGATGATGGCGATGGCCGGTGCCAGGATCAGCGGGTGCAGGCCCGACTGGGGGATTGACCAGAACAACGGGGAGGCGCTCTTGAAGCCCATGGCCGCGACGGCCAGGAAGACGAGGGCGAGCACCGGCGAGGCGACGGCGGCCGCGAATGTGCCGGCGGCGGCCACCAGCAGGGCCAGTACCAGGAGGGGGCGCTTCGACTTCGCCTTGTCCTGCCACTTTGCGGCAAAGTACCTGGCGACGACGGCGCAGACCCACGGAATCGCGGACAGGAACCCGACGCTCAGGTCGGTGGTGCCGGGAATCTGCTTGACGATGCTGGGCAGCCAGAAGGTGTTGGCGTAGATGGAAAGCTGCGCGGAGAAGTAGATACCGCAGAGCAGCAGGATCTGCGCGTTCAGGAGCATCTTCCAGCGGTTGATCTTCCCCTGGCCGGCCGTGGCGTGCTGGGCGTCTTCGGCCGCGATCGCCGCGGCCAGTGCGGACTTTTCCCGGCCGGTGAGCCACTTGGCCTCCTGGATCCTGGCGTCGAGCAGGAAGAACACGACGATGCCGACGGCGACGGACAGCAGTCCCTCGAAGCCGAAGAGCCACTGCCAGCCGCGGAGGCCCAGCACATCGTGGAGGCTGAGCAGCATTCCGGCGATCGGCCCGGAGAGTGCGGCGGCGATCGAAGAGCCGGCAATGAAGATCGCGGTGGCCTTGCCCCGCTGGCGGCGGGCACCCAGCGGGCGAAGTAGAAGATGACGGCGGGGAAGAACCCGGCTTCCGCGGCGCCCAGCAGGAACCGCAGAACGTAGAACATCATTTCGTTCTGGACGAACGCCATGAGGAAGGAGACGATGCCCCAGCTGACCATGATGCGGGCAAGCCAGATCTTGGCGCCGTATTTCTCCATCATCATGTTGCTGGGAAGTTCGAAGATTGCGTACGCGATGAAGAAGAGCCCGGCACCAAAACCGTACGCTGCGGCACCGATGCCGACGTCGGCCTCGACGTGCTCATGGGCGTAGCCGATATTAGACCGGTTCAGCTGGTTGCACACGAGCATGACCAGCATGATCGGCAGCACCCGCTTGAAGAACTTCTTGGTAGCGAGAGCTACGTCCGTGACAGCGGCGTCTACAGACTGCATGGGGAGAATCCTTTGAATAGGGAAGGCAGGCCGACTGGCCGCGGGCTGGATGTTGTGGCCCGCGCCATCGCGATTCCCCCACCTTCTTCTTCGGCAGTAATGCGCGTCCAACACGCTTTTAGCAACGCTGAATACCTTAGTGGACTAACTCGCTGCCGCCGGTCCGCGCAGCCGGCGTCGCGAGTTTGCCAGGTGGCTGCGCATGGCGGCCGACGACGACGCCTCGTCACGGTCGGCGATGGCGGCGTAGATGGATGCGTGCTCGGTGGCGACCTGCTCGAAGTGCTCCCGCGCGTTATGCTCTCCGCCGGTCATGAGCCGCGTCCGGGGCATCGCGATCATCGTCTGTCCCAGGGACGCCAGGCAGTCTGAATAGAACGGGTTTCCCGTGGCTGCGGCGACTGCCCGGTGAAACTCGAAGTCGGCCTTCATGGCGTGGGCCGGATGTTCTCCGCTGGCCGTGAAATCGTCCAGCGCCTGCCGTACCGCCTTGAGCTGGCGCTCGGAGCCGTTGCGGGCGGCCAGGGCTGCCGCCTCGGACTCCACGCCGATGCGGAACTCGAGCAGGTGGATCCGGTCTTCCATGCTGGCCACCGGCCTGCTGCCGGGCATCGTCCGGTTTCCCTCCGGGGGAGGGGTCAGCGCAAAGCTGCCGCGTCCCCGCTCGGTTTCCACGAGGCCCTCGGCCTGCAGGTGCGTGAGTGCCGCACGGACCACGGTCCGGCTGACGCCGAACTCGCCGATCAAGGTGTTTTCGCTGGGAAGTTTGTCCCCCGGCTGGATGACGCCGTCGACGATGCGCATAGGAAGATCGGCGGCGAGGTCCGCGGTCAGGTTCCGGCTCATGGGTTCAAGGTTACTGGCCGAATTCGACGGATTCGGTCGTCCACGCCCGCGCCTGCTCGCTGAGGGTGATGCCCAGGCCGGGACGGTCCGGGATCAGCATGCGGCCGTTCTTGGTTTCGAGGCGTTCGTTGAAGAGCGGATCGAGCCAGTCGAAGTGTTCAACCCACCGCTCGCGCGGGTAGGCGGCGGCCAGGTGGAGGTGGATCTCCATCGCGAAGTGCGGGGCGAGGCCCAAGCCGCGTTCGTCCGCCAGGGCGGCGAGGCGAAGGAACTAGGCGCCGCGCCGGAGTGGCAGTGCATTCGACGGCGCGCTTAGCAGCAGCGTCTAAGCAGGAACGCCGGCGGGGCGGACCGGCACCTAAAGGTGCCGGTCCGCTCTCGATTGCGTCCGCCGGAGCGCCGCCGGCGGCTCGGTCACACGTAGACAGTAGGGATTGCGGGTTCGCCCCGCTGGAGCCTGTTCACGACGGCGGCAAGTTCAGCCATCGAATCGGCATACCGGCCCCGGGTCCGCGCCACAGCCTCCGGACTGGTCCAGCCCGGCAGCAGTTCGCCGTCCTTGATGAACTGCCGGAGCAGCGGCCGCCCCCGCGGCTCGGCCGGGAGGCGCCCGATGCCCAGCACCTCATGGGTGGCGACCCCGTCCCGGTCCAGTCTCCGCACCGCATACTTGCGACCGCCCGGGTTGACCTTGTTCAGGGCGGCCTTGGCCACCGGAACGAAGTCGCCGGCGTCGTTGCTCCGGCTCACCAGCTTGTAGACCATGCCGGCGGTGGGGCGCCGGAACCGGTCACGACGGCGGTACCGATCCCGTACGCGTCGGCCGGGGCGGACCGCAGCGCCGCGAGCGAGTACTCATCCAGGTCGGAGGTCACCACGATTTTGGTACGGACTTTGCCCAGCCGGTCCAGGCGCTGACGTACCCACGTCGCCTGCGCCACGAGGCCGCCGGAATCCAGCCGGACCGCTCCTCGGCGAAGCTCGACTCCACCATGAGGACGGGGGAGTGCGGGAAGTACGCCTCCCCCTCGGGGGTAGCCCCAGACGTCGCCGGTGAACCGGTAGTTTTCAAGCCGGTTCATGGCGGTCGGGGTAGGGGGATGTCCGCGGACTTTCCCACCGGGCGGGGGTATCCATAATTCACTTTAATCCGCATCCGCTGAACCGCACGTGCGGACCGCACCTGCGCGTACACATGCACACAACAGTGCCCGTCCCTCTCCAGCGGGGGTTTGTAGGCACAATGGAGGGTTGACTTCACCGCTCGTTCCCCTTGATCCCGCCGCCGCCCGCGGGCCCTTCGACCTGGGAGCGATCGGGGCCGGGTTGACCTTTGCCGGGTCGCTTCCGGAGCTTGCCTCCGTGCTGCGGGCGGCAGGCCCGGGGGGCGCAGCAGTGGTGCAGGCTCCTCCCGGTACCGGCAAGACGACGCTGGTCCCGCCGCTGCTCGCCAACCTCGCTTTCGCCCTTCGGGAGGGATGGGACAACACCTCCGGACCGCGTGTGGTGGTGACCCAGCCTCGGCGCGTCGCCGCCCGCTCGGCGGCCCGCCGGCTGGCCGCCCTGGACGGGAGCCGGCTCGGGGACCGGGTGGGCTACACCGTCCGCGGAGAGCGCCAGGCTGGCCCCGGGACGCTGATCGAGTTCGTCACCCCCGGGATCCTGCTGCGCCGGCTGCTCACGGATCCGGGGCTGGGGACCTTCGGCGCCGTCATCCTGGATGAAGTGCACGAACGCGGGCTGGAGACCGACCTCCTGGTCGGCATGCTCGGAGAGGTCCGCCAACTGCGCAGCGACCTCGGCCTCGTCGCCATGTCCGCCACGCTCGACGCGCCGCGCTTCGCCGCCCTGATCGGGGACGGCGGGGAGCACGACGGCGGCGGCCCGGCCGCCGTCGTCGACTGTCCGTCCGCACTGTACCCGCTGGAGGTCGAATGGGCGCCCGCGGCGGGGCACCGGCTCGATCAACGGAGCGTGACGCGGGCGTTCCTGGACCACGTGGCGGACACTGCCGCGGCCTCACATGGCAAGGCGCGGGCCGCCGGCCAGGACATCGATGCCCTGGTGTTCGTCCCCGGAGCGTGGGAAGTCTCCTACGTCGCGGGCCGCCTCCGCGGCCGGAATGGTCCGGAAGTCCTTGAGCTCCATGGCCAGGTCGGCCCGGCAGAGCAGGACCGCGCGGTGTCCGGTCGGGAGCCAGGCGGCCCCGCCAGGATCATCGTGGCCACGGGCCTCGCCGAATCCTCGCTGACGGTCCCGGGAGTCCGGCTCGTCATCGACTCCGGGCTGTCCCGTGAGCCGCGCCGCGACGCCAGCCGCGGCATGTCCGGACTCGTGACCGTGTCCTGCTCCCGGGCCTCCGCCGACCAGCGTGCCGGCCGGGCGGCCCGCCAGGGGCCCGGAAAGGTGGTGCGCTGCTACGACCAGAAGAGCTTCGGGGCCGCGCCGGCGCACCAGACACCGGAGATCGCCGTGGCGGACCTGACGGCTGCCGCCCTGACCCTGGCCTGCTGGGGCTCGCCCGGCGGCCGGGGGCTTGCCCTTCCGGACGCACCACCCCCGGCGGCAATGGCCGAGGCCGTGGAGGTGCTGCGCGAAATCGGCGCCGTGGCGGCGGATGGAATGGCCACAGACCTGGGCCGGGCCCTTTCCCGCGTCCCTGCCGACCCGCGCCTGGCCCGCGCGCTGCTGGACGGCGCCGCGACCGTCGGCCACCACACGGCAGCGGAGGCCGTCGCCCTGGTGGCCGGGGACCAGCGCGCCCCCGGCGCCGACCTCACCCGGCTGTTGTCCGGCCTGCGGACCGGCAGGGAACCCGCGTCACGGCCCTGGGCGGAGGACGTCCGGCGGATGGAGGCGGTCGCCCGCCAGGAGCAGTCCGGCGTCGCGCCCCCTGCACTGGCCGCCCCGCCGGCGCCGGCCGACGCCGTCGGCTTCGTCGTCGCCCTGGCGTTCCCGGACCGGGTGGCCCGCCGTGTCTCCGGTGAGGGGCCGGAACGCTACCTGATGTCCTCCGGTACCCGGGCCGGTTTGCCGGCCGGCAGCTCCCTGGCAGGGCACGAGTGGCTGGCCGTCGCCGAGGTGTCCCGTGCCCAAGGGCGGGACGCGGCGGGAACCGGCGCCGTCATCCGTTCCGCGGCGCCGCTGGCCGCCGACACCGCCGAAGCCGCGGCCCGGCAGTTGCTCACCGACACCGTGGAGGCGCGGTTCAGCCAGGGCCGGGTCACGGCCCGGCGGGAACGGCGGCTGGGCGCGATTGTGCTGTCCTCCACCCCGGTCCGGCCTTCTCCAGAGGAAGGACGTCAGGCCGTGGCCCGCGCCCTGGAGCGGGACGGACTGGGGATGATCGGGTGGTCGCCGGGGGCGGACGCGTTGCGCCGCCGCCTGGCCTTGCTGCACCGTGAGCTGGGCAGCCCCTGGCCGGATGTTTCCGAACCGGCCCTCCTGGCCCGGCTGAACGAGTGGCTTGTTCCCGAACTCGATGCCCTGGCCGGCGGCGGCGCGGCGGGCGGGATTGACCTGGCCGATCCGTTGCGGAGGCTCCTGCCGTGGCCCGAGGCGTCGCGGCTGGGCGAACTGGTGCCGGAACGCCTTGAAGTCCCCAGCGGTTCACGGGTGAAAATCGATTACCCGGAGGTGGACAGCGACGCCGGCCGCCCGGTGGTGGCGGTCAAACTGCAGGAGTGCTTCGGTTGGGACCAGACGCCGCGGCTGGTGGGCGGCAGGGTGCCGGTGCTGTTCCACCTGCTCTCGCCGGCGAGGCGACCGCTGGCCGTGACCGACGACCTCGCGTCCTTCTGGTCGGGACCCTATGCGCAGGTCCGGGCGGAGATGCGGGGCCGCTACCCGAGGCATCCCTGGCCGGAGGACCCGTGGACCGCGCCGGCAACGGCCAGGACCAAAAGCAGGATGTAGGGCGCAGCAGAAGCCGCGTGCAGCCCGCCGGGATGGCGGGCTGCACGCGGCTTGTTTCTACCTCCGGTGTCACTACCTCCGGTTGGTACCTACCTCCGGTGAGCCCCGCTCGGAACGGGGGCGTCGGCGTCGTCGGCGTCATCGGCGGTGATCAGGATGTTGCCCTCCGCAATCGATTCGGACAGCACGTCGTGTTCGATGGCGGTGGCCAACGGGGTTTCCTTGATGAAGCACATCAGGGCGGCTGCGATCAGCGCGAGGGGAACCATCCAGATGAAAATCGGCGTCAGCGCGTCATTGTAGGACGAGATGATGGCCTCTTTGATCGGCGCCGGCAGCTTGCCGACGACGGCGGGGGTCAGCGAGTTCGATCCTCCGGGCGTGCCGCCCGTTGCCGCGGCGGGGAGGCGCTCCACGAGTAACGCGGCCAGCCTGCTGGCAAAGAGGCTTCCGACGACCGCCGAACCCAGCGTGGCGCCGATCTGGCGGAAGAAGTTGTTCGACGCCGTGGCGGTGCCGACCTCGCGCAGCGGGAAGGAGTTCTGGACGATCAGGACCATGATCTGCATGCTCAGGCCAAGCCCCAGCCCCATGACGCCCAGGTAGACGCAGATCTCCCAGAGCGGCGCCCCGGGCTTGAGGGTCGAGAGCAGGAGCAGCGCGACTGCGACCAGCAGCCCGCCGGCTATCGGCATCCACTTGTAGCGCCCGGTCCGGCTGACCAGCTGGCCCGAGGCGACCGAGGCAACCAGGAGGGCGCCCATCATCGGGATCATGAGCAGGCCGGACTCGGTGGCGTTGACGCTAAATGCCATCTGCAGGTAGGTCGGCAGGTAGCCGATGGCGCCGAACATTGCCACACCGATCAGCAGGCCGGCGATCGTGGAGAGGTTGAAGTTCCGGTCCTTGAAGAGGTGCAGCGGAATGATCGGCTCCGCGGTGCGGCTCTCGACGAGGACGAAGGCTGCGGCGCTGACAACGGCGCCCGCGATGAGGCCCAGGATGATGGGGTCGGACCACGCGTACTTGCTCCCGCCCCAGGTGGCGAAGAGAACGAGGCAGGTCGTTGCGATGGCGACGAGCACCATGCCCCCGAGGTCCAGGCGCGGCCGGCCGCTGTGCTTGGGAAGTTTGAGGAAGAACGCGGCTCCGGCCAGCGCCAGCAGGCCGAGGGGGATGTTGATCCAGAACACCCAGCGCCAGCCGGGTCCTTCGGTGAACCAGCCGCCCAACAGCGGGCCGGCGACGGAGGCGATGGCGAAGACGCCACCCATCATGCCCATGTACTTGCCGCGTTCCCGCGGCGGGATGACGTCCGCGATGACCGCCTGGGAAAGGATCATCAGGCCGCCGCCGCCGAGGCCCTGGATGACGCGGGCCGTGATGAGGACGCCCATGTCGTTGGCCAGCCCGCCAACCACGGAGCCTGCCATGAACAGCAGGATGGCGGCGATCAGGAGGGACCTGCGTCCCATCAGGTCTCCCAGCTTGCCGTAGATCGGCATGGTGATGGTGGAGGCCAGGATAAAGGCGGTGATGACCCACAGCATGTCGTTGACGCCGTGGAGTTCGCCCACGATCGTCGGCAGGGCGGTGCTGAGCACCGTCTGGTTCAGTGCCGCGAGGAGCATCGAGAGCATCAGGCCCACGAACAGCAGCACGATGTGCTGTTTCCCTTCGGCCGGTCCTGCGTCCTGGACGGGGGTGGTGGTCATGACAGTTTCCTTTGTAAGTGGTGGAGAAGTGCGAGGGAGGGCCCGAGGTCCTCGGGTTGTAGTCCCCGGGCCGGGTCGAAATCGGCGGACGTGAGGTTGAAGCGGAGCGGGACGCCGGCGATCATCACCAGCATCCGGGCGGTGTCATCCGGGCCGAAGCCCTCGACGCCGGACCGCCACGCGGGATCGGCGGACAACAGCGCGCCCACGGCGTCGCAGACGAGCGTCTCGGCCTTGACCATCAGTTCCATCTTTCGGCGGCCCAAGTGCGGGTACGTGGCCAGCAACTGGCGGCGCCGGGACGGATCCGATCCGCCAAGTGCCGACCATGCCACCGTCATCAGCAACCGGGACACCTGGGCCAGGAGGTCGCCGGCGGTGGAGATGCGGGACAGCTCGTCCGGATCTACCCGGGGTTCATGGAGGCCCAGGATCGCATCTTCCTTGGCCCGGAAGTAGTTGAAGAACGTGCGGGGGGAGACCCCGGCGCCCTCCGCGATGGCTTCGACCGTGGTGTGCTCCACGCCGCGCTTCAGGGCGAGGGAGGCGGCCGCCTCATGCAGCGCGGACCAGGTCTCTGCCCTTCTCCGCGCACGGAGCGGCGTCGGGGAGGTTTCGGTCATGCCTAAATAATTGCACGACTGCAACCATTACACAAATGCATAATTGCAGTCACGCAACTTCGGTGCCGGCGGCCGCGCGACACATTTCGACACGCTACTGTTCAACACGCAGGCGCCGTCCGTAACATTGAGGAAAGTACAGGCGCCGGCTTGCCAAGTTAACGGAATAGGACTAAGAACGTTGCCACTCGAATCATTGCCCATCCTCGACTTTTCCCGTTTGAATGCCGGTCCTGAAGAGGCTGCACTGTTCCGGGACGAGCTCCGTGAGGCGATGCACGAGGTCGGCTTCTTCTATCTGGCCGGGCACGGTGTTCCCCAGCAGCTGACCGATCAGATCCTGGACGTCTCCCGGAAGTTCTTTGACCTCCCCGAGGAGCAGAAGCTCGCCGTCGAAAACGTCTTGAGCCCTCAGTTCCGGGGCTACACGCGGATGGGTGGCGAGCTCACCGACGGTGCCGTCGACTGGCGCGAGCAGATCGACGTCGGTGTCGAACGTGGCGTGGTGGAGGCCGGCCCCGGAGTGGCGGACTATTGGCGCCTGGAAGGACCCAATCTGTGGCCGGACGCGCTGCCGGAAATGCGGACCGTTGTTTTGGAATGGACCGAGCGGCTGAGCGCCATTTCCCTGACACTGCTGCGGGCCGTTGCGGTGTCGCTGGGCGCGCCCGAGGACACGTTCGACGAGGCATTCGCCGCACGCGCCTTCCCCGTGCTCAAGATCGTGCGGTATCCGGGGGAGTCCGACCCCGAGCCCAAGCAGGGGGTGGGGTCGCACCGCGACGGCGGCGTGCTGACGCTGCTGCTGGTGGAGCCCGGAAAGGGCGGACTCCAGGTGGAGCACCAGGGCAGCTGGATCGATGCGCCGCAGGTGCCGGGAACCTTCGTGGTCAACATCGGCGAGATGCTCGAACTGGCCACCAACGGATACCTTAAGGCGACCCTCCACCGCGTGATTTCGCCACTGCGTGGCACCGACCGGATCTCGCTTCCGTTCTTCTACAATCCGGCTCTGGACGCCAAAATGCCGCAACTGGCGGTGGCGCCGGAACACCAGGCCAAGGCGCGCGGGCTGTCGGTCGATCCGACCAACAGCCCGATCCTGGAAACCTACGGCGACAACGCCCTGCGCTACCGGCTGCGGGCCCACCCGAACGTCGTCGCGGAACACCACGCGGACCTGCTGAAAGGCTGACGCCGGCGGCGGATCCGGTTCCGCCTACTGCCGGCCTAGCCGGAAGGTGTACGGCTCGTCGTCTCCGTCCGCCTGTACCCATGCCGTGAATTCTGCCAGCGACATGAAGCAGTAATAGTCGACGTAGCGCAGGTTCTGTTTCTCTGCCTTGCCCATGACAGTGATTCGGCGCCCGCGCCTGCCCGGATGCCCTTGCCTCCCTCCGGCTTCGCCCACAAACGTCTCCGCGAGCAAATGCAGGAGGAGACCAAGACCCTGCAGAAGAGCCTGGGCATCTCCGTGCTGTTCGTGACGCACGACCAGGACGAGGCCATGGCCATGTCCGACCGGATAGTGGTGATGAGGGACGGGAAGATCATCCATTCCGGGCCGCCGGAAGAGGTCTACAACCACCCGCTGACCGACTGGGTGGCCAGTTTCCTTGGCGATACGAACCTCATTCCCTGCACCATCGGCGAGCGGAACGGGGACCACGCTGTTGTGGATCTCGGGGGCCTCGGCCTGGCCAGGGTCCGGGACCGCGGGGCCGACGGCCGGAACTACGCCGTTTCCATCCGTCCCGAGCACCTCAAATTCAGCACCCAGGCCGCCGCGGGCAACGGCTGCGCCGCGACGCTGGTGTCCTCCACCAACCTGGGGGCAACGGTGCGCCACCGGCTCCGCGCCGGCGGCCATGAACTCCAGCTGCTTGAATTGAGCTCAGACCGGGGCGCCGCGTTCCTGCCGGATCAGGAGCTGTGGGTGGGCTGGGACGCGGACAAGGCCCAGTTGCTGGTTCTCGAGTCCTGACCGGCGCCGCCGCGGGATAGGGGACACACCCTTTGCTGCGCGGGGGGCAGGCTGTTCTTTTGCGACATCTGCGGAGTAGCTTGTCCCCATGGCCAAGGAAGAAGCCCACATCGCTGTCAGCTCCCCGCACGGGACCCGGGAGATCCGGATATCGAGTCCCGGGAGGGTCCTGTGGCCGAAGCTTGGCCTGACCAAACTCGACCTCGCCAACTATATGGTCGCCGTCGGTGATGCATTCCTGGCCGCGAACGGGGACCGTCCCGTGACGCTCCAGCGGTTTTCGGACAACATCGACGGCGACCAGTTCTTCTCGAAGAATCCGCCCAGGGGCGCTCCGGACTATGTGCGGGCCGTGACCGTTGTCTACCCGAGCGGCCGTTCGCATCCGCAGCTGGTGTTCGACGAAATCGCGGCCGCGGTCTGGGCCGTGCAGATGAACACCATCGTGTTCCATCCCTGGCCTTCACGGGCCGGGAATCCGGACAACCCGGACCAGCTGCGCATCGATCTGGACCCTCAGCCCGGCACCGGGTTCGACGACGCCATCCCGGCCGCCCAGGAACTGCGTTCCGTGCTGGCCGAGGCGGGGCTCACGTCCTTCATCAAGACCTCCGGAAACCGCGGGCTGCACGTATTTGCCCCCATCGAGCCCACCCACGAGTTCCTGGAGGTCCGGCACGCCGTCATTGCCGCCGCCCGGGAGCTTGAACGGCGGATGCCCGAAAAAATCACAACCGCCTGGTGGAAGGAAGAACGCGGCACGCGGATCTTCGTGGACTTCAACCAGGCCAACCGCGACCGCACCATGGCCGGCGCCTACAGCCCCCGCGCCCTGGCGAACGCCACGGTGTGCTGCCCCATCGGCTGGGACGAACTCGAGAGCGCCCAGCCAACGGATTTCACCATCGCCACGGTGCCGGACCGGCTCAAGAAAAACGGGGACCCGTGGGCCGGGATGCACTCCACCGCCGGCACCATCGACGTCCTCCTTGGCTGGTGGGAACGCGACGTCGCGGCCGGGCTGGGCGAAATGCCCTTTCCGCCGGATTTCCCAAAAATGCCGGGCGAACCGCCGCGGGTGCAGCCGAGCCGCGCCCGCAGCCAGGACTGAAGGCCCTAGGCCCCGATCAGCCGTTCACCGTTGTGCCAGCAGACCGCCCGCAACCACTCGTCGTCGAGGCGCGGTTCCCGATCCCGCAGGCGCTCCAGCGCCTCAAGCTGGTGGGCATAGGTGTAGGGGATATTGGGAAAGTCGCTGCCGAGCACAATCCGGTCGGCCAGATCCGCCAGCCGCGGCAGCAGTTCCGGCGGAAACGGCGCGGCCGACTCGAAGAAATCCGTGAACACCATGGTGGTGTCCAGATGGAGGCGGGGATACGCCTCGGCCAGCGCAAGGAACTCGGAATACTCCGGTGCGCCCAGGTGGGCGACGACGGCGGTCAGCCCGGGATGCCGGCGCATCACACCTTCCAGCTTGTCCGGCCCCGTGAATCCCTGCCGGGGGACCGGGCCGCTGCCCACATGCACGACCACCGGCACGCCAGCCTCGGCCAGCAGTCCCCAAACCGGATCGAGTACCGGTTCGCGCAGGTCAAAACCGCCCACCTGTGCATGGATCTTGAACACCCGGGCGCCGCGCTGCAACGCCGACCGGACGTGGTCCAGGACGCCGTCCTCGGGGAAGAACGTTGCGCTCGGAACGCAGTCCGCCTCCCTGTCCGCCAGGTCCAGGGCAAAGTCGGTGAGGTCTGCCGCCATGCCCGGCCGGTGCGCGTAGGTCAGGGCGGTGAAACGCCGGATTCCCAGCTGCCGCAGGTGCGCCAGCCGGCGATCGTGGTCCCAGCGGTACGTGATGGGCCACGGCCGGCCGATCAGCGGCCCGACCTCGTCGAAATGCGCCCATACGCGCTTCATCATCCGGTCCGGCAGGAAATGCGTGTGGATATCGATCAGCCCCGGCAGGCCGAGCTGTTCCCACCAGCGGGGAACGGCGCTGTCGCCCGGCAGCCCCGGCAGGCCTGCCTTGTTGCTTGCGTGGCGTAGCGTGGTGTGCGTCCGGCGCCGTCGTCTCCTCGTCCATCATTGCAAACTACCACCGGTGACTTCACAGGGTTCTTTGGGCGACTTTGCCGGCAACCCTGAGTCTGGTGTGCGAGAGTTCCAGCACCGGGCCGCACGCCCGGCCCGGATCGGTCAACGAGAAAGCCGGAAACCATGAGTCGGAACGCAGCAAGAACCCCGAGTCCAACTGTCACAGGGCGTGCCGCGTGGCTGGTGGTGGCAGTGGTCCTCACCCTGGCAACAGCATGTAACCCGGCGCCGCCGGAAGGCGGTGCGCCGCCCGGTCCGGGCTCCCCGGCGCCGTCGACGGCACCGGGTTCCAGTAAGCCCGGGCACGTGTTCGTGATCAATCTCGAGAACAAGGGCTACGACGCCGTCTGGGGCTCAGGTTCGGCGGCCCCGTACTTGTCCACCACGCTTCGCGCGCAGGGGGTGCTGCTCTCCCAGTACTACGGCATCGCACATCACTCGAACCCGAACTACCTCGCACAGATCTCGGGGCAGGCAGCAAATGCGATGACCCGCGATGATTGTCCGACCTATGCTCCGTTCACGCAGACCGGACTCGCGGCGCAGGGCCAGGTGCAGGGCAACGGCTGTGTTTATCCAGCGTCAGTTCCGACCCTCCCGGGACAACTCAGCGCGGCCGGAAAGACGTGGAAGGGCTACATGGAGGATATGAAGACACCCTGCCTTCATCCCGCGCTCGGGGCCAAAGACGATCACCAGCAAGCCAAGGCCCACGACCAGTACGCGACCCGCCATAACCCGTTCGTGTATTTCGAGCAGATCACATCGTCCCCGGACTGCAGGGCCAATGTCGTGGACTTCACCGGGTTCGCCGGAGACCTGAAGTCCCTGGCGACGACGCCGGCCCTGTCCTACATCACGCCGAACCTGTGCAACGACGGGCACGACACTCCGTGCGTCGATAAAAGCCCGGGTGGCCTCGCCAGTGCCGACGCGTGGCTCCGGGAGCAGATCCCGCTCATCCAGGCGTCGCCTGCCTTCAAGGAGGACGGCCTGCTGGTCATCACCTTCGACGAAGCCGAAGGAAACAGCGGCGGCCCCTCAGGGATTCCTGGCGGAACGGCCGGGGGCCGGACCGGCGCCCTGGTCCTCTCGCCCTTCTCGAGGGGCGGTACGACGTCGGACACGCCGTACAACCATTACAGTCTCCTCGCCAGCATTGAAGACATCTTCTCGTTGCCGCGGCTGGGATATGCCGGGGCGCCCGGGCTGAACAGCTTCGGCCCCGACGTCTTCAATGCCCGCTCCTGAGCCTGGCCTGAGCGCAGTTCCGGACAGGCCCTTCTGCTTACCCATCGGCGTGCGCTAAATTAAGCTCCATACGCCGGTACGGCAGCCTCCCAACCAGTCGAAGACTGCGGTGAGTTCCGGCTGGAGTACATGATGACCAAGCCGCCAGACCGCACCCGGCGCCCGCGCCGCCCAGTCGCCGCTTTGTGTTGGGCCGCAGCGGTGCTGCTGCCGGCCGGCGCGTGCACCCCATCGGGCCCGGCCCCGCCGCCGGCAACAGCAACGGCGAGCGCCAGCGCAACGGCGGACGCGAGCGCGAGCGCGCCTGCGAGCGCCGCGTCGGCGTCGGCGTCGGCAGCCGCGGGTGCACTGCTGCCGGTGGACGAAGCCAAGTTGCGGGAGACCTTCGAAGGCCAGGCCAAGCAGCTTCTCGTCCCGGGCGCGGTGATGCTGTTGCGCACGCCGGCGGGGGAGGTCAGCTTCAGCTACGGCTTCGAGAGCCGGGGAGGAGACCGTCCCGTCTCGCTGGCCCACCACATCAGGGTCGGTTCCATCACCAAGACCTGGACCGGGGCCGTCATCCTGCAGCTGGTCCAGGAGGGCCGGTTGAAGCTGGGTGATGCGGTATCCAAGTACCGGCCGGATGTTCCCAACGGGGACAACATCACCATCGAACAGATGCTCAGCATGCGCAGCGGCCTGTACAACTATTCGGAATCGTACGAGCTCAACCTGGCCCTGGACACCACCCCGCAGCGGGTCTGGACCCCCGAGGAACTCGTGGGCATCGCCCTCCCTCTTCTGGTGTACTTCGCCCCCGGCGAGGGGTTCCACTATTCGAACACCAACACCGTCCTGCTGGGGCTCATCGCGGAGAAGCTCGAAGGCAAACCGCTCGCCGGGATCATCCAGGACCGGATCCTCGGCCCGCTCGGCCTCGCGCAGACTTCGTTTCCGCCGTCGGACTCGAATGGCCTGCCAGCCCCGCATCCGCGGGGCTACATGTACATGAACAATGTCCTGACGCTCGCCACAAGCAGGCTGCCGGCTGACCTGATCGCCCAGGCACAAGCCGGAACCCTCCTTCCGAACGATTACACGGACTCGAATCCGTCGTGGACCTGGGCGGCCGGCCAGGGCATCTCGACCGCCGGAGATCTCGCCAACTGGGCCGAGGCGATCACGGGCGGCAAGGTCCTGAATCCCGGGACGCAGAAGATCTGGCTGGACAGCCCCAGGCCGGTTGATCCGGACGACGCGGCCGGCGCGCTCTACGGACTGGCATTGGCCAAGTTCGGCAATCTGTACGGCCACACCGGTGAACTGCCCGGGTTTAACTCCTTTATGGGCAACGATCCCGTCAACAAGGTGACCCTGGTGGTGTGGACCAACCTCGCACCGGCAGCCGACGGACGCGACCCCGCGGCTGCCATCGCCAGGGCACTGATCGGCAGCCTCTACGCACCACCCGCAATACCGTCCCCGGCACCGTCGGAGAAGTGACGCTACCGGGCCTGCCCGGCGTGGCCGTCCGGCGGCCCCGACGAACGGCCGCGTGTCAGCGGCGCAGCGTACGGATCACGCCGCGCACGGAGTAGCCGACGGCGCAGACCAACGGCGCAGACCAACGGCACCAGCCCCGCCAGCAGCGCAATGGAGTTGGGACGGAACACCGCATGTCCGCACCCGCCACGGCAGTAGACGCCGAGCGGGAGAACAAAGCCGCCGCCCCCACCGCCTGCCGCACGGTCACCCGCAGCATCGGCGCCAGCCTCCGAACCGCCCCCGAAACCGAACGACACCAGCGCTACCGGGACGACCTGGACCGACGCGCCGCCCGGATGTCAGGGCCGTCCAGCCCCTGTTCGGCTGCCCTGCCGGGACATAGATTTGGCTGAGCAGTATCGCGTGACCAGCACCGGAAGTGAGGCGATGATGATGACGAAATCGGCGGGTGTGGCATCAGGGCTGGCCGAAGCCCTGGCTATTGTCCTTGGCACTAGTGAAATCCCCCTGCGGCTGCAGGCCTGGGACGGTTCGGAAGCGGGACCGGCCGGCGCCCCGCTGGTGGTGTTCCGCTCCCGGCGACGTTTTTGCCAGCTTCGCGGCGCTGAGCTCCGCCGGCAAGTTCGCGGAGCCGGGTCGTTTCCGCCGGCCAACCCTCCGCGAGCTCGGAACGATCCTCAGGACCGCTGTCCGGCTCGGCGCCCTGGGCCCAAATCCGGCACCGCCGCCTGAAGAAGCCAAGGTTGTCCGGGCCGGCCGGCGGCACTCCAGGAACCGCGACGCCGCGGCGATCTCGCACCACTACGACGTCGGCAACGACTTCTACGCCCTTGTCCTCGGCCCGTCGATGGTCTACTCCTGCTCGGCCTGGGATGACGAAGGCACCGGCCTGGACGCGGCCCAGGAGGCCAAGCTCGATCTGGTCTGCCGCAAACTCGCACTGCAGCCCGGCATGAGGGTCCTCGACGTCGGCTGCGGCTGGGGGAGCTTAGCCCTCCATGCTGCGCAGCGCTACGGGGCCGACGTCGTCGGCATCACGCTTTCGACGGAACAGGCGGCCCTCGCCGGTAAACGGGTGGCCGACGCCGGACTGACCGACCGGGTGGACATCCGCGTGCAGGACTACCGCGACGTCCACGACGCGCCGTTCGATGCGATCAGCTCCATCGGGATGTCTGAGCACGTGGGCCGCGAGCAGATGGCCGGCTACGTTTCGCGGCTGCATGAGCTCCTGCGGCCCGGCGGGCGGCTGCTCAACCACGCCATCTCCTGGAACGCCGGCCCCACGGACCCGGACCCGGATTCCTTCATACCCCGGTACGTGTTCCCCGACGGCGAGATGCTCAGCCTCGCGGAGACCGTCGGGGCGCTGGAAGCCGGGGGCTTCGAAGTGCTCGACGTGGAGGCCCTGCGCCGGCACTACGCCCTGACTCTGCGGGCCTGGGTCCAGAACCTGGAGGACCACTGGACCGAGGCCGTGCGGGCCGCGGGTGAGGGGCGGGCGCGGGTGTGGCGGCTCTACATGGCCGCGAGCGCACTGGGATTCGAGGCCGGAATAACCGGCGTCAACCAGGTCCTGGTCCAGCGGTCCGGCGGAGCCGAACCGCCGCTGCGCCGGACCGGGTGGACTTAGGCGCGCTGCTTGAGGAAGGCCGCAACGGTGCCCGCCAACGACGCCCCGATGTCTTCCGGGCTTTGCTTGGTGCCGGCGACCTCGAAGGTGTGGCCGCCGCCCTCGAACCACTGCAGCGTCGCGGTCGGCCCGATGCGTGCGACGACGGCCTCCAGCAGCGCTGGGGTCGCGAACGGGTCCCGGGTCCCTTGCAGGAAGAGCATCGGCAGGGTCAGCCCGTAGAGGTGTTCGTCGCGGATTTTTTCCGGCTTGCCGGGAGGATGCAGCGGGTAGCCGAGGTAGACCAGTCCGGCCGCCGGCATGCCTTCAGCCACCGCCATCGAGGCCATGCGGCCGCCGAAGGACTTGCCGGCGGCCCACAGCGGCTCGCCGGCCGAGAGCGCCGCGGCCTCATCCATGGCCGCCCGCCACGCGGCGATGGCTGCCGGCGGACGGTCCGGGAACTTCCGCCCCGCCTCGCGGTACGGGAAATTGAAGCGCAGCGTCGCAACAGACTCCGCGTTCAGGGCCCGGGTGAAGCCGGAGAGGAACGGATGTTCCATGCCGGATCCTGCACCGTGGGCCACCACCAGGGTGGCGACGGGATTATCGGGGCGGGTGTGGACACCTGAGACGGTTGTCTCGCCGACGGCCAGGGTGACAGGGGACTCGAGTGTGGGCATGACTCCATGATGCCGTCTCTGTGGACCGGGCGCTGATCGATAGGCTGTTTACATGGAAAACGCCGAAGGTGCACCGCAGCAGAGCAGCGAGACAACATTGAGCCCGATCGTCATCCGCCACAATCCCGATCGCAGCCGCTACGAAGTGCACGACGGCGACACCGTCATCGGTCAGGCCGCCTATGTGGACCGCGACGACGAACGGCAGCGGGTTTTCTATCACACCGTCATCGAGGAAGCCTATGGCGGCCAGGGCCTTGCGGGCATCCTCGCCGCCCAAGCCCTCGACGAGACCGTCGCGGCCGGCCTGGCCATCGTCCCCGTTTGCCCGTACATCAAGACGTATCTCGAAAAGCACCCCGAATACTCGGCCAATGTCCAGAAGCCCACCTCGACCATCCTGGAATTCCTTAGCGCATCCTTGGCGCAGCGGACCCGGCGCTGAGCCGGCTTCTAGCCGGCGGGGTCGGCGGTTTTCGGTTCCGGCCCGCGCTCCGCCCCGTGCCTGATGTACCGCTCCACACGGCGGTCCGGAATAAGCCAGATCGCCGCAACTCCGGAGTAGACGGCCAGTCCCACGACCGGATGCACGAGGCTTAGTCCCATGCCGAGAAGGTAGAGGAATGGGGACGCCTTGCCCTTCCAGTCCCGGCCGAGAGCCTGTTCTAGGGCGCCGTTGCGTCCCTGCCGGCGGATCAGGGCGGTCCTCAGGATATAGAAGGCAATGGCGGCAAACAGCAGGTTCAGACCGTACGCCAACACAGGAACCTCCGAGAGCTCCGCGTTGCTCATCCAGCGGGTGGTGAAGGGGACCAGCGACAGCCAGAACAGAAGGTGCAGGTTGGCCCAGAGCACCCCGCCGCTGATCCTCCCCGCCAGGTGAAGCATGTGGTGGTGGTTGTTCCAGTAAATGCCGACGTAGATGAAGCTCAGCACGTAGCCGAAGAATGTCGGCGATTCCTCCAGCAGCGCACGCCAGGTCGGCTCGGCGGGGACATGGAGTTCGAGCACCATGATCGTGATGATGATGGCCAGCACCCCGTCGCTGAACGCCTCCAGGCGGTTCTTGTTCATGATGTGGCTTTCATCCGGGAAAATTTGCTTGAGTCTACGCCCTTGCACGCGGCGCCGGTGCGGCATCGACGTGATATTCGCGGCGCCGGAGCTCCAGCCCGACGACGTCGCGGCCGAAGGAAATCACCAGCAGCGGAAGCGCGACGGCAAGCGCCGCGGCGCCCGCGGTTGCCGGTACGCCTGGTGCCAGGGCAAACAGCAGGGCACACGGCTGAAAGGCGCCGATGACTTTGCGGACAGTACTCGGGGGCAGGGGATCCCGCAGCGAGGGCCTGAACCAGCCGGCGGCCAGGAAGGCGTAGTACGAAAGGCCGATGCCCAGGGTCCACGGTCCGGTGCTTCTTGCGGCGGCGCAGGAGAGCACGAGGACAAGGGAGGCATCAGTGTCGGAGTCGAGTTGCGAACCGGCTGCGGACGCGGTGCCCGTGGACCGGGCCACGCGTCCGTCGATGGCGTCGAGCAGGAAGGCTGCGGTGCCAATAGCGGCGATGAGGCCGCCCGGCGTCGAACCGGACAACAGGCCGGCAGCAGCCAGCGCGGCAGGCGGCCAGGACGGACCTGACAAGCGTGACGCGGTCCGCGGTCCGCGGAGGAACAGTACAACGGATCCCGGCCCAGGACGGAGGCGGCCGTGCGTCCGGCCACGACGGCGCCGGCGGCAAGGGATAAGTGCTGCACGCCGGTTCCGGGAGCAGCTGTGAGGCAGAGCCAAGTGGCGGCGGCCAGGAACAATCCGATCGCCGCCGTCACGTCAGCCACCGCCCGCTGCGCCGCCTTGCCGTCCATGAACCACCTCGCCGCCATGCTGACAACAACCGCGGGCACCGCTTCTGGCGGTTCAGAACGGACGACGCCGTCAGCCTGCCCTGCTGGCCCGCACCGTCCGCCCGGCCCGAATGAAGCCGATGCCGGCCAGGACAACCCCGGCGGCTTCCGCCATGGCGCTCAGCGACTTTTCGATAAACCAGGTGGGGTCGTACATCGCCGGAAACGGCCCGAACGCCGGGATGTCAACGTAGCGGTACAGGACCACGGCGGCAAAGGCGCTCAGCGCCACCACGAAGGCAAACGCGTAGGCGGCACGGCTCCCGCGCAGAAGGACATACGCGGCGGCCAGGACTGCCGCGGCGGACTCGAGCAGAAACAACGTGCCCTGGCCGAGCCCGCCGGAACTGCCGGCCTGGTAGCCGGGGGCGAGATGGATGTGGACGGCGGCGTCAATGAGGAGGGCCAATGCGGTCATTATCCGCAACGGCAACCCGCGTCGCCGCTGCCCCACGCTCTTTCCGGTGCGGCTTGGCGCGCTCACTTGACCGTCAGCGTCCCGTGCATGCCGGGATGGTAAGTGCAATGGAACGCATACGTTCCAGGCGCCGACGGAGCCCTAAAGGTAACCGTTGCGCCACCGCCCTGGATCTCCACATCAAACGCAGAGCCCTGGTCCGCCGTTACGGTGTGCTCCGCGGTGTCCATGTTGGTCACCGTCACCGTCGCGCCCGGGGACACAGAGATTGGATCGCCAAAGCCGAAGTCCTTGATGGTGATGGACGCTGCTGAGCTGGTGGAGTCCGGGGTGCCGGTTGCGGCCTCGCTCGCCGGTGCGGTCGCAACTGGCGGCGCCGAAGACGTCGCGGCCGGGCTTCCGCCGCCGCTGGCGCACCCGCCTGTTCCGGCGAGTATCAGAGCGAAGAAAACAGCCAGGAACGGAAGCTGCAGTGCCGCCCGGCCGCTGCGAATCTTCATGGCGCACCATCCTCTGCGTGGGAACTGTAATTGCAGTAGGAACTACAACTCATTGTCCGCCCGACGCGGGGAAATAGCACCGGAGGTGCGGATCAAAGCCGGACGCCGGGCGGCGTCAAGAGCCAGACTGCTGGGCCTCGAAGGGTGGCTGGAGCCGGGTGCGGGACCCGAGCAGCGCCTGGATCAGGTGGGAGGGGCCCGGCTTGGCCAGCAAGAACCCCTGACCCATGCGGCAGCCAAGGCCGCGCAGAACGGACAACTGGACGTCGTCTTCGATGCCCTCGGCGATCACCTCGAGCTCTAGCTTATGGGCCAGCCCCAGGATGCCCTCGAGCATGGCCGCGGACGGTCCGTCGGCTAGCTGGCCGGCGAGGAATGAGCGGTCGATCTTGAGGATGTCCGCAGGCAGATCAGCGAGCGTGCTCAGGGACGAGAAGCCGGTCCCGATATCGTCGATGGCGATCCGGACGCCGAGCCGCTTGAGCGTGTTGAGCGCGGTGATCCCGCCGTCGACGCTGCTGGCCAGCTCCGTTTCGGTGACTTCGAGGACCACCCGATGCGCCTGCGCCGCGGGGTCGGTGAGGATCTTTTCGATGGCAGCCAGGTTATGCGGGCTGGGCAGCTGCAGCGTGGAAAGGTTGATCGAAACCCACAGGTTTTCGCAATGGCTCATCGATCGACGCCACCGGGCGGTTTCGTGGATTGCCGTCTTGAGCACCCAGGAACCGATGGCGTCGATGTCTCCCGTCTCCTCCGCGAGGGGAATGAACTCCGCCGGTTCCAGCAGACCCAACGTGGGATGCTCCCAGCGAACGAGGGCCTCGACACCGAGGATCTTCCCGGTCTGAAGATCGGCCACGGGCTGGTAGTCGAGGCGCAGCTGACGGGCAGGTACTGCAGCCGCCAGGTCTGCCCGGAGGACTGCGCGATACGTCATCTTGTCGTAGCCCTCGGCATCGAAGAGCTGGTACCGGCCCTTGCCGCGGTGCTTGGCCATGTACACCGCAAAGTCCGCCTGGCGCAGCAGCTCGGCCGGGTCATTCGTCTCGGGACGACTCCGGGCGGCGCCCATGCTGACGGACACCTTCAGCCGGACTTCGCCGAGCGAGAACGGTGCCCGCAGTTCGTCGTGAATCCTGCCGGCGATCTCGCCGGTGACCAAACTGTCGGCGTCGTCCATGATCACGATCGCGAACTCGTCGCCGCCCAGGCGGGCGACCAGGTCCTGGGCGCGCACGCAGCCCTGCAACCGTTTCGCCAGCTGGACCAGCAGCGCATCGCCGCCTTCGTGGCCCAGCGAATCGTTGACGCCCTTGAAGTCGTCAATGTCGATGATCAGCAGGCCCGCGTGCCGGGACTTGCGGAGCTCACCGTGGTAAGCGAGGATGCCAGGCACTAAGTGAGCGCGGCCCGGTTGGCCAGTCCGGTCAGCGGGTCGTGGGTGGCGCGGTGGGTCAGGGCCAGGTGGCTGTCGTGGACAGCGGAGGCCATGGAGTTGAACGCCTCGGCCAGTTCCCCCAGTTCATCGCGCCGGACCACACCGATCCGGTAGTTGTAGTCCCCGGACTTCAACTGGAGCACGCCCCGGTGCAGGCCCTCCACGGGTCGGAGCAGGAACTTGACCATCCGGCTGCGGAAGTACACCACCCAGGCCGCCCCGAGCCCGAACAGCGTGATCCGGGCGGCGATGACGATCTGCTGGAGTTCGGCACTTTGGGCCAGGCCGCTGTCCATGGCCTCCAGGGCCGAGCCCTGGATGCGGTCCAATCCGGCCCGGATGCCGGCGCCGGACGCGGCCAGGGCCGGAGTCTCGGCCACGTGGTTGCCGGTGAGGGCTTCCACCTGGCTTCCCCACAGGCCGCGGGCGCCAGGCCGTCCTTCCAGGCGGACCGCACCCCGACCAGGGTGGACCGCATGTCCCGCTCGGCCGGAATAGCCAGGACGGCATCGTCGAACCGGCGGTTGAGGTCCTCCTGTTGCCGGAGGAAGGCGGTTTTGTCGGCGGACGCACCGGACAGCAGCCGGTAGGCGGCCTGTTCGTGGGCGTCAAGGTCCTTGCGCAGCCCGGCGACGGTCATCGAGTGGTGGTGGAGGTCGGTCGCCGTGTCCCGGACCTGGTCCATGACTCCATGGACGCCGATAATCGTGGCCAGTGCTCTGACGAGGAGGGCGGCCAGCATAAAAGCGAAGGCCCGGGACCATTCGCGCTGCAGGCTCCAGGTGCGGCGTTCCGCCGCGGGGGCTGCGGCACCGGAGCCGGTCTGTTCGGAAGCCGGCCCTCCGGAACGGAGGCCGTCAGCGGCGGTAGGGTCGTCGTCGGCCGCTGCGGACAGAGCGTCAGCTTCATCCTGCGACTGGGTGTTCCACATTCAGTCCTGCCTCCGGCCACGTGCCGGCAGGCGCCGCATCGTCAATCAGGACAATGGCGGACCGCGCCGCGCAGGGCATGCGCGGCGCGGTCCTGGCACGATTTGTGAAGCGGCGGTGCGGCTAGCTGAGGCAATCTGCGCAGTACGAGTGACCTGCCTTTTCGCGCGCGAGCTGCGAGCGGTGCCGGACAAGGAAGCAGGAGTAGCAGGTGAACTCATCTTCCTTCTGCGGGATGACCGTGACAGTCAGTTCCTCACCTGAAAGATCGGCGCCGGGCAGTTCCACACCCTCTGAGGTGTCGGCCTCATCGAGTTCCCGGCCGACGCTGCGTGCGTCCGGCGCATTTGCCGAGCGCAGGGCCTCCAGAGAGGCATTGCGTGATTCCGCAACATCGGATCGGACTTCGTCATAGTCGGTTGCCACCTGGTTGATTCTCGCTTCTGTTGATCTGGCTTTCCGGGATTGAACCGTACAGCATCCAACCGGGAAATGGCTGGGAGACGGCGGTTCCGGGCAGTGACCCTCATGACACCCGGCGGCGGCAATGATGCTGCGGCTGCCGACATAGAGTTCACCCCACGTGACCTCCTGGCCAGGCTCCGTGATCATCGGATAGCCCTCGACGGCGCGGGCGCCCCCCGGGAACGGGCGAAGTCGACGGCGGCGTGCGCCAGTGCGCGGCTGATCCCGCGGCGGCGGAACCCGGAACGGGTGACAAAACATGTCACGGCCCAGACGCCGTAGTCGCCCTTGTCTTCCGTCCGCCCGGTCCACGGGACCCGGGTGCGCAGCAGGCGCGCATACGCAGTGCGGGGTTCGACGGCGCACCAGCCGGCCGGCTCACCGTCGAGGTAGGCGACCAGGCCGCTCGTCGTGCGCGCCCCGGGATCCCCGCTTCCGGTCTGATCGCGCAGCCGTTCGGCGCTTTCCTCGACAGGGACGGAACGCCAGTCCATGTCCCGGACCTTGAGCCACTGGCACTGGCATCTCGAGGGATCCCCGCGCGTGCCAGCGGCGGGCGTGGGCGTCAAGGTCCGGTCCGGCCTGTAGCGCCTGGCAATGTATCGGCCTAGCATGATCCGCGTGGCAGGACCCTGCCCGAACGGCGCCCGAGGACCAGGAGCTCGTCATGACCACGCTTGCAGATCGGCCCCGCACCGCCTTGATGGTGATCGACGTCCAGAACGGCGTCATGGCGGGGACACACCGGCGCGACGACGTCGTTGCCAACATCAGCGCGCTCGTGGACAAAGCCCGTAAGGAGGGCGTCCCGATCGTCTGGATCCAGCACTCCGACGGACAGCTCGAACGGGGGAGCGAGGCCTGGGAGTACGTCCCGGAACTGTCACGCCGGAGCGCCGAACCGCTGGTGCACAAGGCGTTCAGCGACTCCTTCGAGGGCACCGAACTGGAGGACGTGCTGGCCCGGGCCGGTGTCGGACGCCTGGTCGTCACCGGAGCACAAACGGATGAATGCATCCGGTCCACGATCCATGGTGCTTTGACGCGCGGCTACGACGTGACGCTGGTCGGGGATGCCCACACGACGGAGGACCAGAGCGCGTGGGGCGCCCCACCGCCGGACAAAGTCATCGCCCACACGAACCTTTACTGGCAGTACCAGACGGCGCCGGGCCGCACGGCGGCCGTTTCGGAGACGAAGGACGTCACGTTCAGCGGCTGCGTCTGGGAGGACTTCCGGATACCACCGGCCACGCCGCTGGGACCGGGCAAACCAGACCACGTCACTGCCCGCCTTAGGCTGGTGACGTGCCCCCAACCCCATCCCCGCCGCCCATAGACGTGTTCGTCCACTCGGGCACCGCCGAGTGGTGGCAGATTGTTGCCGCCTTCGGGCCCATCGCTGTGGTCCTCGGCGCCGTTGCAGCCGCCTTCATCGGCTGGCGCACGCTGAAACAGAAAGCGATCGCTGACGACCGGGCCGAGTGGTGGAAGAGGACCCAATGGGCCCTGGACCGCGCGCTCGATGAGGACGAAAACACCAAAGCCCTCGGACTTGCCACCCTGGATGTCCTGGCCCACAGCGACCTGGCGCGGAACGAAGAGCTCGAGCTGCTTGATATTGCCTGGAAGTCCGTCAACGGAGCATCGGACGGCGGCAGTGACCCGGGTGGGGTCGTGGACTCCGCGGACGACATGGGCGAGAATGGGACAACGGCAGACGACACCGGGGAGGGAAGATCATGAGCACCAGCACACCGGAGAAGAAGACCTCCCATGGATCCCGCCACGACGCCCAGGCGACAGGCAGGGCCATGACCCCCTCGGAGCACCGCGTCCAGGTGGCTGCCGCCCGGCTGCGCGTTACCCTCGATGAGCGCCTCGGACGGCCGACGCCGGCCGAAACAAAGGCCCTCGCCAAGGAAGACCTCTAAGCAACCCGGCTGGCGTGTTGATCCCGCCAAGCCCTCCGCTGTTGCGGGCCTATCCCGATTGCCGGACGTCCGATAAGCCTTAATGTGTTGCCCCGGACCCTGGCAGCGCCCCAGCCGGCGCCCCCACCAGGAGTTCATCACACCGATGCGAGGCCGCCCGTTTATCAATCCGCATCCAAGAGCACCGATCTGCGACCCGGGCCCGCTGCGGTCGACCCTGGACCCGCCCGGCCGGAGCAGGAGCCAGAGCTTCGTGGCCAAGGGCCGGACAGCACCCGGCGCGGCGGCGCGATAACCGACGCCATGTGGACGGATCAGCTGTTGGCTGAGATCGAGTTCCTTGTTGCCGAGCTGCAAGGCAAAGTGATCCGCTATGCGTTGTTCCGCTCCTCCGAGAAGTTCTCACACCCCGGCGGCATATCCGCGGATTGGATGCCCGAAGCCTTGGAGGACATTGCAGCGACGGCCCTGGACATTGAACTCGCCTCGCGGGAAGGACTTCTCCGGATGATGGCAGTCCATGAAAGGGACTTGATTATAGACGTCATAGAACCGCGCCTCCCGAAGCGCTGTTAGCTGAGACAACGTCCATTGTGGCCCTGCCGGAGCTGCCGGTCACCCCCCCCAATGGTGATCGGTAGCCTCGGAATAAGGGATTCCTCCGAACCGGCGGACGTGGCTTCGCTACGAAGTTTCGCGGAAGAATGGTATGGGCGGTGTCGGAGCCTGCGAAGCCGGAGTGCTTAAACGCGGGTCCTCGCAAACAGAGCGCCATCGAATCAGGAAATGCAATTTAAACTCCGGCGCCCGCCGGGGTGAGGTACCGGCGGGCTATTGAGTTGTGTATTCGGTTATCTTTAACCGCGCATCGTGTCTTTGGCCTCAACCTCAGTTTTTGTGCACGGTCCGGGCAGGGAAAGGGATCCCTCCTATAGTCAGTCCTCGGTTACTGGCCATAAATACTTCAACCCGTAGTGGGATATTAGACACCCAAGCTTTGGAAAACCTTGGGCACTGCCGTTGGCGTCAGGCTGGTACTTGGCCCTGGTGGTTGGGCAGCCTGCGGATGCGGGTCCATTTCACAATCCACGCGGCGACTCAGCGTTGGGAAATGGGTTTATGAAAACTCCTTTATGATCCTTTCATCTGTGCCTCACTTTGGTCGTCCGTGCTTATGCGGCCCTTCGCATTTAGGCATGGTTGAGGGTGTTCTTTCGGTAGGGGCGGTGGCCGCCGGCGGCGAGTAGGCATCTGAGCCGGTAGTTGGTGAAGTTGCGGAAGCCGCGGGCGATCCGGCGGGTGGTTTCGATGACGCCGTTGATGGCTTCGGTGGGCCCGTTGGAGGCGCCGTTGGTGTCGAACCGCACTCACCCTGGCAGCGCGGCACCAACGAGAATACCAACGGACTCCTACGCCAGTACTTCCCCAAGGGCACCGACCTGTCCGTGCACTCACCCGAGCGGCTGCTCGAAGTCGCAGCCGAACTCAACGACCGACCCCGCAAGACCCTGGGCGGCATCACCCCCGCCCAAGCCATGGAACGGCTACTATTTGAACCAGAAAAACCCGCCGTTGCAACGACCGCCTGAATTCGCCGATCCTTTACCGGACACTTTCACTCCGCAGCTCAGGAACGGACCAATCTTATTTCTGGCAGCTCGCTCCAGTCGGGCGGCAAGAGCTTCCGCGCCCCATCCGGAGTGAATCCTGACTTGAGGTAAAAGGCCCTGGCACGTGGCCGGGCACGAATTCGCCAGGAAATTCAACAGGCCTACGCCGCCGCCCACGCCTAGCGAGATGCCCTGGGCCAGCCTCAGAACCCATGCTGAGCCGAGCTTAGGTATGCGCTGAGCTCGCCTTCCCCAGAGGGGCCCATCTGTGAGCGGACATGGAAGCGCCCCGATGCTCTTGGGGGATGCATCGGGGCGCGAATCAGAATCGTATTCTGAGGAATTCATCAAGTCAAACCGGCGACTGTGGAGAGCATCGCCGCCGTCAGTGGCCCCTACCTGTGCAACAGGATACGGACCTGGAGTCCGAAAGAACCCCTTTGCCACGGAAAGTGATGCACGCCCGGACAAGGCAGAGACGTTTTGCCGAGCTGTCCTGGTGGTCCCGGCCGGAAATCAAGGGATCGCCGTGGCGGATGCTCTCGTGGAAGAGGGCCGGGCCCGCGGGGAGCTCCAATCCCGGCGTTCTGTGCAGGCGCCCCCCAAATATGTGCGCCGTCACAGCCGCTCATCGAGCGGAGGTCCCAATGGATCTGTGACAAGAGTAAATGATGACTACCGCATAAACAAGACGGTCATCCGGTTTAAGTTTGGGGGAGGGAGCCGGAGGAGGGCGTTGGCCGGACGAGCCGGTCAGGGCGCCGGTACGGTAGGACTCTGAGCCGGGCTGGGGATTGCGGCGGAAATTAGTCGGGAGAGGGCCCGGGGGTCCTCGTGAAAATTCTCATGCATGATCCCAGGCAGCAGGATCCCCCACATCTCTTCGATCCGTTGCATGACGTCCGCGCGGCCGGTCAGCACGCCGGAGACCATCTGAACTCCGGTGAAGGAGGCAACAATGTATCGGGCGAATGCTGCGGCATCGACGGAGAGCCTGATCTGCAATTCCGTCTTGGCCCGCTCGGTCAGCTGCTCCATGACGGCGATCCAGTCCTCGTAAGGGCCGCGTACGGGTGGACCAAATGCCGTCGCTTCGAACGTCAAGCGGATGCCTGCTCTGACAACTGGCTCGTGCAGGAGCTGGAGGCCGAAAGCGCGGCACAGGATGATCATGGCCGTCAGGCCTGGCCGATCCTCGTTAAGGATGCTTTCGCTTTCGGCCAGGACGATCCGATGCTGGTCCTCGATGACAGCCCGGGCGAGATCTTCCTTGGACTGGAAGTGGAAATAGAGTGCGCCCTTGGTCACCCCGGCCGCTTCAGACACCTGGGTCAGGCTGGCACTCCCGTAGCCGTGCTCCTCAAAGACTGCAGCGGCTCCGATGATGATAGCCCCACGGGTGGCTTTCGCCCGATTCTGAAGGACCATCTAACCTCAACTCTTGGACGTGAAACCCGGGAATATCAACCGCCTGCTGCGCGCGACGGGAACTGCTGCGGCCGCGTGCCGGTGTTTCCGTGATGGCATAAAGATGTGCGGCACGCTGACACTCCGGATACTTCAACCGCGCACTGATCCGTCGGAGGCTGATGACTCCTTTGATCCTAACAAGACGGTCCTGCTTGCTGAACTTCATCACCCTGCAGGTCACCGCCACGGGGATTCTGTCGGCGGCAAGATCCGTGACCAGCGGGTACCTAATTTTGGGTTGATGTCCCTCGCCAGATAGGCAGCGGCACGGCGCAGAATCTCATTCTCCTGCTCCAATAAGCGGTTGCGCTTCCTCAGCTCCCGCATCTCGGCCGACTACGCCGCTGCCCGGCCGGCCCCGGCTTCCTTGCGCTCGGCGATGGCACGGTTGGCGTGTAACGCCGCTATCGGTGCTGGTGAGTGTCGGTTGCGCGCGGTTGGGTCTTGCCCCCGTAACCGCGTGCAACCGACTCTAGGTGATCGCAGTACTCGTGCCACCACGCCGGGTCCACGGCTGCCATATTGTCGTTGCCGTCCCGGTGTCCGACGCTGCCGTCGGACAACTCACGCACGATGTCTGCATGACCGGCATGCCGATGCGTTTCGGCAGTCACGTGGACCAATATGCGGGCGAAGCTGACCGGGTTGCTCGCCTCACGCCACCACGGCACGTAGCCGGAAGCATCAAGCGGCAGCAGGGAAATTGTTGCGTCGGCATGTGCCCACACCCGTTGATATAGGCCGACGATCGCGTCGCGGGACTCCTCAGACCGCGCCCACATGTCCTCATTCGGCTCGGCATTGGGCGAAAGCCATTTTAATTCCTCAGCGAAGGGTCGGTTGAAGACTACGCCGAAGTACTCGGCTTCGACCCCGGCTAGGTGCTTGACCAGCCCGGTGGGGGTTCGTGCCGGTCGGCGTCAAGGGGCGGCGTAGATCGTACTCAGACAGGCCCTCGAGCTTCCACACAATCGCATTACGGCCATCCTGCAAATACCGGCGCAACTCCGCCTTGGCAACATCACTCATGTGTGTCAGCTTGTAGCGGTTGACGGCCGATGGCAAGCCAACATGAACCCGGTGTCAGGAAGGGAACCTTGGGCGAGCGCCATGGGTTTGTCAGACTCGAACCACGGAAGCGAGTTGCACCGGGATGGTCTGCTCATCCCACGTGGCTGTCAGGAGCCTCTGCCCAAAAGGCTCGCTGATTAGATCGAGTACCCGACTAACCGACAGGTCCACTTCCCCTGCATGGATGGTTGTTACTCCGTCCACAATATCGGGAACTGCCGAGCAGATGATGGGAATGCTGGTCTCTGGCGTTCCCGTGCTCTGCAGGTGTACGGACTCAGGAATTAATTCAAGCCGCCCGTCGACCTCGAAGGATTGGTCGGCCTGTGGCTGTCCGGTCAGGATGGTGGCGGCCAAGGCGGACGCATAGACGCGATCACCAGCGGCATCGTAAACCCATCTCTTTCCGAGAAACGATCCATAGTGCCAATCAGGCACGGGTCGGCACCTTGAAGAGGGGAGTCTCTGTACGTCATCGGAACCTGAAAAACTGCGCTCTCACTTGCAACGATAAGTGTTTCGATGCCGGCCTCACCGTCGGGATCATCAAAACGGAAGGAGCCGACACGCCCTAGGTTCGTTGGACCGTTCTCCTTGAACCACGGTTGGTTGGGCAGCCAGCGTTTGAGGAGTTTCATTTTCGACGGAATCAACGTAGCTCTGTGAACGACTGCCATGACGCCTAGCCTAAGACCAGACGACACTTGTGCCGTTGGCTCCATATGCCACCTTGTCGACTGTCGCTCTCTTGCGGGTTGCCTCTGATTGACTAGTCGTGTGATCAGGGAAGCGCGGGGAGAAGACCTCCCGAGGATACGGGACATCGAAGTCGCGGCCGGCGAAGCATTTCGAACTATCAACATGGCAGCCATCGCTAACGACTCGCCACCGGACTTGGATGACCTGGCCGCGTACCAGCGAGAGGGCAGGGCATGGGTCGCCACAGACTCGGGCGATGAACCGGTCGCTTACATTTTGGTTGAAGACGTTGATCGGCGCGCCCACATCGAGCAGGTGACCGTCCACCCTCTGTACGCCCGCCAGGGTCTTGGTCGGTCACTCATCGAAGAAGTGGCTCGCTGGGCTGTGGCACGAGGACTCGAAGGAATGACGTTGACGACCTTTGAAGAAGTTCCCTGGAACGCCCCTTATTACACGCGCTTAGGATTCGTGCGGGTGCCCGAATGCCAGTGGTCGCAGGGTGTGCGTCGGATCGTGCAAGTAGAAAGTGCACATGGTTTGGATGCCTGGCCGCGCGTCGTCATGAAAAAGATGTTGACGAGAGCGGAGCCGAGTGTCGCGTAAGCCGGTAGATCAGCGTGCCGCGGGAGCCTGCTGACATGTTCCGCGCAGTTGCTGGCCTAGGCCATGCATGTGACTTTCAGCGATAAATGGCGGCGTTTTCACAGCGTTATTTGGCGCACGGAGCTGTCCGCAAGGGGATCCCGAAGCGACCACGTCCTTTTCGAGACCGGGGCCGGTCGCGAGAGACTCACCTCCCGAGTGTCAACTATGCCTCTGCGGGGAACCCGGGTAGACCGTCGATGCTCCACGCGTTCCTCTCGGCGCGGTACTCGGCCATGCCGTCCGCGCCCTTCTTCTCGGCCTGCAAGCGAAGAAGGTCACGCTCGCCGGTCATTTCCATGACGGGGACGCCCCAGCCACACGAGTCGCTGATGCGGGTGACGTCTACCGTGATGACCGCTCGGGTACTTGGGTGCTCGGGGTGAAGTGCCACTACTTCTTTGAATGTTGCCTCACCCGGAAGGAACACTGAGCCTCGGCCGTGCAGTCGAACGATGCGGGGCCGGCTACCGAACGAATTGAACATGATGCACACGCGGCCGTTTTCTCGGATGTGTGCGATTGTCTCGACGCCGCTGCCGGTGTAGTCAATCCAGCCGACTCGGTGGGCGCCCAGGACAGAGAACGAGTCGTGGCCGCGGGGGGACATATTCACATGCCCGTCTGCTCCAAGCGGCGCGGTTGCGACGAACCACATGGGCTGTTCCTCGATCCACGCTTGGAGGTTCTTGTCGATGGAATCGAAGATTTTGGCCACGGTCAAAGCATAGTCCGTCGGATCGGGCCCTCCGATTCCGTCCGACAGGGATCCCTCACCGAGCACTGAGCTGCTGCGGGGATTTCGGACAGCGGATTGAGTGGATTCTTCTACGCTGCCAGGGCTGGCTGTTGATAACCAGAGTGGACTTCGTTGGGCCG